>CAJUDT010000001.1 GCA_910585415.1 uncultured Flavonifractor sp.
CGGCCTTGCGGGCGTCACGGCAGGCCTTGCAGCGCTGGGGCTCGTTCTGGAAGCCGCGCTCGGCATAGAACTCCTGCTCACCGGCGGTGAACACGAACTCCTGGCCACAGTCCTTGCATTTCAGAGTCTTGTCTTCGTACATGATTTTACCCTCTCTTTGCTTTTGCCCAGGTCCGGAATAACCGATTATGCTGGGACGTTGTAATATTGCGTTCAGCTCTCGCTGAAATCGCCAAAAGAATGGAGCTGTGCCAACTTGCGCCGGATGCGCTGGACAGCGTTGTCCACCGATTTGGGGGACCTGTTTACCTCGGCCGCGATCTCGGAATAGGACAGACCGTTGAGATAGAGCCGAAGGATACGCGCTTCAAACCCGGACAACTGGCCCTCCAGCACACGCAGACGCTCCTGAAACGCCTCCCGGCCAAGAAGAATCTCTTCCGGGTCGTCCAGCGCCGGGTTGTGTGTGCCATAAGCATAATGGCTGCCGTTCCCGCTAAAAAGAGGGGGGTCGAAGGGGACAGAGTTGTTCAACGGTGTATGCTTATCTCTCGCTGCTGCTTTGATCGCTGAGACTAGACGGTTTTTAATACAGACCTCTGCATACGTACGAAATGCCGCGCCCCGGGACGCCTTATACTCCCGCACCGCTGCCAGCAGGCCCATCATCCCCTCTTGAATGAGGTCCTCGCTGTCGCCGCCCGCCAAAAAATAGGGCCGGGCACAGACGCGCACTAAGCGGTTATACCGTATGACCAGGGTTTCTTCCGCAACGCGGTCGCCCCCTGCGGCCAATGCGCACAGCATTTCATCCGGGCACTCTGTTCGCCGGGGTTCGTCAAATCTCATGCCTAATCTCCTTGCACATTATACGCTCTTATACCGTTGTTTGTCAAGTATTTATGCAAAAATATTCTTCTGACTCAGTAATTTTTTATTACATTTGCCAAGGCCTCCGCCGCTTCCCGGGCGGCTTCCCCGCTCTGGGCCTCCACCATGACCCGAATCAGGGCTTCTGTGCCCGAGGGGCGCACCAAAACCCGGCCTGTTCCGGCCAGCTTGTCCTCCCACTCCCCTACCGCGGCCTGTACCTCCGCTGCGGCCATGACGGCCTCTTTCTTGGCCTTGTCCGCCACGGGGATGTTAATGAGCAGCTGGGGATACCGGCGGCAGTCCGCTGTCAGCTCCGAGGCCTTTTTGCCTGTGCGGCAGAGCAGGGACAAAAATTGCAGGGCGGTCAGCTGTCCGTCCCCAGTGGTGGCGAAGCGGCGAAAGATGGTGTGTCCCGACTGCTCCCCGCCCAGAACGTAGCCGCAGGCGTCCAGCTTCTCCAGCACATTGCGGTCCCCCACGTCGGTACACAGCAGCTGAATGCCGTGATTGCGGCAGAAGATATGGAAGCCCAGATTGCTCATGACCGTGGCCACCAGAGCGTTTCCGGGAAGAAGCCCCCGCTCCTTCAGGTCCAGGCCGCAGGCGGCAATGACCTGGTCGCCGTCGATTTCCTCCCCGGTTTCATCTACCATGAGGCACCGGTCCGCGTCCCCGTCGAAGGCCACGCCCAGATCGTATCCTCCCGCTGTCACCATGCCTTTGAGCCGTTCCAGGTGGGTGGAGCCGCATTGGTCGTTGATGTTCACCCCGTCGGGCCCGGCATGAATCACATCGGTGTACAGGCCGGGGAAGCGTGCGAACAGCCGGGCGGCGGTGGCGGAAGCGGCGCCATTGGCGCAGTCCACCAAAATATGAGGCCCCGCAAGGGTCCCCTCCACCGTGGAGGCCAGATAGCCAATATAATCCTGGCACTCCTTCTCGTGGGCGTGGACCACCCGGCCAATCTCCCCATGGGTCTGGAGGGGCAGCTCCTCGCCGCTCAATACCAGAGCTTCAATCTCCCCCTCCAGAGCGTCGGAGAGCTTGAAGCCCTGGCCGTTGAAGATTTTAATGCCGTTGTGCTCAAAGGGATTGTGGGAGGCGGAGACGACAATTCCCGCGTCCGCCCCGGTGTCCACCGTGACCCAGGCCACACCGGGGGTGGGAATGACCCCCAGATGGAGCACGTCCGCCCCGGCGGAGCACAGCCCCGCAACCAGGGCTCCCTCCAGCAAATCGGAGGAAATGCGGGTATCCTTGCCGATGGTGAACCGGGGGCGTCCGCTCCCCTTCTTCTTGGAGAGCACCTGCGCCGCCGCCATACCCACCCGAAAGGCCAGTTTGGCGTCCAGTCCCTGGTTGACTACGCCGCGAATACCGTCTGTTCCGAATAATTTACCCATAAATCATGTCCTTCCTAACATTGCGGTCCAGGCTTATGCCGTATACCGCTCCATAAATAAAAAGTATTCTCCCGCGCAGTAGGTGTCGTCGAATTCCACCCGAAGCCGGAAGCGCAGGGGCTCCAGAATGGGCTGATAGGGCTCCAGCTGAGGTTCCAGCATTCCATTGATTTCGTCCAGGTCGAGAACAACGGGAAGGTCCGGCAGCATCAGCCGCTGGGGGAGCTTGGAGGATAAAAAGGCGCGGACTTGCTCAGACACATCCCCCTCGTAGCCGCCCAGGCAGAGGCAGTCCCCCGCCAGCGCGGACAGATGGAGGGCTACAGGCCGTTCCTCCAGCGCGCCGGCCTGGGCCGCGAAATCGTTCCATTCCTCTTCCGTCTCAATATACAGCATATGCCGGAGCAGAGGCAGGTATCGTTCATAAATTTCGTGGTACGCACCCTGCCGGAACAGCTCCAGAACTGCGCCGCTTTCACAGACCATGGCGGTCACTCCTTTTCCGATTCTTCATTCTCCGCGAAAAGATACCGCAGCATCCGTTCCGGGTCCTCCAAAAACCGCCGGGTCAGGCAGTAGTGCTCGGTCTCCCGGTAGGCCGTTGGAGTAATGCCGTCCTCCGATAGCTGGTAAATGCGGGCCTCCGGATAGGCCATCAAAATGGGCGAATGGGTGGCGATGATGAATTGGGAGTCCTCATCCACCAGCGCGTGAATCTGACCCAGAAGCGTCAGCAGCCGGGCGGGCGACAGAGCCGCCTCCGGCTCGTCCAGCAGGTAGAGCCCGTGTCCACCAAAGCGGTTCTGCACCAGGGAGAGGAAGCTCTCCCCGTGAGACTGCTTGTGGAGGGACACACCGCCGTAGCTGTCGATAACGCGGCCGCCAAAGGAGGGGCCCTCGTCCATGTCGTCGATGTTGGAGGCCACGTTGTAAAAGCTCTCCGCCCGGAGGAAAAACCCATCCTTGGGGTAGCGGACCCTTGAGAGGGTCAGATACTGGCACAGCTCCGAGTGGGTGGCGCGGGTGGAAAAGTTGAAATTCCGGGTGCCCCCCTCGGCATTGAAACCGTACCCCACGGCAATGGCCTCCAAAAGAGTGGACTTGCCGGAGCCGTTCTCCCCCACCAGGAAGGTCACCGGCGCGTCCAAATCCAGCCGCCCGCCCTCCAGCAGGTACCGGACCGCCGGGAGCCCGTTCAAATAGGACTCCGGCCCCGGACGGGTGCGGGCAAAGACCTCCCGAATATACCCCGGCGTCATAGGGAGAGCTGGTCCAGCCCGCCGTTGAGCCCGCTGGGAACCTTCAGCCCCAAATGCTCATAGGCCCGCCGGGTGACACAGCGGCCACGGGGCGTGCGGGTGAGAAAGCCCATCTGCATCAGATAGGGCTCGTACACGTCCTCCAGGGTGACCGCCTCCTCGTTGATGGTAGCGGCCAGAGTCTCCAGTCCCACGGGGCCGCCGCTGTAGTGCTCAATGATACTGGAGAGCATCCGCCGGTCGATGGCGTCCAGACCCAAAAAGTCCACCTCCAGGGCGGAGAGGGCCTTGTCGGCCACATCCCGCGTAATGACGCCTCCGGCGATCACCTGGGCAAAATCCCGCACCCGGCGAAGCATCCGGTTGGCGATTCGAGGGGTCCCCCGGCTGCGGCGGGCGATTTCCATGGAGCCGTCCTCCTCGATGGGCACCTCCAGAATCCCGGCGCTACGGCGGACGATCAGGGCCAATTCCTCCGGTGTGTACAGCTCCAGCCGGAGGGTAACCCCGAACCGGTCCCGCAGAGGGGCGGACAGCTGGCCCGCACGGGTGGTGGCGCCGATGAGGGTGAATTTTGGCAGGTCCAGCCGGATGGAGTTGGCCGAGGGCCCCTTGCCGATGATGATATCAATGGCAAAGTCCTCCATGGCCGGGTACAGGATTTCCTCCACCGAGCGGTTGAGCCGGTGGATTTCGTCCACAAAGAGGATATCGTTCTCCGCCAGATTGGTCAGCAGGGCGGCCAAATCCCCCGGCTTCTCAATGGCCGGGCCGGAGGTGATGCGGATATGGACCCCCATCTCATTGGCGATGATGCCGCTGAGGGTGGTCTTGCCCAGGCCCGGCGGGCCGTGAAGAAGCACATGGTCCAGGGGCTCCCCCCGCATTTTCGCGGCCTGGATGAAGATGGACAAATTTTCCTTGGCCTTCTTTTGGCCAATGTACTCCGTGAGGCTCTGAGGGCGCAAAGAACCCTCGTTCTCGTCGTCACGGGTCAGGGAGGTGGTGACTAAAGGTTCCTCCGTCTCAAATCCGCCGCTGTCGGAAAAGTCGATGCTCAATTTCTCACTTCCTTTGAAGGGGGCCCGTTACTGCTTTACCATTTTTTTCAGGGCCTGCCGGACAATTTCCTCTAACTTCTGTCCCTCCAGGTCGATGCCCTTGAGGGCAACGGCAATTTCATTCTGATTGTACCCCAGCACCGCCAAGGCGGCGGCGGCTTCGCTGGCCTTGTTTTCGGGAATGACCGTTACGCCGGTGCCGCTGTAACTCTCCCCGCCCGCCGTGGGAATCTGTCCCTTGGCCAGCTTGTCCTTGAGCTCCAGAATAATCCGCTGGGCAATCTTCTTGCCAATGCCCTGAGCCACGGTCAGGGACTTTTCATCCCCGGTGATGATGCTCATGGCCAACCCTTCAGGCGTGGTGGCCGAGAGGATGGACAGAGCCGCCTTGGGCCCCACCCCGGACACCGCAATGAGCATACGAAAGCAGTTGAGTTCGTTTTCCGAGGCAAAGCCGTAGAGCTCCATAGCGTCCTCCCGGACGTTCAGATGGGTGTACAGCTTGGCCTCCTTCCCCTTTTGCAGCTTTGAGAGGGTGTTGTTGGTGGTCCGGCAGGCGTACCCCACTCCGCCGCAGTCAACAACCGCCAGAAAGGGGGCCGTATGGGCCACAGGGCCCTTCACATAATAAAACATGTCCGTTCTCCTATCTCCTGCGGGTTTCGTACCGCCCGGTACCCGGCTGGGCGTCGTTGGGGTCCCGGAGCCGGGAGGTAAACGACCGGGCGTGGCACAGCGCGGCCGCCACCGCGTCGGCGGCGTCGTCGGGCCGGATAACCGCCTTCAGGTTCAGCAGACGGCGGGTCATTTCCATCATTTGATGCTTGTCCGCTTTTCCATACCCCGCCACCGCCAGCTTGATTTGGGAGGGGGAATATTCAAAAATGGGCACCCCGGCCCGCTCCGTCTCCGTGAGGATTACCCCCCGCGCCTGGGCCACACTGATGCCGGTGGTGATGTTGTTGGTAAAAAACAGCTCCTCCACCGCCATTGCGTCGGGCTGGAACATGGACAGAACCTGTCTCATATCCTCGGAAATTTGCAGCAGCCGGGCGGGAAGCCGCACCCCGGCGGGGGTGTTGATGGCCCCGCATTGAATCAGGCGCTGCTTTCCCCGGTCCGCCTCCACCACCCCGAAGCCCACAATGGCAAAGCCGGGGTCGATGCCTAGTATTCTCATGGACCCTCGCCCCTCCGTTCTCATACGGCAGATATTGTATCATACCAGAGTCTGGGGTGCAATCAGGAATTTGAGAAGTCCCGGTTCCCTTTCGGGATGCCGGCCTGAAACTTGGACATTTTCACCTACCGCAGCTTGAAGTGGGATACGAAATATGATAGACTTGGGGCGTTCAATGGAAGTTTATGGCGTCAGATATTGTTTAGGAGGGTCAATATGCTTGATATCATACCAAATGAAGCAGAAATGACGGCTTTGGTGGGGAAAGATCTTTATGAGGTGTGGAGGAAATTGTGTGCTTCCCTTGATGAAAAATATGACATGGAACGGCTGTGGAATAAGGGCGGCAAAGCATGGCGCTATGAATATAAATACCGCAGGGGCGGTAAAACTCTGTGCGCGCTATACGCAAGAGAAAACCGCATAGGTTTTATGGTGATCTTGGGGAAAGATGAACGGCTGAAATTTGAGGCAGATAGGGAGAACTACCCGAAAGAAATCCAGGAAAAATACGATGAAGCGCAGACCTACCATGACGGGAAATGGATCCTGTTTGAGCCAGTGGACACCACTCTGTTTCCTGGGTTTATGAGACTTTTGGAAATCAAACGAAAGCCAAACAGAAAATAACGGGACGGTTGAATCACACAAATCGACTGACAGTACGAGGGCCGGAGCGTCAAGCTCCGGCCCTTCGTGATATGTATCCGTTATGCCCGAGGATGGGCCTTGTTGTAGACATGCTTCAGCTTGCTGCTGACCAGTTGGGTATAGATTTGCGTGGAGGAAATATCCGCGTGCCCCAGCATTTCCTGGATGGAGCGCAGGTCAGCCCCATTCTCCAGCAGGTGGGCGGCGAAGGAGTGCCGCAGGGTATGAGGGGTGATATCCTTGCAGATACCCGCCTTTTCCTGATAGTGCTTGATAATCTTCCAAAAGCCCTGGCGGCTCATACGCTCTCCGCTCATGTTCACAAACAGGGCCTGCTCGTCGGGCCGCTCCAGCATCTGGGGCCGCACATGAAGCACATAGTCCCCCAGAGCCCGCACCGCCGCCTGATACAGAGGGATAATGCGTTCCTTACCCCGCCCGGGACAGCGGACAAAGCCAGCGGATAGATTCAGGTGCTCCAAATCCAGGCCGATGAGCTCGGACACCCGGATACCCGTGGCGTACAGCAGCTCCAGCATGGCCTTATCCCGGCACCCCTTGGCGTCGGCGGCGTCCGGCTGCTCCAGAAAGAGCTCCACCTCTTTGGATGTGAGAATTTGCGGCAGCTTGCGTTCCACCTTGGCCGGAGCGATGCCCTTGGCGGGGTTGGCCTCCACCCTGCCCTCCCGCTGCAAAAACGCATAGAAGGACTTCAAAGATGCCAGACTCCGGGTGACGGTGGCCACAGACTTCCCCTTAGCGGATAAAGCCTTGGTGTAGGCTTCCACATCAGCCTGCACCGCCTGCTCCTCCGACAGGCCCTCTCCCTCCAGCCAGCGGCGGAATTGGTTCACGTCCCGCAGGTAGGAACTGAGCGTATTGGGCGACGCCTTTTTTTCCTCCGCGAGATAGCGCTCATACAAGTCCAAATTGTCCACAATCCGGCACCCTCTTCCCTGGACCGGTCCCACGGCTTCCCTATACAAACTGTACTCAGAAGCCGGACCGGCACGCTTTTGCTCAGGACAACGTCAGCCTGCCCGCCAGGCCTGTCACCAGAGCGGGCACCACCAAGTCCTCCAGCAGCACACACATACACAACGCCGCAGCACACATACCGCAGCGCAGAACATAGCGTTTTCCATAGGGAATCGGACCTCTCCCATCTCCCCATACCCGGCCCGCCAGCACGCGGGCGGCCAAAAAGCTCTGCACGCCCAGCACAAAAAGAGCGGGCACCGCCAGCGCCCCGGGAATGCCAAAGACCAAACCGGCCAGCAGGCACCCCTTCCGGCCCAGCAGCCGCACAAAGGTTGAGATCGAAAAAGCCAGCAGGAAGCCCCGAAGGGCAAAGACCGCCGGCAGAGCCAGCAGGCCCAGCGCGGTAAAGCCCAGCAGCAGGACCAGCAGGGGCCAGCGCAGCTCCCCCCACACCAGGGAGGCCAAGGCGGGCCCTTCCAGCTCTCCCCCGCCAGCGGCCTGCAAAAAGCTGTTCAGGTAGGCGGAGAGGCTTTCACTCCCAGCTCCGTCTACGTGACCGGCCAGCAAGCACCCGGCCAGTCCACCGGCAAAAAAGCAAGTGCCAAGCACCGCCAGCGCGGGCAGAACGCCGTTCCCCGGCACATCCCAAACGCCCGCAGTCACCCTTCCCATGGCCGTCACCTCCCGTACCACTCTATGCGGACAGGCGGCGGAATAGAAGGGACAAGGTTCTTCATTTACCTCATACTATAGCGCAACGGCGAAAAATGTGCAAGGAAATCCATGGAAAAAAATGATTTTTGTACATTACGTCAAAAGGGCATGAAAACTTAGTTATGTTAACTGGTGCGATTTCCGTATTCGTCTTTTTCATGGCTTACTTTGTCCGCGCTGTACGGACGGACATTTTAGGAAACATCCGGGACCGGCATCCGTACCGGAGGCTTGGTGATTGCCGCTTGTGTAATTACGTTCTGTATACTCTATTCGCTCAACCCGGCGTCAATGGCCTTGAGGGCAATGGCGCATTCCAGACGTTTGCGCTCCAGTTCGCATCCAATCTGGTGGGGCCGTTTGATATCTCCGTTGACCAGCAGGTTGGAGGCGCTGCACCCGCCGGAGCAGTAGAACCGCGCCCAGCAAGCCCGGCACTCGTCCCTTGTGTAGATGTTCAATCCGGCAAACCGTTCCGAGAGGCTCTGGTCAAAGGTCCCCTCGTGTACACTGCCCAGCTTGTACTCTTCCAGACCCACAAACTGGTGACAGGGGTAAATGTCCCCCTCGGGCGTTATGGCCACATATTCGCACCCGGCTCCGCACCCCCGCAGGCGCTTAATGACGCAGGGCCCCTGGGACAGGTCCACGTTGAAGTGGAAGAAGTTTGTCTCCCGGTGGTCCCGCAGGTACTCTGCCAGACGCTCATATTCCGTCAGCAGCTCGGGCAGGTCCTCCTCCTGGAGCGCGTAGGGGTCCTCCCGCTTCCCGACCACCGGTTCCACCGAGACATGCTTACCGATTGCCGCCAGGGCCTTTACGTCCTCCGCAAAATCCTTATGAAAGCGGGTGAAGGTGCCGCGGAGATAATAGTCTTTGGTGCCCCGGCCGGCAATCAGCTTTTGGAACTTGGGGACAATGACATCATAGCTCCCCTTCCCGTTGACGGTGGGGCGCAGGTCGTCGTTGACCTCCCGCCGGCCGTCCAGAGAGAGAACCGCATTGGACATCTCCCGGTTGATGTAGTCGATGGTTTCATCGTCCAGCAGGACCCCGTTGGTGGTAATAGTAAAGCGGAAACACTTGTCAGCTGCTCCCTCAATGGAACGGGCGTATTCCACCGTTCGTTTCACTGTGTCCAAGGCCATCAGAGGTTCTCCGCCGAAAAAGTCCACCTCAATGTTCCGCCGGGGGCCGGATTTCTCCACCACAAAGTCGATGGCCCGTTTGGCCGTCTCAAAGTCCATGGTCATCCGGTGTCCAGTGCCAAAGTCGCCGGTACCGGCAAAGCAGTATTTACACCGCAGGTTGCAGTCGTGGGACACATGGAGGCACAGGGCCTTTACCAAAGCCTGCTGCTGCATGGAGGCGGCCTTGTCCCGGTCGATGTAGTCGTCCGCCTCAAACAGAAGGCCCTCCGCCGCCAGAGCGGACAGCTCGTCCCAGGCCTCCGCCAGGAGTTCAGGCTTGTATTGGGGCAGGGCGGCACAGAGCTCCGCCGGACAGCCGTTTTCCCAGTCGGGCACGGCTCCCCCCCGCTCCACGAGAGCCCGGAGCAGATCGAACGTTACGCCGTCCAGCACGTGGACCGCGCCGCTGTTTACGTCTACGGCGATTTTTACGCCGAGGGCTTCAAAGGTATGTACGGTTGTCATTGCACGTCTTCCTCTCAATCGTAATAGGCCAGCAGCTCGTCCATTTGACTGCTCACGCTTTTCCATCCAAATATCAAACAGCAAAAAGGCAGGCGCTTGCAAGCGCCCGCCCTTTCAGGCTTTTGGGTTTACTTATTCTCGCACTTCTGGTTGGCCACCGTGCAAGAGGTTTTGCAGGCGGACTGGCAAGAGGTCTGGCACTCGCCGCAGCCGCCGTGAGCGGCGCTGTTCTTCAGTGTCGCGCCGTTGAGCGTCTTGATATGCTTCATATTCTGTTTCCCTCCCCTGCTCTTGACTTTGGAGAGATTATAGCACAGGCAGGCGGCAAATTCAATCACTTTCTGCGTTTTTTCTTGACGGACTTCTTTTTTCCGCTCCCCAGCAGCCCCGCGGCGGCTCCGCCGCACAGACAGCCGCAGGCCAGACCAATGCCCCCCTGCTCCACCGAATGGGCGTCAAACAGCAGAACGCCCACCGTCAGCAGCAGCAAAAAGAGCACTCCTCCGGTACATAAGCCCACAATCAGCGCCCTGGCGCCGCACCGGCGCACGGCCAGCAGCCCCCCGGCAAAGCTGCCCAATACACAGCCTGCCACCGTCACCTGATAGAGCAGCCCCTCCCCCAGGGCTCCCCTGGAGATGGCCACCGAGGCCAGCAGCAGCACCGCCAGACTCACCAGCAGTGCCGCCGCGCCGCCCAGCACGACCCCCGTGCCGCAGCGGACCAGCATGGCCGTCTGGTCCTCTTCGTTTTTCCGCATAGCGCGTCCCCCCCTTGCACTTGTTCCTGTTGGAGCATATGCGGCGGGGGTGCTTGTCATGCCTGGTTTGCCGTGCGGGCATAAAAAACGGGACCGGCTTCCATGAGGCCAGTCCCGTCCGCTTCTATTACTTCTTGCTCTCCGCAGAGACACGCTTTCCCGCCACAGCGGTCTTGGTGAACTCCACCCGCACCCGGTCGGCGCTGGTTTCGATCACCACCGTGTCCTCCTTGATGGCGCAGATGGTACCCACCAGACCGCCGATGGTGGAAATCTCGTCTCCCACCGCCAGCTCGCTGCGCATCTTTTCCTCGGCCTTTTTCCGCTTATTCTCCGGGCGGATCATCATGAAATAAAAGACTGCGATGAGAAGCACAAAGGGCAAAACGGTCATCAACAGACTGCCGGAACCCATTCCCTCCTGTGCCAGTACCGCACTCGCTGCTTGTATCAAATGTATCCCCTCCGTTCAAACTATGACAGCCACAGCTGTCACGTAAGGTTTATTATAAAACGAAATGCAGGATTTGACAAGCCCTTTTCACGGAAAATGTGCCAAATCCTCACGGGGCACACAAAACCCTCCCGAAATATTCCAAAATATCTTGCTGAATCTGCCCGGATGCCGTAAAATAAGTACAGCAAGTCCCACTCCTTTGGGATGAATTGGGTGAAATCATGATTGTTTGGATCAACGGCGCGTTTGGCGGCGGTTTGTGACCAAGTGCCGGCATATCAGAGGGTAGGCGTCAGGGACCTCTACAGCCGCCGGGCCAGCTTTTCGGAATACTCGGCCCGGAAGGCGGCGAAGGCACCGTTGTCCAGGGCCTCCCGAATGCGCCGGGTCAGGGTGTTGTAGAAGTACAGATTGTGGAGCACCGCCAGCCGCATGGCCAGCATTTCCTCCGCCGTGAACAGATGGCGCAGGTAGGCCCGGGAGAAGCTCTGGCACACCGGACAGCCGCAGGCGGGGTCAATGGGCCCGCCGTCCAGCTTGTGCTTTTCATTTTTGATGTTGATAGCCCCCTCCCAGGTGTAGAGCTTGCCGTGGCGGGCGTTGCGGGCGGGCATCACGCAGTCGAAGAAGTCCACCCCACGGGCCACCGCCTCAATGATGTTAGAGGGTGTCCCCACCCCCATGAGATACCGGGGCTTGTCCTGAGGCATGTGGGGCTCTACCTGGTCGATGATGTCATACATGACCTGGGTGGGCTCCCCCACCGCAAGACCGCCAATGGCATAGCCCTCACAGGGAATTTTCGCCGTTTCCTTCATATGCCAGACCCGCAAATCCGGAAAAGTTGCCCCCTGGTTGATGCCAAAGAGCATCTGGCCCGGATTCACTGTGTCCGGCAGGGCATTAAGCCGGTCATGCTCCGCCTTACACCGCTCCAGCCAGCGCAGAGTTCGTTCGCAGGAGGCTTTGGCGTACTCGTAAGGGGCGGGGTTCTCCACACACTCATCAAAGGCCATGGCGATATCGCTGCCCAGGTTGGATTGAATCTGCATGGATTCTTCCGGTCCCATAAAGATTTTCCGCCCGTCGATGTGGGAAGCAAAGGTGACCCCTTCCTCTTTGATTTTCCGCAGGCCCGCCAGAGAGAACACCTGAAACCCGCCGGAATCGGTGAGGATGGGGCCGTCCCAGTGCATGAAGGTATGCAGGCCGCCCAGCTCCCGCACCACCCGGTCCCCCGGCCGCAGGTGCAGGTGGTACGTATTGGACAGCTCCACCTGACAGCCGATTTCCTTCAGGTCCAGGGCGGAGACAGCCCCTTTGATAGCCCCTTGGGTGCCCACGTTCATGAACACCGGGGTCTGTACCGTGCCGTGGGGGCAGGTAAATTCCCCCCGCCGGGCTTTTCCTTCTGTTTTAATTACCTTGAACACGCAAAAACTCCTTTTTTCAAGCTGTCATGAACCGCCTCACGCAAAGGCGGACATGCCCTGGTTGATAAAGCGCAGCAGCAGCTCCGCCATTTCGCTGGGTGTCTTTTCCATCTCCGTGCGCAGCCAGTTCTGAACCACGCCAATGCTCCCGTTGACCAAATAGAGGTAGAGGTATTCTGCCGTCTCCGGGTCGATGTCCCTGGGGCTGGACAGCCACTGCTCCATATAGCGCCCCTGGCACAGGTCCATGACCCGCTTTTGAAAGGTCACATCCCCCCGCTCACTGAGGAGCAGGCGGCAAAAGCTGCTGTTGTCCTGGATATAGCGAAAAATATTCTCCAAAATACGGAAGGTCCCGTCGCTGTTGTTCATGTCAAAGTAGGCCAGATTGGCGTTGATTTCGTCCAGGATTTCGTCCTCAACCTGCCGGAGCAGGTCGTATTGGTCCCGGTAGTGGGCATAAAAGGTGCTTCGGTTCACGTCGGCCCGCTGGCACAGCTCTTTAATCGTGATTTTGTTGATTCCCTTTTGGAGCATGAGCTCCATCAGGCTCTCTCTGAGGGCTGTCCGGGTATACCGGGTCCGCCGGTCCTGCTTTCCGCCGCTCATGGAGGCATCACCACATCTCCTGCTCATCTGCGGCGTGTGAAAAGAGCTTGCAGCCCGTCCCATGCCCGCCACACGATTATACAGGATACCCCGGCCGATTGCAAGCTGCGGCAGGAAAGTTCCCTCCATTGGACGGCGCACTGTTCACATGTTTTCAAATTTTTCTGAAAGAGAGCTTGAGTTCGACAAAATTTATGATATAATATTAGTCATTCGGTAAAAATCTGCAGTAAAGTGGTGAGAATATGAGTGAATTTGATCTGCAATTGGACTATTACCAGCTGCTCAATCTGCACAAGGCACTATTAGAGGCAAAGTTCCACACAAAGCCCGACAATGAACTGGTGTCGGCCAGCCCATTGGTCGCAAGCGTTTATATCCAGGTACGCAATCTGCTGCTCAGAAGCGGCAGGTCCGAGCAATGGGAGGAATGGTTTCAGCTGAAGAACCGGCCGGAATACAGGAGACGCGCCATTCTGCGTTTGCTGAAAAGCAAGCGCTGGAGTAAGGCATCTCCCAAGGAGAGGCGAAAAATCATGGAGGACCATTTAGCGCCGTTTATCTACAGTGAAGAGGAACTGTGTCAGGCGCTCTCCGACGCGGAGGCGGCGTCTCAGCCGGTACCGGACCCCGCTGCGGAATAAATCGCACACTGGGGGGAAAACTGCCCTTGAGGTGAGTTTTATGCCGAAACGAGGAATGGCCCGCCCGGAGCGCACCCATACCCAGCCCCGGAACGAGGTTCCCCCAGTACCGGAGCTCCAGGGGAAGGCCAAACACAGCAAAGGTCAGGCTAGGCCGATTATTTCCGGGACCTCTGGCCCCGAAATGAAGGTTTATCATCAGACAAACAGCCATTGACCCACACAGAGCGCCCCCGGAACCCTTGTAATTAAAGGGTTCCGGGGGCGCTGTCTCAGTTCAACCAATGAACATGGCGTCTCCAAAGGAAAAGAAGCGGTACCGCTGCTCCACGGCCTCCCGGTAGGCCTCCAGCACGTGCTCCCGGCCTGCCAGGGCGGAGACCAGCATAATCAGTGTGGACTCCGGCAGATGAAAGTTGGTAATCAGGCTGTCCAGCGCCTTGAATCGGTAGCCAGGGTAAATGAAGATATCCGTCCAACCGGCGCTCTCCTTCAAGGTCCCATCCTCTGCGGCCCAGCTCTCAATGGTGCGGCAGGAGGTGGTGCCCACACAGATGACCCTCCCCCCTGCCCGCTTGGTAGCGTTGATGGCCTCGGCGGTTTCAGCGGAAATCATACAGTATTCTGCGTGCATCTCGTGGTCAGTAATTTCTTCCTCCTTCACTGGGCGGAAGGTTCCCAGTCCCACGTGAAGAGTCACATAGCACACCGTCACCCCCATCGCCTCCACCTGAGCCAGGAGTTCTTTGGTGAAATGCAGTCCGGCGGTAGGCGCGGCGGCGGAGCCTACCGCACGGGAATACACGGTCTGATACCGTTCCGGGTCGGCCAGCTCGGCCTTGATATAGGGAGGCAGGGGCATTTTCCCCAGGCGCTCCAGAGTTTCCAGAAAAATCCCCTCATACTGGAACCGCACCAGCCGGTTGCCGTTCTCACAGACCTCCAGCACCTGGGCGGTGAGGGCCCCGTCTCCGAAGGACAGCCTTGTGCCCGCCTTCAGCCGCCGTCCGGGGCGGACCAGACATTCCCAGACCTTTTCTCCCCGGTCGATGAGCAACAGTACCTCAGCCGCGCCGCCGCCGGGCTCCCGGTGGCCGATGAGCCGGGCGGGGAGCACGCGGGAGTCGTTGAGCACCAGGCAGTCCCCTGGCCGCAGGAGGCTGGGCAAATCGTAAAAGTGCGTATGGCGGCGGGCCCCGGTCTCCTTGTCCAACACCAGAAGCCGGGAGGCGTCCCGGCGCTCCAGCGGCGTCTGGGCAATGAGCTCCTGGGGGAGCTCGAAATCAAAGTCTGCGGTCTTTATGGCTGACGCACCTCAATTCCTGTGTAGTAAAATTGCAAAATGTCCCGATAAGTATACCCGGAATGGGCCATAGCGTTGGCCCCCCACTGGCTCATACCGACACTGTGGCCCCAGCCGGAACCTGTAAAGGTAAAGACATTGCCAGTGCTGGTTGTACCGGCAGACGCGGTGCCTCCGGTAACCGGGGCCACCGCCCCGCTACCGTCGATGGCGTAGACCTGTCCCGCTATGGGGCTGACGCCGCCGCTGCCGTCGATGGTATAGGCGCCGTTCAGGGTGGGAAGCGTATCGCCCTTGTTGACATAGTAGGCGGTGCCTTCCCCGCTGGTGCTGCCGCCGGAAATGGTGTAGCGCTGAGAACGCAGACCCAGGAAGGTCCGGCAGGCCTCCTTGGTGCGGGTAAAGGTTTTGCCGGAGGAATCTGTAAAGGTGATGGACACCACATTTCCCGTGGGCGAGGTTTTGGTGCTGACCGCCACAATGCCGGAATTGGTATAGCCCTTGGAATTGAGCAGGTCAGTGAGCTCCTGGCGGGTATAGGTCACGGTCCAGTTGTATTTTTCAATCTGGCTGGCGACTGCGGCCTCATAGGGGTCTATTTTGCCCTGGAGGTAGGGCACGTCCTCCGTCCAAACGTTGACCGCGCTCTCGGTGCCCCCGCCGTCGCTGTTGAAGTAGACCGGCTCGGTGAGGGTCCCGTTATACCAGATGTACTCGCCATAGGTTTCGTCCACCGCCCGGCGGCTGTTGTCCGTCATGCCGGCGATGCCCCGATAGGCCTGACAGTCCACACCGTTGCAGATATCAAAACCATAAGCGTCATGCTTGTGCTGGAGCAGTTTTCGGTATCCGTAGGTGCGGGCGCACACCGCCTGGGCCTTCAGCGCCTCCACCGGCCAGGAGGCCACCATCTCCGAGAGGATGACGCCCTGTACATAGTCCTCCATGGGCAGGACGTTCACCACAGTGATGTCTCCCCCATTGCGCCGGTACTGGAAGGAGCCGTAATAGACATTATTGCGGAAAATCGTCTCCGTCTTGCTCCCATCGTCCAGGCCGGGCCGCACGGCCAGAAAGAGCCCCGCCGTGCTGTCGAACTGAAAGAGTATCCGGCTGGAACCCGTCTCCACCACAGACACACCGTTCCCGGAGGTACCCGCCACCTGGGCATCCGTCAGCCCCAGGCTGTCCCGCGCCGCCTGGGCGGAGGCGCTGTCCAGATAGGCCCCCACCCGCACCTGATAGGCCCCGTCCACCCAGGCGGGGAAGCCGCCGGGATAGGTGGAAGCGGCCATCTGGGCCCCGTAGAAGTCCGCATAGGTCCCCGGAAGCAGCAGGTGGTAGCACCCCACCGCCGCTCCGCCGCTGGAAGCGCCGGTATACTGGCCGGAATTGTACCACACATTTTGGGTTTTGACCACGGAAATGGCCGTGTGGCTGGTATTGCCCAGCTGCACAAAGTTCAGGTTCCCGTCAAAATATCCAAACCGGTAACCGCTCCCCACCTGATTGAGCAGGTTGGCCCCAGGCAGGGCATTGCTTCCAAAATAGAGCCCCACCCGGATGGTGGGATTGACCTGCACCTCCGCCGCCCGGGCGGGAATTGCAGGAAGCAGCAGCAAAACCGCCAACAGGGCACTGACGAAGTGTACAATTTCGTTCCGCCTTATTCGCATCATTTGTATCCTCTCGCATTTTGGTTGGATTGACACCGCAGTTTCACCTGTGGTACAATCGTTAAAATTGAATGTTCTACAGGCCGGGCTTGCAAAATATGGCCGCAGCGCGCTGGGGCTGCCGCCCGTGGAGACGGCGTACCTTAGCTATTATAATACGAAATCAGCGGTCCTGTAAACTGCCGATTTGCTTTTTTCCCAATTTGCCTGATTTGCCGGTATCGAACGAGCCGGTATCAGAATAAGATATCTCAAGAAGGTTGGAGGTCACTGTGATATGAAAACGTACAAAGTCGGCGTCATCGGCGGGACCGGTATGGTCGGTCAGCGCTTCATCTCCCTGATGGAGCGGCACCCCTGGTTCCAGCTCACCGCCATTGCCGCCAGTCCACGCTCGGCTGGAAAGACCTATGAGGAAGCCGTAGGCGCCCGCTGGGCTATGGACACCCCCATTCCGGCCCAGGCCAAGACGATGGTCGTCCTGGACGCCCAGGCCGACGCCGCCAAGGTGGCAGAGCAGGTGGACTTTGTGTTCTCCGCCGTGGATATGAAGAAGGAGGAAATCCGCGCCCTGGAGGAAGCGTACGCCCAGCTTGAGTGCCCGGTCGTCTCCAACAACTCCGCCCACCGCTGGACCCCCGACGTGCCCATGGTGGTGCCTGAAATCAACCCTGAGCACATTCAGGTCATCGAAGCCCAGCGCAAGCGCCTGGGCACCAAGCGGGGCTTTATCGCGGTCAAGTCCAACTGCTCCCTTCAGAGCTATGTCCCCGCCCTGCATCCCCTGCGCTCCTTCGGTCTGGAGCGGGTGTTGGTGTGTACCTATCAGGCCATCTCCGGGGCGGGCAAGACCTTTGACACCTGGCCCGAGATGCTGGATAACGTGATTCCCTACATCGGCGGCGAGGAGGAAAAGTCCGAGCAGGAGCCTCTGAAGCTCTGGGGCAAGGTGGAGAACGGCGTGATTGTCAACGCCAGCGGCCCCGCCTTTACCGCCCAGTGCCTGCGGGTACCGGTTTCCAACGGCCATATGGCCGCCGTCTTTGCCGACTTTGCCAACAAGCCCGCCGAGGATGAGATCAAAGCCCTCTGGGCAGGCTTCAAGGGCCGCGCTCAGGAGCTCGCCTTGCCCAGCGCGCCCAAGCAGTTCCTGCACTATTTTGATGAGCCCGACCGCCCCCAGACCCGGCTGGACCGGATGCTGGAGGGAGGTATGGCTGTTTCCATCGGCCGGCTGCGCCCGGATACTCAGTACGATTATAAATTTGTCTGTCTGTCCCATAACACCCTGCGCGGCGCGGCGGGCGGAGCCGTCCTGCTGGCCGAGCTGCTGTGCGCGGAGGGGTATATTTAACGCCTGCATCCACGGGTATGCCGCCCTGAGCGTTCCGGTGCTGGGTCCAGGCGCTCCAAGGAGGTATCCCCCATATGAGAGAGCCCGTTTTTACCGGCGTGTGCAGCGCCATCGTCACCCCCTTTCTGGACAGCGGAGGAGTCCATTACGACCGCTTCGGCCAGCTGATTGACCAGCAGATTGCCCGCGGTGTGGACGCCATCTGCGTCTGCGGCACCACCGGCGAGAGCGCTACCCTGTCCATCCGGGAGCACATCGCCGTCGTGGAATACTGCGTCAGGCGGGTCAACCGCCGGGTGAAGGTCATTGCCGGGGCGGGGAGCAACGACACCTCCGCCGCGGTGTACCTGTCCCAGCACGCCCAGGATTCCGGCGCAGATGCTCTGCTGCATGTGACGCCCTATTACAATAAGGCCTCCCAGGCCGGGCTTATCAAGCACTATGAGCACATTGCCCAGCGGGTGGAGCTGCCCATGATTCTCTACAACGTGCCCTCCCGCACGGGGGTGTCCTTTGCGGCGGAAACCTATCAGGTCCTTTCCCAGCTCCCGCAAATCAACGGCGTCAAGGAGGCCAGCGGCAATCTCTCCCTGCTGGCCCACACCCGCGCCCTCTGCGGCGAGGATTTTTACATCTGGTCGGGCAACGACGATCAGGTGGTCCCCATTATGAGCCTGGGGGCCAAGGGGGTTATTTCGGTGGCCGCGAACCTCATTCCGGAGGTGATGGCCCGGATGTCCCACCTGTGCCTTGAGGGAAATTTCCGGGAGGCTCAGGCCCTTCAGCTGGCGTACATGGACCTGATTGACGCCCTGTTTTTGGAGGTAAACCCCATCCCTATCAAGGCCGCGCTGAATCTGGCCGGATACGATGTGGGCTCCCTGCGCCTGCCCCTATGCGATATGTCCAGCGGCAATCTGGAGCGCCTGCGCCGGGCCATGGTCAAGGCGGGCCTGCTGCAAAAAAGCGCGTAATCCTTTTGAGCTGTATTGTCAACCTGCGGGGCGGCCCTGTCACGAGGGCCGCCCCGCCTGATTTTGATTTGAAAGGAGACCGTCATGCTCAAGCTGCTGATTTCCGGCTGCAACGGCCGGATGGGCCGGGCGGTGGATGAGGTCTGTGCCTCGGAACCCGAAATCACCATCACCGGAGGCATTGACCTGCTGGGACCGGGCGAGCGGGAGTTTCCCGTCGTCTCATCCCCCGCCGGGTTCCGGGGGGAGGCCGATGTATTGGTGGACTTCTCCTCGCCCGCCGCCCTGGAGGGTCTGTTGGAATGGGGACAGACCCGGCGCGTTCCTCTGGTTTTGTGTACTACGGGGTACCGCCCGGTACAGCAGGAGGCCATTGCGCAGACGGCCCGGCGCATTCCCATCTTCCGCTCGGCCAACATGTCCCTGGGGGTCAATGTGCTCCTGGACCTGGTGCGGCGGGCGGCGGCGGTGCTGGGCGGGAATTTTGACATAGAAATCGTGGAGCGCCACCACAACAAAAAGCTGGACGCCCCCAGCGGCACCGCCCTCATGCTGGCCGGGGCGGCGGCGGAGGCCCTCCCCTGCCCACCGTCCTATGTCTATGAGCGCCAGAGCACTCGAAAAAGCCGGGACCGGCGGGAAATCGGCATTTCCTCCGTCCGGGGCGGCGGTATTGTGGGGGACCATGAGGTCCTCTTTGCCGGACGGAACGAGGTCATTGAGCTCCGCCATTCCGCCCTGAGCCGGGAGGTCTTTGCCTCCGGCGCGGTGCAGGCGGCCCGGTTTTTGACGGGCGTCTCGGAGCCGGGCCTTTACACAATGTCCGATTTGGTGGAGTGGTTAGGCGGGCCGCGCGCATCGGTTTGAGCGCCTGTGGGTACCGGCGGGACCTGGAGCTGTTCCAGGTCCCGTTTTTCTGTGCCCAAATGCGCAGGTCAGCGCCCCCTCCCGCCCTCTTGGTCCAAAGCCCTTGCAAAGCTCCGGCAAAGGGCCTACACTGGAGCCACAAGGAGGCGATGTCCTATGAATGTGAAAATCACCCTGCAAGAGGATCCGGAGCACCCTGGAATTGAGGTAATCCTCCGCTGTCCCTCGGCCGCAGAGCCGGAGGTTCTGCGTATCCTCTCCGCCCTGCGCCCCCTGGAGGAACGGAGGCTCACCGGCATCCGGGAGGGCCAGACCTTTCCCCTGGCCCCCAGACAGGTGCTCTATGCCGAGTCGGTGGACCACCGGACTTTCCTCTATGGTCAGGACCAGGTATACGAAAGTCCCCTGCGGCTCTATGAGCTGGAAGAACGCTTTGCCGGAGAGGGGTTTGTCCGGGCGTCCAAAGCGGTGGTCATCAATCTGGACCGTCTGCGCTCCCTGCGGCCCGACTTCGGCGGGCGGCTCATTCTCACCATGGACAACGGAGAAAAGCTCTTCGCCTCCCGGCAGTACGCCGGGTACGTAAAGAAACGCTTGGGCATTTAGGAGGTATGGAATATGAAACAATTTTTGCGTGCCGCACTGGAGTGGAAAACCAGCTGTTGTCTTTTGTTTACCGGGGCGATGTTCCTTTATATGGTCTTTCTGTGGCTTTTTAACACTCCGCCGGAGCTGATGACTATGGCTTCCCTGCTGTTGGCGTCCGTGCTGGCCAGCTTCATCCAGTTTCTGGCCTTTACAGAGTATATCATTAAGCGGATGCGCTACAGCCTGCGGCTGGTGCTGTTCGTGGTCCTGTTTCTCCCGGCCCTGACCGCCTGCGCCGTGCTGTACCAGTGGTTCCCCACCAACAGGCCGGGGTCGTGGCTCATCTTCCTGGGTATTTTCCTGGCCTTTTTCCTGGTGTTTACAGCGGGCTTTGAGCTGTACTACCACATTGCGGGGCAAAAGTACGACGGCATCCTGGGCCAGTACAAAAAACAGCGGGAAGAACAGAACCAATGAAATCCAGAAAATTGAAATCCCGGAAGCGGACGTCCCCTATGGACTGCCCGCTTCCGGGATTTTGCTACAGCTTTCGCTCAAAGCCATATTCCTGCATAATCAAGGAGCCGTCAATCTCCAGCTTATAGATTCCCTCCACCCGCCGGAACCCGCATTTCTTATAGAGTCCAATGGCGGGCGCATTGAAATCGGCCACCAGCAGGCGCAGGTACCGGGCCCCCTGTTCGCGGGCCAGCTTGGCCGCCTGTTCCAGGGCGGCGGCGCCCAGACCCTCTCCCCGGCGGTCCACGCGGACCGCCAACCGTTCCAGACAGCAGGCGGGTTCATCCGGCTCCGCCCAGCCCATGCCGCTCCCCTCCAACGTCCAGGGACACAGGGCGAAGGCCCCCAGAAGCTCCGGCCCCTGGGTCAGCACATACAGCCGCTTTTGACGGATATCCTCAGGAAAGGCGACGGCGGGATAGATATCGTCCCAAATCGCTATTCCCTCCCGCTCCATCTGGGCGTTGACCGCCTGAAACAGCGCCTCAATCTGCGGCAGGCGGTCCATTTGGGCTGTGTTCAGCTCCATACTACGGTTCTCCCTGGCCGGAAGCGGGAGTAACGGGGGCGCCGTTTCCGTTCAGGCCCTTAGCGGCCAGACGCTTATTGACCCATTGGCGCATCAGGTCATAGAGCACCGCGAAGGTGGGCACGCCCAGAATCATTCCAGGGAAGCCGAACAGACCGCCGCCCACAATGATGGAAACCAGCACCCAAATGGCCGACAAGCCGGTGCTGTCCCCCAGAATTTTGGGCCCCAGGATGTTGCCGTCGAACTGCTGAAGGGCCACCACCATAACCAAAAAACGCAGCGCCGCCAGAGGGTCCACCAGGACCAGAATCATCAAGCAGGGCACCGCGCCAATGATGGGCCCAAAGAAGGGGATAACATTGGTCACCCCAATGACCACGCTCATAAGCATGGAATACGGAATACGGAAAATCACGCACAGGATGAAGCAGAGCACCCCAATGATGGCCGAGTCGATAATTTTTCCGTTGATGAAGCCCACAAAGACCTGATTGGCGTGGCTGAGGACCTCTAGGAATTTATCCGCCCGCCGCTTGGGGAACAGGGCGTAGAGCATCTTTTTCAGCTGGGGCACCAGCCGGGCCTTTCCGGCCAGCATATAGATGGAGGCAATCAGGGCGGTGACGCCGGTGACCACGCCGCTGCCGATGGCTACACCGGCCTCCAGCAGGCGGGGCAGGGACTGGGTCAGCAGCTCCATGAGGCCCTTTGTGAAATCCTGCAAGTAGCCGATGAGCTCTTCAAACCCCTCGCCCTCCAGGTGGAAATATTCCTCAATGCGCCATACAAACTGATTCAGCTGGCGGGTGTAAGTGTCGATATTCCCCGCCAAATCCACTACGCCCTGCGCCACCTGGGGCAGCACCATGTTCAGCAGGATTACAATGACCGCCAGGGCAATCAGGTAGACCGTCACAATGGACAGCACCCACTTGAAGCGCACATCCTTATAAACCTTCCGCGCAAAGAAGCACACCGGTGTATTGAGCAGATATGCAATACAGAAGCCCGCGATAAAGGGTGAAATGACCCCCAAAAACATCTTCACCCGGCCGCTGATCACCCCAAAATTGGTCAGGCCCACATAGAACAGAATCGCCAGCAGCACCACCAGCAATGTGGACAGCGCGTGTCCGTCCAAGATGTACCATTTCTTTTTCTCGTCCCGGTCTGGCATAGCCAAGGCCTCCTTCTATCATTTTCTGTCTATTCCGCCGCTCCCCGCGGCTGGAGAGGGTCACTCGGTCAGCTCAATCCAATACCGCTGTTCCCAATGGCCTTCCTCGTCCATCACCTCATTTTCCAAAACACCGCCGTTTTTCACAATCGTCCGGGCCGAGGCGGGGTTGTCCTGATCGCACACCATCAATACACGCTCCAGGCCCAGTTCTACGCACTTCTCCAGCGCCAGAGCAATCATCCGTGTGGCGAACCCCTTCCCACGCTCGGAGGGGCGGATACCATCCCCGATGTGCCCGCCGTGGAGCAGAAGGTACTCGTTCAGCCGGTGGCGGATGTTCACCGCACCCACAAAGCGGTCCCGGTTCGTGTCCAGACAGAACCAGGTGGAGTCCGGCACCAGCTCAGGATGCCCCTCCCCCACCTCCAGGCTGGGCTGATAGACTGCAAATTCGTGGTAGTCCACCTTCTGGATAGCGAAAGGAATAATCTCCTCCCCAGAGGCCGTCCATTCGTCCATCATATCAATCAGCTGGGGCATGTGCTGCTCATCCAGCTTCACCAGGGTCAGCACAGCGGTCACGCTCCTTTCATTCCTTTCTGGTTGAAACGATTATATCACAGCCGCCCGTTTTAGACAATCCCGTTCTTCCCCCTTGAACAGGGTTGAGTTTAGCAGGACCTTCTGCAAAATCGGAAAAGACTTCTTTAATTCTTTCTGAAGTTTATGGAAAGGGAGCCGCCGCTTGTCGCTGCGGCGGCTCCCAAACTGTTGAAGAACCGCTTCGGCCAAAGGATTCGGAGGGAAAGATAGTGTGAAAGAAAACCGTCAGGGTTTTCTTTCGCGTCGGTATCACAAAATTTCGGAACTTGTGTAACAAGTTTTGAAATTTTCCTCAGCTTGGCGGGAAAGTCCGCAGGGCTTTTTCGACAAGCTGGGAGCCGCCGCTTGTCGCTGCGGCGGCTCCGTTGAACGTCCATTATCCCAGGTTAGCCCGGTGGAACACCTTTTTGCCTTTTTTTATGGTGACGCCCTCGCCGGAGAGCTCCTCGGCGGTGAGCTTGGCGGCAATGTCGGACGCCTTCACACCGTTGACCTCCACGCCTCCCTGCTGCACCAGGCGGCGGGCCTCCGAGCGGGAGGGCGTCAGGCCGCATTTGACCATCAAATCCAGCAGGGCGATGGCCCCGCCGGTCAAATCCCCCTCAGACAGGGCGGTGGCGGGCATGTCGCTCTTGTCGCCGCCGGTGGAGAACAGGGCCCGGGCGGCGTTCTGGGCCTTCTGGGCCTCCTCGTCTCCGTGGACCATGCGGGTGAGCTCCATCGCCAGAATTTCCTTGGCGGTGTTCAGCTGGGCCCCCTCCCACTGGTCCATTTCGTCGATCTGCTCCAGGGGCAGGAAGGTCAGCCAGCGGATGCACTTCATCACGTCGCCGTCCCCCACGTTGCGCCAATACTGATAGAACTCGTAGGGGGAGGTCTTGTTGGGGTCCAGCCATACGGCGTTGCCGGCGGTCTTGCCCATCTTGTTGCCCTGGGAGTCGGTGAGCAGGGTAATGGTCATGCAGTGGGAGTCCTTGCCCAGCTTGCGGCGGATGAGTTCGGTGCCCCCCAGCATGTTGGACCACTGGTCGTTTCCGCCGCACTGCATATTACAGCCCACCGTCTGGAACATGTGGTAAAAGTCATAGGACTGCATAATCATATAGTTGAACTCCAGGAAGGACAGGCCCTTCTCCATGCGCTGCTTGTAGCACTCGGCCCGCAGCATATTGTTGACCGAGAAGCAGGCACCCACCTCCCGCAGGAGCTCCACGTAGTTCAGGTTCAGCAGCCAATCGGCGTTGTTGAGCATCATGGCCTTGCCGGGGCCCTCGCCGAAGTCGATGAATTTTTCCATCTGGCGCTTGAAGCATTCGGCGTTGTGGTCAATGTCCTCCTTGGTGAGCATTTTACGCATATCCGTGCGGCCGGAGGGGTCGCCGATCATGGTGGTCCCCCCGCCGATGAGGGCAATGGGCCGGTTGCCCGCCTGCTGGAGGCGCTTCATCAGGGTCAGGGCCACGAAATGCCCCGCCGTCAGGCTGTCCGCCGTGCAGTCGAAGCCGATATAAAAGGTGGCCTTGCCGTTGTCAATGAGGTCGCGGACCTCGTCCTCGCTGGTCACCTGGGCAATGAGGCCGCGGGCGGTCAGTTCTTCATAGAGTGTCATAACGATTCTCTCCTTATCTTTGAAATCCTTTGATGTTGTTCGCAGTTTGCCGCCGGTTTACTCCAGCAGCCGTTTTCCGCAGTGGGGACATTTGGGGTCGTCCAGTTCGTGGAGCTGACCGCAGCCGGGACAGGGTACCTGGGCCATCGTGCCGCCCGCGTTCTCTTCGGGAGCCTCGATGGCGTAAAACTCCAGCTTTTTGCAGTCGTGGCAGCAGTAGATATCCACCGTCAGGGCCCCGGAAAGCAGCTGGTCCCAGTGCCCCACCAGTAGGCCAAACCGCCCCAGCTGCAATCTTTCCTGTCCGATATGCCCCATGGTCCCGCCGCAGCGGATACAGGCTTCCCGCTCCATGTATGTTCCTCCTTCCAATACAAAAACACCCCCTGTCCCTTGGGACAGAGGGCGTGAATCACGCGGTACCACCTCTGGTTCGCCGTTTCCTCACGGAACACGGCCTCATAGGGTGCAGGCACACCCCCGCGCTGTAACGGGCGCTTCCCGGCGCACCCTACTCCGGTTCAGGCGGCCGCTCCGAGGGGTATTCGCGGTGGTTCCTCTCCCCCTTCCACCAGACCGGGGGCTCTCTGGACAGGAAACCGGGCCGTTACTCTTCCTCTTCCTCGCGTATTGTGGCCTATTATACCCGGCCTTTTGGCGTTTGTCAACAGGGAACCGCCCAAAGGAGACAAAATCCGAAATCAGAGACTTCCGGCGGCGGGAGCGCTGTGTGTCCTCTGGCATTACCGCCGCCCGGCCAGCCGGGTGACCTCCCACACCAGACGGCCCACCTCCGCCGAATGATTGAAGGCGGAAAAGCTGGCGCGGATGGTCCCTGTCTCAAAGGTTCCGGCGGCTTTGTGGGCCAGAGGGGCGCAGTGGAGCCCCGCCCGGACGGCAATCTCTCTCTCCCCCAGGGCCTCACCGGCCACCTCGCAGTCCATGCCGTCGAGGCTGAAGGAGAGCACCCCCGCCTGACAGACGGGATTCTTGGCGGCGTACACGGTGACCCCCGGCAGGCTGGAGAGTCCCCTTGCGGCCTGGATGGTCAGGGCCCGCTCCCCCTCTAATATGTGGTCCAGCCCCTTTGCCTTGACGAAGCGCAGGCCGGCCAGCAGGCCCGCCGCACCTGGGACATTGTGGGTCCCCGCCTCCAGACGGTCGGGCAGAAAGTCCGGCATGGCCTGGTCGGCGGAACGGCTTCCGGTGCCCCCCTCCAGCAGGGGGACGGTTTCCCGGTTGCAGAGCAGCAGGCCGGTCCCCTGGGGGCCGTAGAGGCCCTTATGACCCGGCATGGCGATAAAGGCCGCGCCCAGCTCCTTCAGATGGACCGGAAGGCACCCGGCGGACTGGGAGGCGTCCACAATCAGCGGAACCCCACAGCTCCGGCACAGGGCAGCGATTTCCTGAATGGGTAGGATGTAGCCAAAGACGTTGGAGACGTGGGTGCACACCACACATTGAATCTCCGGGGTGAGCTTGGCCTCGAAGGCGTCCAGCATAGCCGCCGGATGGAAAAGAGGGCCTGCCGCCACGCGGATGTTGGCGCCCAGCGCGTAGAGGGGGCGGGTGACGGCGTTATGCTCATAGCTGGAAATGAGTACGGTGTCCCCCGGTCTGACCAGGGATTTGATGGCCAGGTTCAAGGCGTGGGTGGCGTTGAAGGTGAGCACCACCTGTTCCGGGTCGTCTGCGTGGAAGAGCTCGGCGGCCTCTTGACGGCAGGCAAAGACCGTTTCGGCGGCCTGCATGGCCGGCCAGTGTCCCCCGCGGCCGGGGCTGGCCAGATGGTTCATAGCGTAAGAAGCCGCCCGCACGACAGCAGGCGGCTTTTGCAGGGTTGTAGCGGCACTGTCCAGATAAATCATAGCAGCACCTCTTTATAGCTTCCGTCGCTGGACATGACGTAAACGCGTTTGGGGGACAGGCCCACCCGGCTCAGGACCAGCAGGGCGTCGGCTAGGCGGCGCTCCGAGACCTTGACCGCGTGGCTGCACCCTGCCTGGTCCACCACCTTGGGGGCCCGGAGGATGTGGGCAGTAATACCCGCCCGTTCCAGGGCGGCAGCCGTCCGCTGCGCATAGGTCAGGGAACGGCAAATAATCAAATAATAGACCATAAATGGACCATTCCTTTCCTGTTCTTTTCTTGAAAGAAAAGAACCAAAAGAACTTCCAACTCGTTACGGACATACGGCTGGACCGGGCATTCCGCTCGGTCACGAAGCCGTCCGCTCCGCTGAACGCGGCGAAAAAAACACCCCTCTCGCGCTATCCTATGCGCGTGAGGGGTGTTCGGTTCTGGTTATGGTCCCTTAGCGTGATAGAGCTCGACCTCCCAGCCGGCAAAGGGGGGTCTACCGTGTAATCCGGGTCAGGGCAACTGAACCAACACAATCGCCCTGCATTTGACTATGTGATATTAAGATTAGTGCCCATACTGATACTGAAACAATCATTATATTGTTCCATAATTTTTGAAAAGAAAGCAATATCATCATCTAATACTCCGTCTATATACATCTCTGTACCATAGTGGGTGCTACTAAAGTTCCGCTGTCCGCTTATAGCATTAATTGTAAAATACTTGGTCATTTTATTGTATATACTTCTATCTGCTGGTTCATCCGTTAGCAACTCTGTAAGCAATTTTGTTGTGACTATTCCCTTGATTGAAACTTCATACATTTCATTCACAGGTTTTCCATATAAAGATGCCTGTTGAATTTCCGCAGTTTCTTCCTTCCAACAACGAATTTCTAATTCATCACCGACTTTGACAAAATGCTGAACAAGTTTTCTCCACCAATCCGATGAAACTGTATTATCAATCATTTGCACTTGGATTTGGCTCATCAAGACACTTCCTTCAAAGCTAAGACTGTAGCATCTACATAATTGATTGGGGAACATTTCTTGAAATGAAATTGCGGAAATCAGTTGTGGCATTAGATGTCAGGTCTTTCTTTTGTAGTATGGTAATGCGAGTATCATGAATGAAAAGAAACAAATCCTCAGTTTCTATCATAGATTCAAAGTCACTGTATGGGATGTGCTGGGGTTCTTTATCATCTACTCGTATCTCCATCCCTAATTCAGAAAAAGACACCATAATAGACTGTTTTGCAGAAATGGTACCTTTACCCATCAGCAACAGTTTCGCAGACTTATCAAAGGGGTTTTTCTTGTCTTTTCTACCGATGTATAAATAAACAATGCCAATAACTATGGCAAAAGCACCTACAAGCAAAGGGACAAGTAGTTCCTGCGGTTTTATAAGCCCAGGAACAAAGAGAAATACCCCCAGCACCAAACAGATTATGCTCATTATCTTTGAGCGGAGACTACTCCGATGCTTTCCTTTTGACACATCGTTGAGCTTATCAATGTTTTCCCATAGACCTGGGTAACGCTCTCTTGAAACAAACTCGGTTCTTTTCTCAAGTGCTTTACTTACTTGCTGTAAAATGCCTTCTGTATCATATGGCGTAATTTGAAAATTGTACTTCTCCATCGTT
Source organism: uncultured Flavonifractor sp. (assembly GCA_910585415.1). Taxonomy (GTDB): domain Bacteria; phylum Bacillota; class Clostridia; order Oscillospirales; family Oscillospiraceae; genus CANAAV01. Next base: position 28,403 of record CAJUDT010000001.1, read on the forward strand.
TTCTCCACTAAGTTTGCTCAATTCTTTTTTTGAGCGTAGCGCATTTACGGCTAAGATTAAAGGTTCCTTTGGCGTGCTGCCCGGTCGGTTCTGGTTATGGTCCCTTATGGGCATGATAGAGCTCGACCTCCCAGTCGGCAAAAGGGGGTTCTACCGTGTAATCCGGGTCAAAATAGCTCCGAATGGACTGCGCCGCCCGGTGCTCACAGTATTTGTAATTGGTCACGGAGCCGTCCTCGTCCAGCTCCAGGTTATTCATGAAAATCGCAAAGGCCAGTTCGGCAAAGCTGCTTTCCTCCATGAGGATTTCGCCCACATAGGGGATTCCCTCCAAAAGCGGGTACCCTAGGGTGCCATGGGCAAACCAATAGGAGAACTGGCGGACTGCGCCGCTGAGATAGGGGCTGACCTTCCGCATCGTGTTACACCTCTTCCAATAGACAGACACTGTGGGCGGCAATGCCCTCTCCGGTTCCGGTGAAGCCCAAGCCCTCCTCGGTGGTGGCCTTGACGTTGACCCGTGCGGGGTCCACACCCAGGTGGGCGGCCAGCTTGGCCCGCATCTGAGGAATGTGGGGGGCCAGCTTGGGCCGCTGGGCCAGAAGGGTCGCGTCCACGTTGCCCACCCGGAAGCCGGCAGCACCCAGCCGGTCCATCACCTGGTCCAGAAGGGTCAGGCTGCTGATACCCGCAAAGGCCAGGTCGGTATCTGGGAAGAGTCCCCCGATATCCCCCAGCCCCGCCGCCCCCAGCAGGGCGTCCATAACCGCATGAACCAGCACATCGGCATCCGAATGGCCCAACAGGCCCTTCTCAAAGGGAATCTCCACGCCGCCCAGCACCAGCCTGCGGCCCTCGGTCAGCCGGTGTACGTCGTATCCGTGGCCTATGCGCATAATCTGTCCCTCCGTTTTTGGTAAGTTCCTATGCCTCGTCCCATTGGGCCAGCAGGGCTTCGGCCACCGCCATGTCCTCAGGGGTGGTAATCTTGAGATTGCGGTATTCCCCCTGGGTCAGGGCCACGCCAATGCCCAGGCGCTCCACGGCGGCGCAGTCGTCGGTCAGCTCCGCCCCGTCCTCCAGGGCCTTGCTCAGGGCCGCTTTCAGCAGGGAGGGCTCAAAGACCTGGGGGGTCTGGACGGCGAAGAGCTCTGAACGCTCCAACGTGGCGGACACCAGACCGTCCTTGGCCCGCTTGACCGTGTCCTTGACGGGCACGGCCGGAGCCGCCGCCCCGCACTCCCGCGCCCGGAGAATGGCCCCCTCCAGCACCGCCTGACTCACCAGAGGCCGGGCCCCGTCGTGGACGGCCGCCAGCTCCGCCTTGGGGTCCAGCTCCCGCACCCCGGCCAGCACGGACCGGGTACGGGTCTTGCCCCCCACGATGACCTTGGTGACCTTGCCGAGGGCGTAGTCCTTGCAGAGCTGTCCCACGGGGACAATCAAATCCGAGCGGGTGACCACCACAATTTCGGTGATATAGGGGCAGCGGTCCAGCGCCCGCAGAGTGCGCACCAGCACTGGCTGCTCGTTCAGCGGCAGCAGCAGCTTATCCTCCCCCATCCGGGTGGAGCTCCCCGCAGCCGCCACCACGGCGGAGCATCGGAGTGCCTCTCCCCGGTCCCGGCCGAGGATCCGTTTCAGCAGTCCCGCCATATGCGTTCTCCCTTCTCACGAAAAAGGAGCCCAAAGCGGCTCCTTTTACCGTATGCGATGCTTATTTCAGCCTATGCGCGCAGACGGCCAATCATGCCAGAGCGGTATTGATGCGCGCCTCTACGTCCTCGTAGGTGGTGTTTTGAGAGAGGACGATTTCCGAAATCAAAATCTGTTTGGCGGAGTGGAGCATTTTCCGCTCCCCGTTGGAAAGGCCCCGCTGGCCGTCCCGAATCATCAGGCCCTTGACCACCCGGGCCACCTCCAACAGGTTCCCGCTCTTGAGCCGGAGCATGTTCTCCCGGTAGCGCTGGTTCCAATTGGGGGTCATCTCCACCTGAATACCCGGCATGGCGGCAATGACCTCGTCGGACTCCGCCTTTCCCATGACCGGACGCACGCCGATTTCCTGGCTGTTCTCGGTGGGAATCATGACCATCATACCGCCGACCGGCAGCTTGAGGATGTAATAATCCCGCACCACACCATTGATTTTCTTCTGCACAATACTGTCTACAACACCAGCACCATGCATCGGATGAACAATTTTATCTCCTACCTGAAACATGATCCCACCTCCTACAGCGGACATCCCGCGCCCCGGCCCAAAGGGGACCCCTGGGGCGCAATTTTCTTCCTCTTACACTAGAACACTTCAATTATAGCCTTATTTTTCACCCTTTGCAAGGGAGAATCCAAAATTTTCTATCAAAAACGCAAAAAAACTGCCGTCCCCCAGAGGAAACGGCAGTTTTATGAATGTTAAAGCATTACGCCTCGTCGAAATCGGAGGCAACCTCGGTGCCCTCTCCGTCGGAGGAGGCCACTACGGCATCCTCGCCGCCCTCACCGCTCTGGGTGCGCTGGGCATCCTCCAGCAGAGCGCGGATAGACAGGGAGACCTTTTTGTTGTCGTAGTCGATATCGGTAATCTTCACGTCCACCATCTGGCCCTCGCTGAGGACATCGCCGGGCTTGTCGATGCGGTGATCGGCAATCTGGGAGATGTGAATCAGGCCGTCCACGCCGGGGACGATCTCGGCAAAGGCGCCAAAGGTCATCAGCTTGACCACGCGGACATTAGCCGCGTCGCCGATGTTGTACTTGCCGGTGAACACCGCCCAGGGGTCCTGGTTGCGGTCCTTCATGCCCAGAGAAATCTTCTTCTTCTCGGGGTCATAGGAGATCACATAGACCTCCACCGTGTCGCCCACGGAAACCACCTCGGAGGGGTGCTTGATGCGGGACCAGGACAGCTCGGACACGTGAACCATGCCGTCCACGCCGCCGATGTCCACGAAAGCGCCGTAAGAGGTCAGGCTCTTGACGGTACCGGTGTAGCGCTTCTCGGCCTCGATGTTCTCCCACACCTCGGCGGCACGGGCGGCGCGCTCCTCGGCCTCAACGGCGCGGATGGAGCCCACCACGCGCTTGCGGGCGCGGTTGACCTCGGTGATGCGCAGGCGGACCTTCTTCTTCACCAGCTCGGACATGGCGGCCTCACGGGGCAGGCCGGTCTGAGAGGCGGGCACAAAGACGCGCACACCCTTGATGTTGACCACAACGCCGCCCTTGTTCTCCTCGGTGACGAGACCCTCGACGGTGGTGCGCTCCTCCCGGGCCTGCTCGATGTCGTCCCAGCTCTTCACGGTGTCCAGACGCTTCTTGGACAGGGTGACGACACCCTCCTGGTCGTTGACGCGCATGACGTAAGTCTCGATCTCCTCGCCGACCTTGACCAGGTCCTCGACCTTCACAGTGGGATCGTCCGTCAGCTCCGACACCGGTATGTAGCCGGTGTGCTTGGTCCCGAGCTCCACATAGATCTCAGTCGGCGTGATGCCAGTAACAACGCCGGTGACCTTATCCCCTGTATTTAAAGTCTTGATCGACTTCTCCAGCATTTCAGCAAAGGATTCCTCGATCTCAAAATTTTCTTCGCTCATTTTGTTATAGACCTCCTTTATAATCCACCCGGGCGTGGACGCGCCCGCAGTGATTCCAATAGAAGCCTTCCGATACAGGGTGGAAGGTTCCAGCTCTGCCGCCCGTTCGATCCAAACTACAGTGGGACAGAGTGCCTTGCACAGCTCGGCCAGCCGCCGGGTATTGGAGCTCTCCCGTCCGCCGATTACCACCATCGCGTCACAGCGGGCGGCCAACTCCTGGGCCTCCGACTGCCGTCTGTACGTAGCCTTACATATTGTATCAAAAATTTTTGCGTTTGTACACTCTTTTTTCGTTTTTTCTGCGGAAGATTCCCAAATTGTCTGAATTGAAGTGGTTTGTGCCACCAGGGTTAGCATTTTTTCCCTGTTTTTGGGGTTTTCTGTCAGCCACGCCTCCAATTCCGAGGGCCCTTCCGCCACAACAGGGTGTCTGCACCAGCCGGCGATGGCCTTGACCTCCGGATGGTCTGGTGTGCCGATGATAACCACCTGCCGGCCCTCATCCTCCGCCTGGGCAACGATTTGATGGATGCGGGAGACGTTGGGGCAGGTGGCGTCAATGACCCGCAGGCCCCGGTTGGACAGGGCCTCATGGACTGCCCGGCACTCCCCGTGGGAGCGGATGATGACCGCCGCCCCCTCCGGGACCTCCTCCGGCGTGTCCACCATACCCACGCCCAGGTCCTTCAAATAGGCAATGACGCTTTGATTGTGGATGATGGGGCCCAGCATGACGCAGGGCCGGCCGCTTTGGGCGGCTTCCTCCGCCATATGCACCGCCCGGCGGACCCCGTAGCAGAAGCCCGCGGTGCGGGCCAGCTCCAGCCTCACCGTTCCGCCTGGGGCTTGAGAGCCTCAATGCGGCCCATCAAGTCCTCGGCAATGGCCCGGTATTCCTCCGAGGTGCCCTTGCGCCCCGCTACCTTCGGGTAATAGGGTTCCCCAAAGACCACCGGTGTAAACCGGAACCAGTGCTTTTCCGCCGGGATATAGATGGGAACGATGGGCGCCCCGGTCCGTACGGCCAGCATTGCCGCACCGGTCTTGGCATCCCCCATGTCCCCGTCCTGGTGGCGGGTGCCTTCCGGAAAGAGCAGCAGGTTTTCTCCATTTTTCAGGTAGGTCAGCGCAGTACGGATGGCCGTTACGTCGGATTTCCCCCGCTTTACCCCAAAGATGCCGCCCTTTTTCAAAATCCAGCCTAGAACGGGCCAGTGCATAACCTCATCCTTGGCCATTACATGGACCTGTCGGGAGAGACCCAGCGCAAAGGCCACAAAGAGCGGGTCGTTGAGCCGGGTGTGATTGGCGCAGTAGAGGGCGCCCCGGTCGGGCAGATTGTGCTTGTTCACCGCCTTGGTGGGCAGAAGGATGCGGAACACGGGCCATAGGACCATGTACGCCAGCACGTAGACAAGATTCATACCTGTAATGTCTCCTTGATTATATCCAGCAGCAGCCGCAGGCTTTCCTCCAAGGTGAGGCCGGAGGTATCCGCCCGCCGGGCGTCCTCCGCCTGACGCAGCGGGGCGGCGGCCCGGCCAGTGTCCCTGGCGTCCCGCTCCTTCACGTCCTGGAGCACGGAAGCAAAGCTGGCCTCCTGGCCCCGCTCCTTGAGCTCCGCATACCGCCGCTGGGCCCTGTCCTCCGGAGAGGCGGTGAGGAAAATTTTCACATCCGCCTGGGGGAGGACCACGGTGCCGATGTCCCGTCCGTCCATAATGACGTCATGGGTCCGGGCCAGCTCCCGCTGGCGCTCCAGCAGGAAGGCCCGCACCTCCGGCAGGGCGGACACCTGGGAGGTGTATTGGGATACCGCATTCTGCCGGATGGCCTGGGTCACATCCTCCCCATTGAGGAACATATGCTGTACCCCGTCGTCCTCATACCGCATCCCAATGTCCAGCTCATTCAGCAGCGGGAGCACCTGGGCGGCGTCGCTGGGGTCCCAGCCCCGGCGGAGCACCGCCAGACCGATGGTCCGGTAAATGGCCCCGGTGTCCACATAGAGAAATCCCAGCTCCTGGGCCAGCATCCGGGCCAGGGTGGATTTCCCCGCCCCGGAGGGGCCGTCAATGGCAATGCTTCGATAGCTCATAGTCCTTCCGCTCCCCGGCAGTAGTGTGCGGCCCCCTCCCCGGCCGCCCGGCCGGTACACCAGGCAATCTGGAGGTTGAAGCCGCCGGTATAGGCGTCCGCGTCCAGGACCTCCCCGGCAAAAAAGACGCCGGGGACCTTTTTGGACTGCATGGTCTTAGGGTCCAGCTCCGAGAGCTTCACACCCCCGGCGGTGATGATGGCTTCCTCCACCGGGCGGGGGCCCTTGATGGGGATGGCAAACCCCTTCAGAGCCGCCAGCAGCGCCATACGCTGGTCCTTCCGTATCTCATGGACCTTGGTGTGCAAGGATACGCCCATCCACTGGACCATGACCGGTATGGCCGACCGGGGAACCAGAGCTCCCAGTGCGTTGGCACAGTCCTGATTGGACCGCTCTGCGAACTCCCGCAGCAGCCGGGCGTCCAGCTTCTTATCGTCCAGGGCGGGCTTCCAGTCGATGGAGGCGATATATCCGCCCTTGGTGAAATCCATATGGGCGGAGGCTGACAGCGCCAGCGGGCCAGACAGGCCGAAATGGGTGAACAGCAGCTCCCCCTGCTCTCGGAAGATCTTCTTCCCCCTCTGGTCCCATACCGTTAATCCCACGTTGCGCAGGGACAGCCCCTGCATTTGAACACACCAGGGGGATTCCGACTCCAAGGGCACCAGACTGCCCCTAGGCGGTATCACCGTATGCCCCAGGGCCTCCGCCAGAGCGTACCCGTCCCCAGTGGAGCCGGTCAGAGGGTAGGACACGCCGCCGGTGGTGACAACGACCGCCCGGCAGGGATACCACCCCCGCTCTCCCGCGACTCCGGTCAAGGTCTCCCCATCCCGCGCCAGAGAGAGAGCCCGGTCCTGAACGATGTGCACCCCCGCCCGCCGCAGGGCCCGAAGCAGGGCGTCGATGATATCCGCCGATTTATCGGAGCAGGGAAACACCCGATTGCCCCGTTCGGTTTTCAGCGGGACCCCCAGTTTCTCAAAGAACGCCTTGGTCCGCTCCGGCGGAAACCGGGTCATGGCGCTGATGAGGAAGCGGTTTCCTCGGGGAACATTTTGCAGGGCCTCCGCCGGAGTGCAGTCGTTGGTCACGTTGCAGCGCCCCTTGCCGGTGATGTACAGCTTCCGGCCCAGCTTGGGGTTGCGCTCCAGCAGAGTCACCGCCGCCCCGGCCTCCGCCGCCGTATATGCGGCCATACAGCCGGCTGCGCCGCCGCCAATCACCACCACGTCCGGGGTGCGCCGCGCTCCGGACGCGCTCACAGGGGCCCCTCCACCTTCTCATAGACCTCATACTCATCCCACATCTGCTCCAGGGCGGCAAAGGTCTGGGAGAGGTCCTCGTTTTTCCTCCGTCCGATGGACACAATGAGGGCGTTCACCAGGCTCAAGGGAGCCACCAGAGAATCCACGAAGGAGGCCATATCGCTCTTGGCCAGCAGGGTCAGGGTGGCCGTGACCGTCAAGGGCGAGGTTTCGCTGTCGGTGATGGCAATGGTCTCCGCGCCCCGATTCCGGGAAAACTCCATAGCCTTCACCGTCCGGCGGGAATACCGGGGGAAGCTCACCCCCAGAATCACGTCTCCCGGCCCGATGCGCAGGAGCTGTTCAAAAATCTCGCTGGTGGACGTGGCGCTGACCATGGTCACATTGTCAAAAATCAGGTTGAAGTAGAACCCCAGAAAGCTGGACAGTGCGGCGGCGGAGCGGACGCCCAGAATATAGATGTGCCGGGCGGACACGATGGCGTCCACCGCCCCCTCGAACTGCTCCCGGTCAGTTTCCTCCAGGGTCATGCGGATTTTTTCGATGTCCGACTGCATGACAATGGAGAGAATATCCTGATTTCCAATGCGGTCGTTGGAAACCTCAATCCGCTGAACCGAGGTGAGCTTGCTGCGAATCATCTCCTGAAGGGCCTTCTGCATTGCGGGATACCCGTCGTATCCCAGCTCGGCGGCGAAGCGCACCACGGTGGACTCGCTGACGTTGACCGTCCGGCCCAGCTTGCTGGCCGTCATGAAGGCCGCCTTGTCGTATGATTCTAAAATGAACCGGGCAATGAGCTTCTGCCCCTTGGAAAAGCTCCCCATGCTTCCCTGGATAGCGGACAAAATATCCTTTGACATTGCTTTGGATGACCTCCTGTTCCCTGCCTGACGGCAGGCGCGGAGCCGCATCTGTCCGGCGGCTCCCTGGAAACTCAAGCTATATCATAGCCGGAATCCGTCCAAAAAGCAATCCCTTTTTGCAAGTAAATTTCTTTTTCCTGCAAAACGGCCTAGTCCCACAGGCGGCGGACCTCGTCCTCCGTCAGCCTCCGCCAGCGCCCCGGGGGCAGCGCGCCCAGCTCCAAAGCGCCCTCCCGCACCCGCTTCAGGCGGCGGACTGTCAGCCCCGCCTGGGCGCACATTCGCCGGACCTGCCGCTTTTTTCCCTGGTGGATTACCACGGACAATACCCCCCGTTCCCCGTCAATGACGGCGATCCTGGCCGGGTGCAGGCACACCCCGTCCAGGGTCATGGGCGCCCGCAGGAGGGGCAGGGCGGCTTCCAGATCTCCGCTCACCCACACCCGGTACTCCTTCTCCACCTCATGGCTGGGGTGGAGCAGCCGCTGAGTCAGCGCACCGTCGTCGGTGAAGAGCAACAGCCCCTCCGAGTCCAGGTCCAGCCGCCCCACCGGCCACACCCGGGCTCCGCACCCGGCCACCAGCTCCGCCGCCGTCCGCCGGCCCCGCTCGTCGGAGAGGGTGGTCACATAGCCTCTGGGTTTGTGGAGCATCAGATAGGTCCGCTCCCCCTTGGAGGCCAGCGGAATACCGTCCACCTGGATGTCATCCTGTTCCGTGTCGGCCTTGTCCCCCACCTGGGCCGTGCGGCCGTTGACCGTCACCCGGCCGGCGGTCAAATATGCCTCCGCCCCCCGGCGGGAGGTAATCCCATGGGCCGAGAGCAGCTTTTGCAGGCGTTCCTCCACCCGCTTCGCCCACCTTTCTCCTATGTAGTCTCCAGCGGACGGTCTCCAGCCGGAAACCGTCCGCCCTTGCGCTAAAACAGATGCAAAAATCGATCCCAAAGCCCCTCATCGCCCGCCGAATCCACGTGGGCGGAGGCGGCATAGACCAACGCCGTCTCCCCGATGGGCTGGTCTCCCAGATAGAACACCATGCGCCCGGCTTCCTCCCCCGCCTGGACGGGGGCTTTCACAGAGTTCGGTAAAAGAATTTCCGCCCGAACCTGCTCCCCCTCCGCCAGAGGGTAGTATACATCCGAGGCGGTGCGCACCGGCACGAAACGGCACAGGCTTCCAGTCACCGGCACCGGCTGGACCTCCCGCCCCGCCAGGGCCAGGACACTGCGGCGGTATGACGCGAAGCCGTAGTCAAACAGGGCGGCGTGGTCCTTCCAGTCATCCCGGTCGTTGAGGGTGACAGCAATGAGCCGCTGCCCCTCCCGCTGGGCGCAGGACACCAGGGTGCGCCCAGCCTTCTCCGTATAGCCGGTTTTCATGCCGACACAGCCCTCATACCGCCATAAAAGTTTGTTGTGGTTGGTAAAGCTCCGCCCGGCGATGGTGATGCTCCTGGTGCCCACAATGCGGGCCAGGGCCTCCTGTTCCATACACACACAGGCCAGCTTGGCCATATCGGCGGCGGTGGAGTAGTGCTCCGGGTCATTGAGGCCGTTGGGGTTGGCAAAATGGGTGTTCACCATCCCCAGCTCCGCCGCCCGGCGGTTCATCTGTTCCACAAATGCCTCCACGTCCCCGGCACAGTGGCCCGCCACCGCCAGAGCGGCGTCGTTGCCCGAGGCCAGCATCAGGCCGTACAGCAGCGCCTCCAGGGTCACCTTCTCCCCAGGGCGCAGGTACATGGAGGACCCCTCCGCCCCGCACCACTCCGGCCGGATGGTCACCGTCTCCGACAAATCCGGGCAGTGCTCTACCGCAAGGAGGGCGGTCATCAGCTTCGTAATGCTGGCAATCAGCCGCCGTTCCTCCGGGTTTTGGGCATAGAGCACCCGCCCAGTCTCTCCGTCCACCAGAATGGCCGAGGAGGCCGAGGTGCTCACCGCCGCCGCTCCGGGGAGGCCCCCCACTATCAGCAGCAGGGCAAGAAGAGCCGCTAACATCCGCTTCATACAAGCATCACCTCAAGATATCAGATGAGGCTAGTATGGGAGTTACAGGGTATCTTTATCCTTCTCGGTCTGCTTTTCAATGATGCCGGTCACCTTGTCCAGTACATCGGGCACCATGTCCACCACCCGGTCCACAGCGCTGCCGGGATGGGGGGCCACGGGGAGCAGGCGCACCGTGCCGTCCTTGACAATCAAAAAGGCCACCGGAGCCAGGCTCATGCCCGCGCCGCTGCCGCCGCCGAAGGAGTTCATCCCCTCCGGCTTCTGGTTCTTGGAGGCGAAGTCGCTGCCCCCGGAGGCGAAGCCCACCGTCAGACGGGAGATGGGGATAATGGAAACCCCGTCCGCCTCGATGGGTTGTCCAATGATGGTGTTCACGTCCGCGATTTCACGGATTTTCTGCATGGTGCTGGTCATCAAATCTCCAATGGGATGCTGCTTTTCCATAGCTTAAACCGCCTCTTTCTGCGTCTTGTGTTGGGCGGGGGTCCGGGTCTGCCGTTTTGCCCGGACCGCCCGCTGATGGGCTCGTAATATACTCAGGGCCCGCAGGGCCAGATGGACACCCAGGCTGACCGCCTGCCCGATGGTCAGGGTGGCCGCCGCCTGGAGCCAGACCGTGGGGGCCTGGAGGTCAAAATTCACGGCTGTGCGCAGCCGGTAGTCCTTTACCTTGAAATTCTGCTCCACCGGCGGCCAGAGCATACCAAGAATTGCATTGGCTCCGCCGAAGGAGAGAGCCGCCATTGCCGGGTCGGAGGCCCCCATGGTCAGGTCCAGGTAAAAGGTGTCGATGCGGATGGTCCGCCGCACCCGGCCCGCCGCGTCGGCCACCAGGGGAAGAAACTCTTTCACCAGGGACAGTGCCCCGCCGATGTCCGGGGGACCCGGCTTTTGCTCATCCGTGGGAGTCGGCTTGGGCTTTTGCTTTTTTTCGGCGGGCTTCTTTCTGGGCTTCCCGGGAACCACGGTAAACCGGAAGGGACCCAGTTTGATTTTGACGGTCACACCGGACTGTCCATACTCCACCCATGCGCCGAAGCGCACCAGGGACAGCAGGAACAGGACCAGAACCACCGCGCCGGTAATCTTCAGGGCTGTCACCGCCGGTCACTCCTCCCCTGCCGCCTCCGCCCGGGCCAGTGCTTCCGCGGCCTGGGCGGGCGCTTCATCCGTCGGCGGCTTGTCCTCCCCCTGGGCCTGGAGGCGCTCCATAGCCGCCTGCATCTCCATGGTAAACTGCCCATCCTCGGGACTGGAGTTGGGCAGCTCGGGCAGTTCCTCCAGACTGGACAGGCCAAAGGAACGCAGGAAATTCTGCGTGGTCCGGTACTGAATGGGCCTTCCCGGCACCGCCAGACGGCCGCATTCCTCAATGAGCTCCCGCTCCAGCAGCAGGCCCACGGTGTAGGCGCTGTCCACCCCGCGCACCTGGTCCACATAGGCCCGCGTGGCCGGCTGGTAATAGGCAATGATGGCCAGCACCTCCAAAGCGGGCTGGCTCAGGCGGGCGGGCTTGCGGCTCTCAAAGGCCCGGCGGATGGTGCCGGCGTACTCCGGCGCGGAGCAGAGCTGATAGCTGGAATCCATGCGCACCAGACGCAATCCCCGGCGCTCATAGCTGTAGTAGTCGGCCAGCCGCTGGCACACCGCGTCGGCGGTGGAGCGGTCGATTTCCAGCGCCAGACAGAGGCGCTCCACCCCCACCGGCTCCCCGGCGGCAAACAGGATGCCCTCAATGGCCGACTCAATTTCCTTCAATTCCATCGTCTATCCTCCCTCCGCCCCGTCAAATCCGTCCGTAGAGAAGGAGAGCTCCCCCGCCTCGCCGGTGCAGGTAACGGTACAGTCGCTCTCCGTACCCGCCAGCCGGAGCCGCCGGGCCCGGCAGAGCTCCAGCACGGCGATAAAGGTGGCCACCACCTCGGAACGGCTGCGGTTGCCCCGGAACAGGGCCCGGAACCGGGTCACTCCGAACTCCATCAAGCGCTGCAAAATCTCATTGGCCTTGTCGGCCACCGGATAGGGCTCCCGGCCCACAATGCCCTCGAAGGCCGCCATAGGGGGCGGCAGGCGGTGGTCCGCCCGCTCCAGCACTGACAGAAGAGCCCGCAACAAATCCCCTTTCTTGTGGGCATAGCGGTACGTCTTTTGCATCGGCAGGGCCTCCGGCCCGCGGGTCAGGTAGTCCCGCCCGATGGCAAAGCGGTCGGACAGCTGGGGCACCACCGCCTTGATTTTGGCAAAGCTCTCATGGCGCTGGTGTTCCTCCAGGGAGGCAATCAGCTGTTCCATTTCGGATAGGGCCTCCTCGTCGTGAATCGACAGGAGCATCCGGGTCTTGATATACACCAGATGAGCCGCCATAGTGACAAACTCGCTGGCTACCTCCAGGTCCAGTTCCTTGCGCTGGTCCATCCAGGCCAGATACTGGTCCAGAATGAGGGAGATTTGTATGTCCTTAATCTCCATTTTATTTTTGGACAGCAGATGAAGGATTAAGTCCAGAGGACCGTTAAAATCCTCCATGTCCGCGTCCCGGACCTTGACCACCTTTTCCAGGTGAAAAATCGGCGTCTCGATGGGGCTCACCTCAAACCAGATTCAAAATAGCGGATACATCCTGCACCGCCAGCAGCCAATCCAGGGGCATTCCGGTGATAAAGCAGAAGCCCTGGAGCACATGGAGCATCAAAAAGGACAGGGGCCGCTGAAACACACCCAGAAAGGTCAGCAGAATCAGCACACCCATGACGTACTTCTCATAGCGCAGAATGGTGAAGTACGCCTTGTCCGGCAGAAGGGCATATAACACCTTGGAGCCGTCCAGCGGGGAAATGGGAATCAGATTGAACAGCCCCAGGCCCACACTGAGTATCGCCACATTGGAGCCAAAGCACAACGCCACCAGGGTTACCCGGCTGAAGGGTGCCAAGTGCCACACCAGGGACGACGCCCCCACCGCCAGAAGGGCCAGCACAAAATTGGACACCGGCCCCGCCAGGGCGGTCAGGGCCATCCCCTGTCTGGGGCGCTTGAAGTAGCGGGCGTCCACCGGCACCGGCTTGGCCCAGCCCACCTTGACCACCACCAGCATCACCAGCCCCACCAAATCCAGGTGCTTGATGGGATTGAGGCTCAGGCGTCCGGCATTCTTGGCGGTAGGGTCCCCCAGGCGGTAGGCCGCAAGGCCGTGGGAGAGCTCGTGAATGGTGATGCAGAACAGAGCCGACGCAGCGCTGACCAGCAGGGTCAGCAGGCCCCACCAGTCCATATTTCCCAAAAAATCCGTTGCAGAGCCCACGCTCAGGCCCCCAATACTAATTTGTTGCGGATAGCCTCCAGCTCATCCCCGGTGAGCCCCAGCCAGTGCAGGAACTCCAGAACAGAGCCGTGGGCTTCCTCCAGGCGGGAGAGGCAGTCCTCCAGATACTCCACCTTGGACCGGCCCATAAAGGGGGCCGACTCCCGGTTGAAGGCCTGGATTTTTCGGACGAGCTCCCGTATGTAGAGTTCTGTAACCTGATAGTCCGCCAAAATATCCTCCCGGCCCACACCGGCCAGGGTCAGCAGCAAAGCGGCGGTACAGCCGGTGCGGTCCTTCCCCGCCGTGCAGTGGAAGAGCACGCCCCCCGGCGCTTGGGCAATGGTGCGCAGAACGCGAGCGGGCGCGTCCCTGCGCTCCAGCATCTCGAAATAACTCCTGCCCACGTCCTGCTCCAGGTTGGGGAGGCGCTCTCCCCCCACCATGGGGATGTGGTGGTAGAAAAAGTTCGGGTCGGCGGAGAGCTGGTCCGGCTTGCGCTCCAGCTCCCCCGCGCTGCGCAGGTCAATCACCGTGGTGATCTCCCGGTCCAGCAGCCATTGCAGGTCCTCATCGCTCAGTCCGGCGGGGTTGTCCCCTCTCAGCATCCGGCCCCAGGCGGTACAGCCCCCTCCTGCAATGGGATAGCCTCCCAAGTCTCGCAAATTCAGCATTGTTCCCAGCGGTATCCGGCGCAGCATGGCCCTTTCCCTCCCAATTGTTTTTCCCATTATAGCAAAGACCGGCCAAAAAAACAAGGCGGTCCAGGCCGGATTTTCCGCACACCCACCCCTCCGCCCGCGCATAGAGTGGAGAGAAAAGGAGGCGTATGCCATGGAATCCAGCGGAACCCTCATCACCCGCGTCTATACCTCCCGCGCCCAGATTCCCGTCCCGGGAGCCACGGTGGCGGTGACACAAAAGAGTGAAAACGGACGGCACCACCTGTTGGCCATCCGTATCTCCGATTCCAGCGGGAAAACCACCCCCATCCCAATCGGCACCCCCATGCTCAGTGCGGGCCAGAGCCCCGGCGGGGCGACGCCCTTCGCCCCGGTGGACCTGTGGGTGTCCGCACCGGGATACGAGGTCCTCACCGTGGAGGATATCCAGGTCTTTCCCGGCACCGAGACCATTCAAACCCTGGAGCTTATCCCCCTGCCGGAGATGGCCATTCCAGGCTCCAGGGGGGAGACTGTATCCACCACCCCCCAAAACCTGTAAGGAGGGAGCGGAATGCCCGAACCTATTATCACACCCTATATTCCCCAGACCATCACCGTCCACCTGGGGCCCCCAAACTCCGACGCGGAGAATGTGACCGTCTCCTTCTCCGACTACGTGAAAAACGTGGCCTCCAGCGAAATCTATCCCACCTGGGAGCCCGCCGCCATCCGGGCCAATGTGCTGGCCATCATCTCCTTTGCCCTGAACCGGGTGTATACGGAGTATTACCCCAGCCGCGGCTATCCCTTCCAGATTACCTCCAGCACCGCCTACGACCAAAAATTTATCAAAGGGCGCAGTATCTTTGAGAATGTGGGGCAGATTGTGGACGACGTGTTTCGTGACTACATACGTTACCCAGGCCATGTGGAGCCCCTGGCCGCCAAATTCTGCAATGGCACCACCTCCACCTGTGACGGCCTCTCCCAGTGGGGCAGTCAGGCTCTGGCCGAGCAGGGGTACAACTCTGTGGACATCCTGCGCCACTACTACGGAGACGACATACAAATTGTCACCGGCGCGCCTGTCAAGGGTGTGCAGTCCTCCTACCCCGGCACGCCCCTGCGCCTGGGCGACCAGGGGCAGGCGGTGATTCAAATTCAGACCATGCTCAACCGTATTTCCCGGGACTACCCGGCAATCCCGAAAATCCCCGTGGTAGACGGCATATTCGGGGCCAATACCCAGGCGGCGGTGAGGCGTTTTCAGGAGATTTTCAGTCTGGTCCCGGACGGTGTGGTGGGCAGCGCCACCTGGTATAAGATGGTCTACCTCTATGTTGGCATACTGGACCTGGCCGAGCTCATCAGCGAGGGGCAGACCTTCACCGGCTTCTCCTTTGTCCTGCCGGAGACTCTGTCCGTGGGGGATACCAGCCCGCGGGTGCGGCTGCTCCAGTATATGCTGGCCGTGGTGGCCACCTTCTACAACACGATTCCCATGGTGGCGCTGGACAGCATCTACGGCCCCGCCACCAGCGCCGCCGTCCAGGCCGTTCAGCAGATGGCGGGGCTTCCCCCAAGCGACACCGTGGACAGCGCCACCTGGGAGGCCCTCTATCGGATGTATGCCGGTATTGTGGACACCATGGACGAATACACCAACGTAGTTCCGGAGCCCTTCCGGCCGGAAATCGATGACGCGCTCCCCGCCAACGTCACCCAGTTCCCCGGCCGAAGCCTGTCCCTGGGGGACAGTGATACGATGGGAGGTAGTATTTCATGAGCTGTTCTTGGGCACCCGGTCCCAATGCCGTGGGCCGTTCGGTCTTTGACCTGCAAACCATGCTGCGGACCATCTCCTTCCGGCACCCGTGGCTCCCCCGCCTCATTCCCGACGGCGTGTTCGGCGAGCGCACCCTGGAGGCGGTCATGCTCTTTCAGCGGGAGCTCTTTCCACCGGTCACCGGCATTGTCGATAACGCGGTTTGGGACGCCATTGTTTCGGCCTACCGGCAGTGCTGCACCGCCCTGGCCCCGCCCCTTCCCTGCAACGGCTATCCCTCCCGGAGCTACACCATCTCCCCCGGACAGAGCTGCGTCCATTTGGGGCTGATTCAGTCCATGTTTCTGGGACTGGGCTGTATTTTGGAGGGATTGGAGAAAGCGGAGGTCAATGGCACCATGGATGATTGTACCGTCCAAAATATCCGCTGGATCCAGCGGCTGAATCAGGCGGAGGAAACCGGCGTCATCGACCAGCTGGTGTGGGACACTCTGGCGCGGCTGTACATGCTCTTCGTCACCTACGCCCAGACCCCCAGGACCTCCCGCCCCGAGCGCTTCGCCCAATAAGCGCTGCGGCCCGCCCTCCAGTCTGAGGGCGGGCCGCAGTGCTTCAAGTCTCCCTGTCCACCTGCTTCATGTGCTTCAGGTTGCCGATTTTCTGGCTGCGGCGGTCCAGCTGCTCCAGCACCACATCCAGGGGGATGCCTTGGTCCGCCAGCAGCACCATCAGATGGTACAGCAGGTCGGAAATCTCCCCCACCGTTTCCTCCTGTCTGCCGTTCTTGGCGGCGATAATGGTTTCAGCGCACTCCTCCCCCACCTTTTTCAGGATTTTGTCCAACCCCTGGTCGAAGAGGTAGCATGTGTAGGAGCCCTCTTGGGGCTCCCGCTGGCGCTGTAAAATCACCTGATACAGGTCTTGCAGTACATGGTCGTTCATGTGGTCCCCTCCAGTATGGTATTGAAAAAGCACGAGCGGCTTCCGGTATGACAGGCAGGGCCGTCCGGCCTGCACAGATAGAGCAGGGTGTCGGTGTCGCAGTCTGTTCGTATTTCCTTCACATGGAGGAAATTCCCGGAAGTTCCCCCCTTATTCCACAGCTCCCCCCGGCTGCGGCTCCAAAACCAGGCGGTCCCCGTTTCCAAGGTCAGCTCAACCGCCCGCCTGTTTGTAAAGCCCAGCATCAGCACCTCCAGGGTGTCTACCTCCTGGATGATAACGGGAATCAGCTCCGACTTTTGAAAGAGCAAATCCAAGTTAAACGCCATCGTATCACCTCACCGGAATGTTTTTCGTGCGCAGATAATCCTTCACCTGGGGTACTGTCAGCTCCCCGAAGTGAAAGAGAGAAGCCGCCAGGGCCGCATCACAGTTGGTTTCGGCAAACACCTGGGCAAAATGGTCCAGACTGCCGCATCCGCCGGAGGCGATCACGGGAATGGAGACGGCTTCCGTCACCGCTCTCGTCATGGCCAAATCAAAGCCCGCCTTGGTGCCGTCGGCGTCCATGGAGGTCAGCAGAATCTCCCCGGCCCCCAGCGCCTGGCCCCGGCGGGCCCATTCCACTGCGTCCAGACCAGTGGGCGTCCTCCCCCCGGCGGTGACCACCTCATAGGTTCCATCTCCCCTGCTTCGGGCGTCGATGGCCAGGACCACGCACTGGGAACCGAAGCGCTCCGCCCCGCGGGCAATCAACGTGGGGTCCGCCACAGCGGCGGAGTTCACCGAAATCTTGTCCGCCCCCGCCCGCAGAAGCCGCCGGAAATCCTCCAGAGTGCGGATACCGCCCCCCACAGTCAGGGGGACGAACACCTGGGCAGCGGTGCGCTCCACCACATGGGCCACAGTGTCCCGGCCGTCGCTGGTGGCGGTAATGTCCAGAAAGACAATCTCGTCCGCCCCCTGGTCCGAATAGTATTTTGCCAGCTCCACCGGGTCCCCGGCGTCCCGGATGTTGACGAAGTTGACCCCCTTCACCACCCGGCCGTCCCGCACATCCAGGCAGGGAATGATTCGTTTGGCTAACATGTAAGCTCCTCCAAATACTGGTTCATCTGACCGCGATTTTCACACCTGTGCTCCCGCGTCCGCCACGGCGGCGGAGAGGTCGATGGTCCCGGCATAGCAGGCCTTTCCGACGATGGCCCCATAGAGCCCCAACGCAGCCAAGTCCCGAATATCCTGGTTGCCGGACACCCCGCCGGAGGCGATAATCTGTCCGCCATAGACCCCTTGCAAAGCGTTCAGCCGCTCCAGCGAGGGACCGGAGAGCATCCCGTCTGTGGCAATGTCTGTAAAGATAATAGTCTTTACACCGATTGCCCCCATTTGTCTGGCAAACTCCAACTCGTTCCGCCCGGAGGATTCCTCCCACCCGGCGGTTTTGACGACACCATGCAGAGCGTCAATCCCCACGGCAATCCGCTCCCCATAGCGCTCTACGGCGGCGCGGACAAACTCCGGGTCGCTGACGGCAGCCGAACCAATCACCGCCCGGTATACGCCCAGCGCAAAGACCTCATCCAAGTCGGCCAGAGAGCGGATGCCGCCCCCTAGCTCCACCCGCAGGCCGGACTGCTCCGCCACCGCCTGCACAATGGCGCCGTTTTTCCGCTTGCCGCTCCGGGCTCCGTCCAGGTCCACCATATGGACGTATCGAGCCCCAGCCGCCGCAAAAGCCGCCGCTGTCGTCAGCGGGTCCTCGGACACCTGATGAACCGTGTTAAAATCACCTTTGTAAAGCCGTACCACTTTACCATCTTTCAAATCAATCGCAGGCAAAAGAATCACCGGTTCAGCCCTCCGAAATTCTTCAAAATTTGCAGTCCCGCTTCTCCGCTCTTCTCCGGGTGGAACTGACAGCCGTACACATTTCCCCGGCCCACTGCCGCCGTCACTGGCACGCCGTAGTCGGTCAGGGCCGATACGTCCGCCGGGTCAGCCGTCACGCCGCAGTAGCTGTGGACAAAGTACACATAGGCCCCCTCATCCAGCCCTGCAAAGAGCGGAGAAGGGTTGGGAAAGCGCAAACTGTTCCAGCCGATGTGCGGGAGCTTACAGGTGGTTGGAATCCGCTCTACACAGCCGCTGACAAGCCTAAGTCCTTCACAGATTTTGCCCTCTTCTCCCCTGTCAAAGAGCAGCTGCATTCCCAGGCAGATGCCCAAAATGGGCTTCCGCTCCGCCTGCTGCTTCAGCACCCGGTCCAGCCCGCTCCCCCGCAGCCGCTCCGCCGCGTCGGGAAAGGCCCCCACGCCGGGCAGAATGATGGAGCCCGCCCGCTCCAGCTCCGCCTCGTCGCTGGTTATGCGGGTGTCCAGGCCCAGGTATCCCATGGCGTTGGTGATGCTTTTCAGGTTCCCCACGCCGTAGTCCACAATGGCAGTATAGCTCATTTGCCGCTCCCCTCTCTGTTACAGCCATTGGACAAAGGCCGTCTTGTCGTTGCAGTTGTAGCCCGCCCGCTCATAAAAACGCAGTGTAGCCCCGTCCTTGGCCCCGGTGAGCAGCATGAGCTTATAGCACCCTGCCGCCTGGGCCAGCTCCCGGGCCCGGTTCAGGCAGGCGGAAGCCAAGCCCTGCTTTCGATACTCCCGCCGGGTAACCACATTCTCCACCAATCCGTAGGGCCGCAGGTCCCTGGTCAAATTCGGGACCACCACCAGTGTACACGAGGCACACAGGCGCCCGTCCCGCTCCGCCACAATGATATGGTAACTGGGGTCTGCCAGCAGCTTTTCCCACAGAGCAGCCCGCGCCGGACATTCCGGCGGTGTCCCCTTCTCATGCAGGTGGGTGTACAGCTCCAGCAGTTCCTCCAGCTCACCGGAGCGGACTTCCCGGACCGCGCCGCTCATAGGACCCCCTTGGTGGAGGTCACTTCGGTCCCCTCCACCCGTACGGCGTCTTTGAGGGCTACACCCAGGGATTTGAACAGAGCTTCGGTGATGTGATGGGCGTTCTTTCCGTAGAGCGCCTTCATATGTAAAGTCAAACCACTGTTCATCGCCAGGGCCCGCATAAATTCCTCCGTCAGACAGGAATCGTATGTTCCAATCTGCGCCTGAGGCATGTCCGCCTCGAACACCAGGAAGGCACGGTTCGAGAAGTCCAGAGCGGTGAAGCACAGAGCCTCGTCCATGGGAATGCAGGCCGAGGCATACCGGCGAATCCCCCGCCGGTCCCCCAGGGCCTCCCGCAGGGCCTGCCCCAGAACAATGCCCACATCCTCCACCGTATGGTGGCCGTCCACCTCCAGGTCCCCCTTGGCGGTGAGCTCCAGCCCCAGACCGCCGTAAAAGGCCAGGGCGGTGAGCATGTGGTCAAAAAAGCCGATTCCGGTGGAGATGTTCACCGGCCCGCCCTCCAGACTCAGCTTGAGGGAAATGGACGTCTCCTTGGTTGCACGGGAAATGTTGGACGTTCGCATAAACAGCCCCCCTACCCTTCAAACCGCACTCGGATGGAATTGGCGTGGGCGGTCAGGTGCTCCGATTCCGCCAAATCCACCACATGCCCACGGACCTGCTCCAGACTGGCCCGGTCGTACTGAATGACGCTCATGCTTTTGAGGAAGCTGTCCACGCTCAAAGGCGAGAAGAACCGGGCTGTACCCGAGGTGGGCAGCACATGGTTGGGCCCCGCCAGATAGTCCCCCAAGGGCTCCGGCGACCAGGCCCCCAGGAACACCGCCCCCGCGTTGTGGATGTTGGGCAGGAGTGCGCGGGGGTCCTCTGTGACGATTTCCAAATGCTCCGGCGCAATCTCGTTGGCCAGCTCCGCCGCCTGGGACAGGCTCTGGCACACAATCGCAAAGCTGAAATCCCGCAGCGAGGCCTCCATAATCTCGCTACGGCTGAGATACCCCGTCTGGCGGACCAGCTCGGCGTCCACCGCCTCCGCCAGGGTCCGGCTGGTGGTCAACAGCACGGCGGAGGCCAGCTTGTCATGCTCCGCCTGACTCAGCAGATCGGCGGCCACAAATTTGGGGTCGGCGGATCCGTCGGCAATGACCAGAACCTCTGAGGGTCCCGCAATCATGTCGATATCCAAAGCCCCGTAAGCCATACGCTTCGCAGAGGCCACGTAGGCGTTTCCAGGTCCCACCAGCTTATCCACCCGCGGAATGAAGCCCGCTCCGTAGGCCAGCGCCGCCACCGCCTGGGCCCCGCCCACGGCGATGCAGCGGTCCACCCCGGCGATTTTCGCCGCCGCTAAAACCGCGTCATTGAGGTTTTCGGTGGGAGGAGTGACCATAATAATCTCCCCCACCCCCGCCACCTTGGCGGGCACCGCGCACATGAGCACGGAGGACGGATAAGCCGCCGTGCCGCCGGGCACATAGATGCCCACCCGGCCCAGTCCCCGGACCACCCGGCCCACGGTCCCGCCGTCGGGGCTCTTCCACTCCCGGCTCTGGGTCAGGAGCTTCTCGTTATAATCCCGGATGTTGGCGGCGGCGTGCTCCAGGGCGGAAATCAGGGCCGAATCGCAGGCGGCATAGGCTTCCTCCAGCCGCCCCTTTGGAATCTCATAGGGAAGTTTATGGTCAAACTGCCGTGTGTAACGCTCCACCGCCGGGTAGCCCTCCTGGCGCACATTCTCCATGATGGCGGCTGTGGCTGTGTCAATCTCCGCGTTCTTGGCGGCGGCACGGGCCCGCATGGCGGAGAGGACCTCCCGCTCTGCCCTGCCGTCCGCTGTCACAATCTGAATCATGCTCTGCTCTCCAATTCCGCCTCGCATCGGGCAATAAAATCTTCAATCTGCGCCTTGTGGAGCTTCATGCTGGCCGTGTTCACAATCAGCCGGGCGCTGACCTGGGCCACGTCCTCAATGGGCGTCAGGCCGTTCTCCCGCAGGGTGGCCCCAGTCTCTACAATGTCCACAATGGCGTCCGCCAGATCCAAAATCGGGGCCAGCTCCACCGAGCCCTCGATTTTGATGATATCCACATCCATTCCCTTTTTCTCAAAAAAGCTCCGGGTCACATTGGGGTACTTGCTGGCAATCCGCCGGGTCTTATAGGTGCCGTAAAAATCGCTTCCGTCCTTCACCGCCAGGGCGAAGCGGCAGCGGCCGAAGCCCAAATCCAGCACCTCATAAAACCGCTTTCCCTGCTCCAGGATGGTGTCCTTTCCCACGATGCCCAAATCACAGACCCCGTGCTCCACATAGGTAATCACGTCCGGGGCCTTGGCCAGCACCGCGTCCAGGGGGTAGTTGGGAATGCTGTGTACCAGCCTCCGTCCGGGGTGCTGGATGGGCGAGCAGTCCAGGCCCATTGCCGCAAAGAGCTCCACGCTCCTGTCCTGCAAGCGCCCCTTGGTCAGGGCGATGCGCAGGCGCTCATGTTCCATACTCATACACGCACCAGCCTTTCCCCCGCTTCTCCGAACGCCAGCACACCCACAGCGCCCTTGTCCCGCGCCAGGGTCAGGGAGTCCTCCAGCGCGCCGCAGGGGGAGAGCTCACAGGTCCCCGCCGGGCGGCTGTCCACCGCCGCCAGAGCTCGAGCCAGCTGACCCGGCCCGAAATGAACCAGAACCTCCAATTTTGGGGGCTCATCCGCCTCCAGACAGGCGGCTACCGCGTCCACGTCGATGGCAAATCCGGTTGCCGGGGCGCTCCGCCCAAAGGCAGCGGCCAAGCCGTCGTACCGCCCCCCGGAGAGGACCGCGTTTCCCGCCCCCTCCACATAGCCCCGAAAGACTACGCCGGTGTAGTAGTCGATTTGATGGACCAAACCCAAATCAAAACGCAGGTAATCTCCATATCCTGCGGCCTCCAGCTCCGTCCAGAGGCTTCGCAAATATTCCAAAGTCTCGTGTTCTCCGGCCAGCGCCTCGGCCTCGTCCAACACCTCCACCCCGCCAAAGAGCCGGGACAGACGTTTTAGCGCGGCATAGGCGGACCGGCCCTGATAGGGCTCCAGCAGGTCGTTGAGGGCGGCAAAGTTCTTGCCCTCAATGAGCTGGCGCATCTGCTCCACAGTCTCCCCGTCCATATCCATGCGGGCGGCCAGGGCCCGGAAAAAGCCTGCGTGCCCCAGCTCCACATGGAAGCGCGCCGCCCCGCAGGAGCGCAGGGCGTCTACCGCCAGGGCCACCATCTCCAAGTCCGCCTTGCCCCCAGCCGCGCCGATGAGCTCTACACCGCATTGGGCAATTTCGCTGCTGCCTCCCCGGTGCTCCGCGCCGGAGCGGAATACGGTCTGGTCATAATAGAGCCGCTGCGGCAGCGGCATTGCCTGGAGCTTGGTGGCCGCTACCCGTGCAATGGGGGCGGTGCAGTCGGGGCGCATGACCATAATTTTTCCGCTGCGGTCGATGAGCTTGAGCATTGCCTCCTGCGGCATAGGGTTGCCCGACTGGAGAAACAGGTCGTAAAACTCCACCTCCGGGGTGGAGACCTCCGCGTAGCCCCGGCGGCGGAATTGGGCCGTCAGGGCGGACTGGACCCGCCGCCGGTCCCGGCACTCGGCAAAGAGCCGGTCACGGGTCCCCTCAGGGGTGTTGATGGTATAATTCATAGAGACACCTCTCTGCTTGCTTTAACACTTTACCACGCTACTATACTATATTATCACGTACTTGTCAAGCCGTTCTGTGGAATCCATTCAGCATTTGCTGTCTCCATTTATATGGGATAAACAGCGAAGGTTATGCGCATAAGGTGCTGATAAACAGACTATAAAAAGGGTTTATATATCTGCCGCTTCTCTGGAATGCTCCAGATGAATCCCGATATGCCCGACACCCAGAAGGAACGCCGCACCAAATAAAAACGGATTTTTCCCATAAACCGCCAGCAGCATAAAGGCCAACACAGGCAGAACCGCCCCCGCCACCGGAATCCCCAACAGACTGCGGTAAAAATCCCGCATGGTCCGCTGACTGCGAAAATAGCGTATCCAATGGACCTCGTAAAGGGCCATCGCAAGTCCAGCCGCCGCCAGCCACAGGGCCCATGGAAAGGGTTGGCCCAAGTTGAAATCGGAAAAAATCAGGACAAGGCAGGTGACCAGCACCTGACCAACGCGCTCCAGAAGCCGGCAGAGCCTCCGCTCCCGCCCGGCATACTGCGCATAGTCTTGGGGCTGGAGCCTTGTCCAAAACAAATTTGGGACAAACAAAAGCACCAGCATCAGCGCGCCAATATAAGAGAATCCAATATGCATCGGAACACCCCCAATGGAACAGGGCGCACAGTACACCCCAAGGGCATACCGTGCGCCGTCGCTCACGTCATCGAATGTAGTTGCGCAGAGTGCCGATGTCCTGAATCTCCACCTCGACCACATCGCCTGATTTCATGGGTCCCACCCCAGCCGGGGTGCCGGTGGACACCACGTCGCCGGGCTCCAGGGTCATGGAAGCGGTGATAAAGGCCAGCAGCTCCGGTACGCGGGTCATAAACTGGCTGGTGCGCCCCGCCTGAACCACCACGCCGTTGAGCCGGGTTTCAATGGACAGGTCTGCCGGGTCCACCTCGTCGGTGAGCACCGGACCTATGGGCGCAAAGCCATCCATGCTCTTGCCACGGGTCCACTGGCCGTCTCCCTTTTGAATATCCCGCGCCGTCACGTCGTTGAGGCAGGTATAGCCCAGAATGTACCGGCCAAATTCCTCCGGCGGCACATTTTTGGCCCGCTGCTTGATAACAAAGGCAAGCTCCCCCTCGTAGTCCAGGCGCTGCACAAAATCCGGGGCCTCCACCGGTCCCTCCGGGTGGTTGACCGTGTTGGCGCCCTTCATAAAGAGCATGGGCCGGTCGGGCACGCCCTCCCCCATCTCCACCGCATGGTCGTAGTAATTTTTCCCCACGCAAATCAGCTTGGCGTGGTCGCCGCAGGGGGCCAGGAGCTGGCAGCTCTCCAAGGGGAGACTCTCCCCGTCGTAGCAGATGCCCGCAAAGGGCTCCCCGGCCAGAGTGCGCACCAGCTCGCCCTTGAGCACCCCCCACACGGGCCTTCCGTCCCGCAGCAGTTTTACATATTTCATGTCCGTTCCTCCGAATGCTTCAAAATCAGGTCCAGGAGCTCCTGCTTCCCGTCCCCCTTCTCGGCGGAAAAGGGAACGACCGTGACGGACTCATCCAGCTCCAGTGTCTCCCGAATGCGGGCCAGATTGGGGATGATATCGCTCTTTCGGAGCTTGTCCAGTTTGTTGGCCGCCACGGCGAAGGGCCGTCCGCTGGCCTTGAACCACTGGGCCATGGTGCAGTCGTCCGCCGTGGGCTTGTGGCGGGCGTCCACG
Source organism: uncultured Flavonifractor sp. (assembly GCA_910585415.1). GTDB lineage: Bacteria > Bacillota > Clostridia > Oscillospirales > Oscillospiraceae > CANAAV01. The sequence goes on from CAJUDT010000001.1 coordinate 53,269, forward strand.
AGCATAATGCCCAGGGTCATCAGACCGTTGTCCGCAAACCATTCCTCCATCAGACGGCCCCAGCGCTCCTTTTCCGCCTTGGAAACCTTGGCGTAGCCGTAGCCGGGCAGGTCCACCAGATAGAATTTTCCGTCAATAAGGAAGTAGTTGATATGGGTGGTCTTGCCCGGCGCGGCCCCCACCCGGGCAAAGTTCTTGCGGTTGAGCAGCCGGTTGATAACCGAGGACTTGCCCACGTTGGAGCGGCCCGCAAAGGCCACCTGAGGCAGGCCGTCCCTGGGAAAATCCCCCGCCTTGGCCGCCGAGCGGACAAATTCCGCCTTTTGCAGATTGACATTCATCATCAAGCGCTCCCTTCCCGCCTACTGGCGCAGACTGGGCAGCCCCTGTCCCTGAACGGGCTGCTCATAGGGGCGCACCGGCGTACACTCCTGCTCCACCAGCCCCATCGACAGGGCCTCGGACAGCACCGCGTCCACCTGCTCCACCGGGATAAAGTGCAGGGCGGAGCGGACAGTTGGATCGATTTCCTCCAAATCCTTCCGGTTCTCCGCCGGAAGGATTACCGTTTTCATCCCGCTGCGGTAAGCGGCCATGGTTTTTTCTTTCAGACCGCCGATGGGCAGCACCCTGCCCCGCAGTGTGACCTCTCCGGTCATGGCAATCTCCCGCCGGACGGGGGTGTTGGTCAGGGCGGAAACCATCGCCGTGGTAATGGCAATGCCCGCTGAGGGCCCGTCCTTGGGTACCGCCCCTTCGGGGAAATGAACGTGTATATCCTTGGTCTTATAAAACTCCGCCTCCACCCCCAGTTGGGCGGCGCGGCTGCGGATAAAGGACAGGGCCGCGTGGGCGGACTCCTTCATCACGTCCCCCAGGTTGCCGGTGAGCTCAATCTTCCCGGTGCCGGGGACCACGTTGACCTCCACCTCCAGCAGCTCTCCCCCTACACTGGTCCAGGCCAGGCCGTTGACCACGCCCACCTGTTCGCCTCGGGGCAGGCGCTCCGGGTGATAGCGGCGGACGCCCAAAAATTCCTCCAGGCTGTCGCCGGTCACATGGATGGATTTCACCTTGCCCTCCACCAGCTTCATTGCGGCCTTCCGGCACAGAGCGGCCAGCTTGCGTTCCAGCACCCGCACCCCGGCCTCCCGGGTATACCCCCGGATAATCTCCCGGATGGCGTCGTCGGTGAGCTTCAGTTGAGCCGCCTTGAGGCCGTGGCGCTTGCGCTCCTTGGGCAGCAGGTGTCCCTTGGCGATTTGCAGCTTTTCCTCGTCGGTGTAGCTGGTCAACTCAATGACCTCCATCCGGTCCAACAGGGGCCGGGGAATAGTGTCCGTGGTGTTGGCGGTGGTGACGAAGAGTACGTCGGACAAATCGAAGGGCAGCTCCAAAAAATGGTCCCGGAAGCTGCCGTTCTGCTCGGCATCCAGAACCTCCAACAGCGCCGAGGATGGATCCCCCCGGTGGTCGCTGCCCAGCTTGTCAATTTCATCCAGCAGCAGCAGCGGGTTGCGGCTCTTGGCCTGCCGGACGGCCTCAATAATCCGGCCGGGCATCGCCCCCACGTAGGTCTTGCGGTGGCCGCGAATCTCCGCCTCGTCGTGGACCCCTCCCAGGGAGAGCCGCCCAAGATTCCGGTGCAGGGCTCTGGCCATACTCATGGCAATGGAGGTCTTGCCCACCCCCGGCGGGCCCACCAGACAGATAATCTGCCCCTTCAAATCCGGGGCCAGCTGCTTGACCGCCAAAAACTCCAAAATGCGCTCCTTGACCTTTTCCAGGCCATAATGGTCGGCGTCCAAGACCTTACGGGCGGCGGCCACGTCCACCCGCTCCCGGGTCTTTTTCTCCCAGGGCAGCTCCAAACACACGTCCAGATAGTTGCGCAGCACTCCCGCCTCGGCGGAGCCGTAGGGCTGCTTTTCCAGCCGCCCCAGCTCCTTCAGGAGCTTTTCCTCTACCGGCTTGGGCAGCTTGGCCTGGGCAATCTTTTGGCGGTATTCAAAAATCTCGCCGTCGCCGTTGGGGTCCTCCCCCAGCTCCTGCTGGAGGACCTTTAGCTGTTCCCGAAGCACATAGTCCCGCTGGCTCCGGGTAATCTGTTCCCGGACCTTCCCCCGCATCTCCTGCTCCAGCTCCAAAATCTCCACCTCCCGGCGGAGGGTGCGGCACAGCTTGTTTAAGCGGCGCACGGGGTTGAGCTCTTCCAAAACCGACTGCTTGTCCCCGGTGCGCATGGCCACATTCTGGGCCATATAGTCGGCGATGTAGCCGGGGTCCTCGCTGGTGAGCATGGGAATGAGGATATCCGGAGTCATCCGGTGGGACAGGTCCACGTACTGCTCAAACAGCTCATAGCTCTGCCGGACCAGGGCCTCGGTGCGGGCGGAGCGGCCCACCGGCCCGTCCGGCGGAATTTCCTCCACCTGGACCAGCAAATAGGGGTCCGACTGGGAAACCCCCAGTAATTGCCCCCGGCTGACCCCCTCCACCATGGCCCGCACGCTCTCCCCCGGCAGGCGGAGCAGCTGGCGCACGTTGCACACGGTCCCGATGGTGTACAGGTCCTCCTCCTCGGGGCGCTCCACCTCCAGCTCCCGCTGGGTGACCAGAAAGACTGGCTGACTGGTGGTCATGGCCTCATCCAGGGCCTTGATGGATTCCTCCCGGCCCACGTCGAAATGGAGCAGCATATTGGGAAATACGGTCAGGCCCCGCAGGGCCACGGCCGGCATGGTGACGGCTGGTTCGTTCTGCATCAAATCACACATCCTTTGCCGGATTGGAGGTCAAGCCCCCCAATGTTCTCATGAAAACGGGGCGGGAGACTTCCCCCGCCCCGCAGTGGTGTATCAGGATACGTTCCCCCGGACTGCGCCGCCCCGCTCCGCACGCAGGGAGGCCCCGCCCAGACGGGGGCGCTGGGTGCGCTCTGGATCGTGGGTGATAGCCGGCTCGGCCAGGTCCCGGACGCTCTCCGGCGTAATGGTCACCTTGGTGATGGTGGGGTCGGAAGGCACGTCGTACATGAGCTGGTTCATGACTTCCTCCAGCACCGCCCGCAGGCCGCGGGCGCCGATGCCCCGGTCGATGGCCTTTTTGGCGGCTTCCTCCAGGGCGGCCGTCTCAAAGTCCAGCTCCACCATGTCATATTCCAGCAGCTTTTGATACTGCTTCACCAGGGCGTTTTTGGGCTCGGTGAGAATGCGCACCAGCTGCTCCTGGTCCAGGGCGCTCAGGGTGGTAATCACCGGCAGACGGCCCACCAGCTCCGGAATGATACCGAATTTCAGCAGGTCATGGGGCTGCACCTGCTTCAAAATCGAGGCGGTGTTCCGCTCCTTCTTGCTCTGAATGTCCGCGCCGAAGCCGATGGTCTTTTTGTCCAGGCGCTGTTCGATGATTTTCTCCATGCCGTCAAAGGCGCCGCCGCAGATGAACAGGATATTCTTGGTGTCAATCTGGATAAACTCCTGATGGGGATGCTTCCGCCCGCCCTGGGGGGGGACGTTGGCTACGGTGCCCTCCAGGATTTTCAGCAGGGCCTGCTGCACGCCCTCGCCGGATACGTCCCGGGTGATGGAGGTGTTTTCACTCTTGCGGGCAATCTTGTCAATCTCGTCCACATAGATGATGCCCCGCTCCGCCAGCTCCACATCGAAGTCGGCGGCCTGGACCAGGCGCAGGAGGATGTTCTCCACATCGTCGCCCACATAGCCCGCCTCGGTGAGGGTGGTGGCGTCGGCAATGGCAAAGGGAACCTTCAGAATCCGGGCCAGGGTCTGAGCGAACAGGGTCTTGCCGCAGCCCGTGGGACCCATGAGCAGGATGTTGCTCTTTTGAAGCTCCACATCCTCCCCGCCGCCGAAGTAGATGCGTTTATAGTGGTTGTACACCGCCACGGACAGGGCCACCTTGGCGTCCTCCTGGCCAATGATATATTGGTCCAGTACATTGCGAATCTCCCGGGGCGTGGGAATCACGTCGGGAATGTCCGGGTCCAGGTGTTCCTCCGGGTCGTAGGTGTCGTCCAGAATGCTCATGCACAGGTGGACGCACTCGTTGCAGATATAAGCGCCCGGCCCCGCGATGATGCGGGAGACCTGCTCCTGGTGCTTGCCGCAGAAGGAACAGCGGATGCTCTTTCGTTCGTCGTTTTTCGGCATATTCAATCCCTCAACTCACTGGCCGGGCTGGCCCCGGCAATCACTTTGTAAACGCACTCCAGGGGAGCGCCGCCGGACAGGCCCGCTCCCCCTTATGTCTTACCGCTGATAGATCACCTTGTCAATGAGGCCGTACTCCTTGGCCTCCTCGGCGGACATGAAATTGTCCCGTTCACAGTCTGCGGTGACCACCTCCAGGGGCTTTCCGGTGTTCTCGGAGAGAATGTGGTTCATCCGCTTCTTGATGACCTCCAGGCGTTTGAGGTGGATGGCCATATCGGTAATCTGGCCCTGGGTGCCGGCGGAGGGCTGGTGAATCATAATCTCCGCGTTGGGCAGGGCCAGCCGCTTGCCCTTGGCCCCGGAGGAAAGCAGGAAGGCCCCCATGCTGGCCGCCATGCCGATGCAGATGGTGGACACGTCGCACTTGACATACTGCATGGTATCATAGATGGCCATGCCGTCGGTGACAGAGCCGCCGGGGCTGTTGATGTAGAATTGAATTTCCTTATCCGGGTCCTGTGCCTCCAGATACAGCAGCTGGGCCACCACCAGGCTGGCCGTGGTGGCGTTGACCTCCTCGCCCAAAAAGACGATGCGGTCGTTGAGCAGGCGGGAAAAGATGTCGTAGGAACGCTCTCCCCGGTTGGTCTGTTCAACTACGTAGGGAACTAAGCTCATGGTGTATGGATCTCCTTTGTTTTGATGTTGGGGGCCGGTACATGCCGCCCGGCCCCGGACCTCCCGCTCCCAGGCAGGCAGTCTCTCTCCAACAGTATGCCCACTCTATGGGAACTTATTCCTCCGTCTTGGCCTCGCCGGCCTCATCCTCGGTCTTTTTGACGGTGCGCTTCCGGGTGGTCTTTTTGGGCTTCTCCTCGCCGTCGGCGGCCTCATCCTCGGCCTTCTTGCGGGCACGCTTGGGCTTTTCCTCCGCCTCGGCAGGGGCTTCCTCCTTCACCGGGGCCTCCCCCACCTTGCCGCTCTCGTAAATAAGCTTCTCGGCCTTCTGGCTGGCCAGCTCCACCCGCACGTCCTTCTCGGGCACGCCCTTCTTGACTTCCTCCAGGCTGACACTGTATTCCTCGCTCATGCGCTGGTACTCGGCCTCCAGCTCCTCGTCGGAAACCTGGATATTCTCGGCGGCGGCTACGGCATCCAGAGCCAGCTCCCGGCGAATCTGCGCGGTGGCGGCCTCGGCGGCCTGGAGGCGCATGGCGTTCATATCCGTGCCGGTCATGGCAAGATACTGCTCAAAGGGAATGCCCTGAGAGGTGATGCGGCGGGCCATGTTGTCCACCAGATTGTCCGCCCGATACTCCACCATGGGGTCGGGGATGTCCACCTGCATGTTGTCCATGACCTGCTCCATCAGGGCGTGCTCGAACTCGTGCTGGGCCTGGGACTCCCGGCGCTCCTTGAGCTTGGCGGCCAAATCGTTTTTGAACTCTTCCAGAGTCTCGAACTCAGAAACGTCCTTGGCGAACTCGTCGTCCACCGTGGGCAGCTGCTTCTCCTTGACCTCATGGACCTTGACCTGGAAGACCACGGCCGCACCGGCCAGACCCTCATGGTACTCCTCGGGGAAGGTAATATCCAAGGCTTTTTCGTCGCCGGCCTTGGTTCCCACCAGCTGCTCCTCGAAGCCGGGAACAAAGGAGCCGGAGCCCAGCTCCAGGGAGTGGCCCTCCGCCTTGCCGCCCTCGAAGGGCTCGCCGTCCTTAAAGCCTTCGAAGTCGATGACCACGGTGTCGCCGTTCTGGGCCTCCCGCTCCACCGTGACCATGCGGGTGGCGCGGCTGATGAAGGGCTTGAGCTCGTTCTCAATGTCCTCGGCAGTGACCTCGGCGGCGTTCTTGGGGGCGCTGAGGCCCTTATACTCGCCCAGAGTGGCGGTGGGACGGGTGGTAACGGTGGCCTTGAAGGTCAGACCCTCCTTGCCCACGTCCTGAATCTCAATCTTGGGCCAGGCGACCACGTCCAGGTTTTCCTGCTCCACGGCCTCGCTGTAGGCCTTGGGATAGACCTCGTTCACGGCGTCCTCGTAGAAGATGCCGGTGCCGTACATGCTCTCGATAATCTTTCGGGGGGCCTTGCCCTTACGGAAGCCGGGGACAGAGATGCCGCCCCGCTTTTTCTTGTATACCTGTTCGACGGCGGCCTCAAATTCCTCCTGGCCCACCTCGATAACCAGTTCAACGGTACACTTTTCCTGCTTTTCCACACTCTTGACGTTCATGTTGTTTTTTCCTCCTGTCAGCCCAGTTTCGCCCTCCCAGGGGCGCGCGCGGGCGCTCATTCGCGTTATCCGTCTTATAGTACCAGATATGGCGAGAAATTTCCATACCTTTTTTCAATTATCCGCAGATTTTTTGCGGACGGAAGCCGAGATAATCGGCGGCCACCAGATGATAGTCCACCTGACCATACCGTCCCTCCACCGCCAGACGGTGGCTTCCCCCGTGGAGGTGGCCGTAAAAGCACCGCTCCACGCCGTAGCGCTCCAGCAGCTCGATAATCTCCCGGCACACATACCCCTGATAGCAGGGCGGGTAGTGGAGGAAGCACAGCTTGGGCCGCTCCCCCGCCGCCTTCAGGGAGGCCTCCAGCCGGATGAGCTCCCGCCGGAACACCTTCTGGTCCCCGGTTTCCTCATAGAACCATCCGCGGGTGCCGCACAGGGCGTACGCCCCATATTCATAACAGTTGTTATGCAGGATGTTCAGGGACGCAAAGCCGTTCTCCTGGAAAAAGCGGTTCATCTTGGCGGCGGTGTTCCACCAATAGTCGTGGTTGCCCTTGAGCATGAGCTTCCGTCCCGGCAGGCTGTTCAAAAAGGCAAAATCCTCCCGCCCTTCCTCCAGCCCCATGGCCCAGGACAAATCCCCGCAGAGTACCACGGTGTCTCCATCCTCCACCTGGGCAAAGCCCTCCCGCAGCTTGTCCACGTACCCCTCCCAGCCGCCGCCGAACACATCCATGGGTTTGTCCGAGGCTAGGGAGAGGTGGGTGTCTCCAATTGCGTACAGCGCCATGTTACCGCAGCATCTCCAAAACCTGCTCCACCATGCGCTCCTTCTCGGTGCTCTGGGTAAAGCGGACGGTTTTGTCCTTCAGCGCCGCCAGAGGGGCGGGGGCGGGCACGCCGGTTACCTGGGAGAGCTGGTCAATGAGCTCTGTCCCCTGGGCCAGCCGGTTCTCTCCCAGGGCCTCCAGCACACTGTCGCAGAACTTGAAGGGGCTGGCGGTGGAGACGACCAGGGTGGGTGTCTCGTCCCCCGTCTCCCGGCGGTACTGGTCCAGCACGTCAAAGGCCACGGCGGTGTGGGGGTCGATCAGGTAGCGGTGCTCCTTCCACATGCGGCCAATGACCGCCTTGGTCTGGGTATCGTCGCAGTACCCGGCGGAGAACACGCGGGCCAGCTTGTCCTTGAGCTTCTCCCCCACATGGTATTGTCCCGTCCGGCCCAGCTGGGCCATGTAGGACTTCACCTGCCCGTCGTCCTGCCCGGTGAGGGCGAAGAGCAGCCGTTCCAGATTGGAGGAAATCAGGATATCCATGGAGGGAGACAGGGTGTTATAGAAGGTGCGGTTGCGGTCATAGATGCCGGTACGGAGAAAATCGGTCAGCACGTTGTTGGAATTGGACGCACAGATCAGCCGCTCAATGGGCACTCCCATCTCCCGGGCGTAGTAGGCCGCCAGGATGTTGCCAAAATTGCCCGTGGGCACGCAGACGTTGATTTTATCCCCGTTCTGAATGGCCTCATCCCGGAGCAGGTCGCAGTAGGCGGACACATAATAGACAATCTGCGGCAGTACCCGCCCCCAGTTGATGGAGTTGGCCGAGGACAGGAAGAAGCCCCGCTGGGCCAGCTGGTCCCGCAGGTTTTCATCGGTGAAGAGCTGCTTCACCCCGGTTTGGGCGTCGTCAAAGTTGCCCGCCACCGAGCAGACCCCCACATTATTCCCCTCCTGGGTGACCATCTGAAGCTGCTGAACGGCGGACACCCCGTCCTTGGGGTAAAAGACCAAAATACGGGTCTTGTCCACATCCCGAAAACCCTCCAGCGCGGCCTTGCCCGTGTCCCCGGAGGTGGCCACCAGAATGCACACCGTCTTTTCCTCCTGGTTCTTCACCAGGGAGGCGGACAGCAGATGGGGCAGCATTTGCAGGGCCATATCTTTGAACGCGCAGGTGGGCCCGTGCCAGAGCTCCAGACAATGGGTGTTCCCATCCACCCGCCGGACGGGGGCCACCTCCTTGGCGTCGAACTTCCCGCCGCCGTAGGCCTTGGCCGCAAAGGAAGACAGCTCGGATGAGGTAAAGTCGTCCAGGTAGGCATTCATCACATAGACCGCCCGCTGCTGATAGGACATGTCCCGCATGGAGCCCAAAGCATTCTTGGACAGCTTGGGCAGCACCTCCGGGGTCATCAGTCCCCCGTCCACCGCCAGCCCGCGGGCAATGGCCTGGGCGGCGGTGCTTTTGTCTCCTTTATTTCTTGTGCTTACATAGTACATACTTCACTCACGACCCTCATTAGATTCTCAAAAAACAGGGCGCGCAGCAGCGCCTCGCTGTAATTTCGCTGGAGCAGCCGCTCCCACAGCCGTTCCCAGTCCTCTACGCCCCGGAACCCCTCCGGCAGCTGGGAGCAGCCGTCCAAATCGCCCCCCAGGGCAATGCTGCGTTCTCCTCCCAGCTCCAGCCAGTGTTCCAGGTGGCTGACCACGGTGTCCAGGTCCACCCGTTCCCCTAAAAACTGGGCGTACAGGTTCAGCCCGGCCACACCGTTGTGGTCTATTATGGCAGTAAATTGTGCATCGGTCAAGTTCCTTGTGTGAGAAAATACCTGCCGGGCATTGGAATGGCTGGCAAAAAAGGGCCCCGGCACCAGCTCCGCCACATCCCAGAAGCCCGGGTCTGACAGGTGGGACACGTCCACCAGCATCCCCAGCCGCCCCATTTTCTCCACAAAGGCCCGCCCCTGGGGTGTGAGCCCCTTCTCCGGTTCCTCAAGGTTGGTGCCGGACAGGGCGTTTTTATGATTCCAGGTGAGATTTACCGCCCGGACCCCCAGAGTATGGGCTTCCTCCAGCCGCTCCAGGGAACAGTCCAGCAGTTCCGCCCCCTCCACCGACAGGAACGCGGCCGCCTTCCCCTCGGCAAAGGCGGCCTCCGCCTCGGCCGCCGTGCGGCAGTGCCGGATTCGGTCTTGCCGGTCCGCCATTTCCCGGCGGAAGAGGTTGTACTCTTCCTGAAAAATACTCCACAGCGCCATTCCCCGCAGGTCGCGTCCCGGAAAATCCTCCGGCTGGCCCCAGATGGCGAAAAACTGGGCGTACCTCCGGTACCTCCCCGCCCGCTCCAGGTCCACATGACCGTCGTTTTTCCAAAAGTTTCCCCCTTGCAGGTACCGCATTAAAACGGTGTCGCAGTGGCCGTCGAACAGGTCAATCGAACGGTTCATTGCACGTTCCCCCTTATGTATGCTAAAAAGCGTTCTCCCAATAGATGATATTTGCCTCTGCCGCCAGAGTCCCCCGCGGGGCGTAGACCTCCGCGATGTCAAAGCGGGGCTGCTGCTTCAGCTCCGGGTGCTCCGAGAGGAAAATCTCCGCCGTAATGCGGAGCCTCTCCTGTTTTCGGGTGTCCACAAAGGCCCAGGCCGGGGCAAACGCCTCGCTCTTTCGCAGCTTCACCTCTGTAAAGCACAAATACTGTTCATTCGCCGCTATGATATCAATCTCCCCATAGCGGCTGTGGTAGCCTCGGGCTAAAATACAAAATCCCTTCCGCTTCAAATCCGCGGCAACCAGGTCCTCACCCCAGCGCCCCCGGCGCTTCGCCTCTCCCCCTCTCACAGCTTGCTCAGAAAGGTCCTGCGGTGGATGGGACAGGGGCCATGCTCCCGCAGGAGCGCATAATGACGCTTGGTGGGATAGCCCTTATGGCGCTCAAATTCGTACTGGGGGTACTGCCGGGCCATATCCTCCATGTAGCGGTCCCGGCTGACCTTGGCCAGAATCGAGGCGGCGGCAATGGAGGCCGAGCGGCCGTCTCCCCTCACCAAAGTCCGGTGGGGACTGGTAATGGCGGCGTGTTTTCCATGGTCCCGGTTGCCGTCCACCAGCACGAAATCCGCCCCAGGCGTGAGCTTGTCAATGGCCCGCTGCATCGCCAGCATCCGGGCGCTGAGAATGTCGGTTTTGTCAATCTCCTTCTCGTCCGCCCAGGCCACCGCCCAGGCTACCGCCTTTTCCCGGATGAGATCATAGAGGATATCCCGCTGCTTTGGGGTCAGCTTTTTGGAGTCGTTCAGCCCCTCCAGCTCCAGCTCCGGCGGCAGAATCACCGCCCCGGCGTACACCGCTCCAGCCAGCGGTCCGGCCCCGGCCTCGTCCACACCGCAGACCAGAGAATACCCCTGGCTCCAGCAGAGACGCTCTTCCTCCCAAAGGCTGACAGGTGTTTCCCCTTGACAGATATCCCCGCCGCCGCTCCGCTCACTCACACCCATGCTCCCCCTCTCCCCCTGGGGATTCCAGTGTAAAGCGTCCCAGCTTGCCCCCGCGAAATTCATCCAACAGGATTTTTGCCATGCGCTCGGTGTCCACCTCGCCGCCGGAGATGAGAAACCCCCGCTTTCTGGCGCACTGCTCCAGACGGACATAGCCCGGCTCCCCGGCCTCCGGGGGCACCTTGTACCGCTCCACCAGCGCCTGAGGATACCGCCGGTCCAGCAGCTCCGCCAGACCGCAGGCCAACGTCTCCGCGTCCATGACCTCGTCCTTCACCGCCCCTGTAAAAGCCAGGTGCAGGCCGGTTTTCGGGTCCTCAAACTTGGGCCAGAGGATACCGGGTGTGTCCAGCAAGTCCAGGCCGGAGCCCGCGCCCACCCACTGCTTGCCGCGGGTGACGCCGGGACGGTCCCCCGCCTTGGCCGACTTCCGCCCGGCCACCTTATTGATAAAGGTAGACTTGCCCACGTTGGGCACGCCCACCACCATGGCCCGAATGGGTCGGCCCACCTGCCCCTTCTCCCTCCACTTGGCCATCTGCTCCTTCAAAGCGTTCCGGGCCAGCGCCGCCATTTGACCGACGCCGTCCCCGGAACGGGCGTCCACCGCCGCGGCGGGAATGCCCTGGCTTTTGTTAAAGTGCTGGACCCAGGCCCGATTCATCTGGGGGTCCGCCTGATCCGCCCGGTTGAGCATGATGATCCGGGGCTTCTCCCCCACCAGGGCGTCGATATCCGGGTTTCGGCTGGACCGGGGAATACGGGCGTCCACGACCTCCACCACCAGGTCCACCAGCTTCAGGTCCGCCTGTATCTGCCGCCGGGTTTTGGTCATATGTCCGGGGTACCACTGGATATCCACAAAAACCGCCTCCATGACAGCATCAAGCCGCTCGAACACAGCGCTGCCGTCTTTTGTGTGATTGGATTATATCGCACAGGTGTTTGAATCCAATTTCCTCTATTATACACAAGATGTAGGGGCTTGAAAAGGGACAACCCAACAAAAAACCGAGGCCACAGCCCCGTTTTTTTCCCATTTTGCCCACTAGCGAAAAAAGGAGAGGCCGCAGCCCCTCCTTTTCCCAAACAGATATTGCTCAGATGCGCTCCTTGACCTTGGCGCTCTTGCCCACGCGGTCCCGCAGATAGTAGAGCTTCGCCCGGCGGACCTTGCCCCGGCGGACCACTTCAATCTTCTCCACTGTGGGAGCGTGCAGGGGAAATACCTTTTCCACGCCTACGCCGTAGGACACCCGGCGGACGGTGATGGTTTCGCCGATGCCGCCGTGCTTCTTGGCGATCACGGTGCCCTCAAAGACCTGGATACGCTCGCGGCTGCCTTCCTTGACCTTGATATGGACGCGCACGGTGTCGCCCACGGTAGCAACAGGGGGCTGCTCCTTCTCATACTTGCTGCTGAATGCCTGCATTAAATCCATTTGACTGTTCCTCCTAATTTATAGGCGTTCATGCGCGCTTTTCAACGCCGCCCCACCCTACGGGACAGCAGCCGCAGAGGACCGCCCTTTTTCAGACTGGAATAGTCTATCACAGCCGGCGGCAGAATGCAAGCAAATTTTTCAATTCCCCCCTGTCAGCTCAAACGGGGTCATTCCTCCAGGGCGAGCCGGGCCTTTTCCACCGGCGAAGCGGTCAGCAGCCAAATGGCGGTTAGGGGCAGGGTCACATTGACCGCGCCCCGCAAAAAAAGCAGGCATCCCCCTGCGGCCAGCCCGCCCGCCAGGACCAGGGATACCACCCGCAGGGCCGTTTCTGCCCATTCCCCCGCCCCCAGCAGAGCCAGCAGCGCACACAGCGCCCGCCCGCCGTCCAGCTGGGCCACAGGCAGCAGGTTAAAGGCGCCCAGGGCCAGATTGAGTCCCGCGAATAAAAAAGCCCCCTCGCCCCACCGCGCCGCCGCTCCAGCGACCGCCGGAGCCAGCAGCAGATTGACCGCCGGACCCGCCAGAGCCGCCAAAAGCTGCCGCCCAGCCCCCAGCGGATACCGGGCGGACAGCCGCAGCTCCGCCCCCACGCAGGTCAGGCGCAGCATAGACACGCGCCCTCCCAGCAGCCGGATAGCCGCCACATGTCCCAGCTCATGGAGGGTACAGACGGCCAGGGCCCAGGGAACCACTCCAGAGGAATCCAGGTAGTACAGCGCCGCCGTCAGCAGCAAAAACCCTCCACTAATCTCCAAGTGACTCCAGCGCAGCATTTATATCGTCTCGATGTAATACGCCGGGTCCAGCAGCACGCCGTTGAGCTTCATCTCAAAGTGCAGATGGGGTCCTGTGGCGTTGCCGCTGTCCCCTGACAGAGCAATCCTCTCCCCCAGCAAAACGCTCTGCCCCTGCTCCACCAGCAGCTGACTGCAATGGGCATAAAAGGTGGTCAGTCCTCCGGCATGACTGAGCTGAACATAAAGGCCATAAATGGGGCTGTCTCCGATAAACTCCACCGTGCCCTCGGCAAAGGCCAGCACGCCGGTCCCCATGTTCACCCCCAGGTCCACGCCGTTGTGAAACTTCTCCCCGCCGTCCACCGGATGCTCCCGCCAGCCAAAGGGAGAGGTAATCCACCCCAGAGCCGGGGTCACTGTCTCATCAACGCCCAGCGCGGACAGGCTGTACCAATCCTTTGTGGCGTTCTCCGGCAGGGCGGGTCCGTCGTAGGGCATGGACTTCACAGCGGGCTCCGCCGGCTCCTGGGGCAGGGGCTGAGGCTGAATGACCTCCACCGGCTCTGCCGGAGGGGCATCCTCCTGCCCTAGCCAGTGCGCCGCAAGCGACGTCTCCCCCCACAGGAAGGCCAGCTGGGCCCTGTAGAGCTCCGATTCCGCCGCCTCCACCTGGACGGCCTCACCCCCGCCGCCGAAAACCTCCACCCAAAGGCCATTGAGCCCCTTCAGCACCGGCTCCCCCTCCGACAGGGACTTCCCCAGCCCCGCAAAAGCGCCGCGAAAATCGGTGTCGCTCTGAATCAGGACGGCCAAGTCCTCCCGCACCTGCTCCAGCCGCTCTGGAAAGACGCCCTTTCCAATAAACACCACCAGAAACAGCACCACACATATACAAAGCTGCCCCAGCCGCCGGGCCTCCCGCGGCCCCAGAGCGGGCCCGTTGTTTCGCCGGGGGGACCTGCGCCCCCGCTCCTGCCGCCGTTTTTCCCATTCCCGATAGGTCGTCTCCATGGAGCGTCCTTCCCTTCTGTATTGTGGTTTTGCTCCATGTATATGCACTTTGGGACGGGTTCATACCAGCAGATTTGCCCGCCTGCGGTGGAAGCAAACCCGAAACACGGAAAACCCCCTCTTGCTGCTCCATGCACAGCAAAAGGGGGTTTTTCGGATGTTCCAGATTCCGTCACCGGGCGGAGCACCAAAGAGTGTAGAAATTTTCCTCAGCTTGGCGGGAAAGTCCGCAGGACTTTTTCGACAAGCTGGTTCTTTTTGCTTCTTTTTCTTTCCAAGAAAAAGAAGGCTACAGCTTGAGGAGGCGGGCTGCGGTGACCTTTAGCTTTTCCATGTCGATGGGCTTTGCGGTGTGGGCGTTCATGCCTGCGGCCAGGGCAGTCTGGATGTCCTCTTCAAAGGCATTGGCCGTCATGGCTATGATGGGAATGGTCCTGGCCTCTGGATGGCCGCTGGCCCGGATGGCCTGGGTGGCCTCATAGCCGTTCATCACCGGCATCTGCACATCCATGAAAATAATGTCGAACTCACCGGGAATCGCCTGGGTGAAGCGGTCCACCACGGCCTTCCCGTTGGGCACCACCTCGCACTGAATGCCCTCAATCTCCAGCAGCTCCACCAAAATTTCCGCGTTAATCTCATTGTCCTCCGCCGCCAGAACTCTCAGCCCCGTCAGAGAGATTTCCTTCTGCTCTGCGGGCGTACCGGCGGCAGCCTCATCGTCCCCGTCCAGCACCTGAGCCACAACCCGCTCCAGACTGGCCCGGAAGAAGGGCTTAGACAGATACATGTCAATCCCGGCCTGCATCCCCGCCTCTTTTGCGTCCTCCAGGTCGTAGGCGGTCAGCACAAGAATGGGGACCTCCGGTCCCACCTGCTGGCGGATTTGCCGGGCCGTCTCCAGACCGTCCATGCCGGGCATTTTCCAGTCCAGGAGGATGACCTGAAACGCCTCCCCCTTCTCCTGGGCGGAGGCCACAAGCTCCACCGCCGCACTGCCTCCGATGGCGTAGGAGACAGTCACCCCAGCTCCTTTCATGGACTCCTGAATTTCCCTGCACACGTCCTCATCGTCGTCCACGGCCAACATCCGGGTAATGCCCCGGCGGGTCCAGAAGCGTCGGTTGTCCACCGGACTGGCTACAGTCAGCTCCACATCTACGGTAAAAATACTTCCCTGGTCCAGCTCGCTCTGAACGGTGATGGTTCCGCCCATCAGGTCCACAATGTTCTTGGTGATAGCCATACCCAGCCCTGTCCCCTGAATTTCCCGGGGAGAGTCGGTAATCTCGCGGGTAAAGGGGTCAAAAATGGTCTGGACAAAGCCCTCGCTCATGCCAAAGCCGTTATCGGCGACAATAAAGCGGAGGTGGGCCCGGCTGGAGGTATTGGACTCCAGCCCACAAACGGTCAGCGAAATCTCCCCATCCGCCTGGGTGTACTTTACCGCGTTGGAGAGCAGGTTAATCAGCACCTGACTCAGCCGCAGCTTATCCCCCATCAGGACCTCGGGCAGGTCCCCCTTGGTGTGCAGGGTAAAGCGCTGATTCTTGGCGCGGGACTGGGGGAGCACCATGGTGTACAGCTCATCCATCAGAGTGGGCAGGTTGAACTCGGCGATATTCAGCGAGGTTTTGCCGCTCTCAATTTTGCTCATGTCCAGCACGTCGTTAATGAGACTAAGCAGGTGCTGGCTGGAGGAAGCAATTTTTCGGGTATATTCCCGCACCTTCTCCGTATCCCCGGCGTCCCGGTTCAGCAGGACGGAAAAGCCCACAATGGCGTTCATCGGCGTGCGGATATCGTGGGACATGTTGGCCAAAAAGTTGCTTTTGGCCTCATTGGCCGCCTTGGCGGTATGAAGGGCCTCGCCCAGGCGCTCGTTCATCTGCCGCTCCTTGGTGCGGTCGGAGAGCATCAAAATGAACAGGTCCTCCCCCACCAGAGAGCAATGGTGGAGCAGCTGTTTGAACCAGCGCAGCTCGTTGGTTCTGGCGTGGAGGATATCCCGCTCCCCAGTCCACACGCCCCCCATCGGAACGGTGCTCAGGGTTTCCGGGGTCAGGGAGGACTGGGCGTCAAAAAACATCTGGTCCATGTCCCCAAAGAGCAGCGGGCGGACATCCTGATATACCTCATCCACCTTCAGGCCCAAGACGCGCTCCAAATTGGGACTCACATAGTCCGCCGTATAGAGCTTTGGGGAAAAGAGGATAAAAATGTCGTCGGTATTCACCGTCAGCAGGTCAAAGAGCTCGTCCCGGGAACGGAGCTCCCGGTTCTTCTCCCCCAGACGGCGGCGGTTGCTTCGCACCAGCGAGAACACCACGCTAACCGCCGCAAGACCAAAGAGCAGGCCCATGACCGCCAGTGTCGCAAGGGTAAACCGGTTCCAGTCCCCGGTAACAGCGCTCCTCGGCGCGCTGCTCACCATCATCCAGTCGGAAAAGCCCACCGGCTGATAGCATAGGTAACAGCTCTCCCCGTTCAGGCTGAACATCGCAACCCGCGCTGCTCCGTCCCTCCAGTCCTGCGCAATCTCATCCACTTCACCGCCGGAGAAGCTGCCATAGGCGCGCAGGTCCTCCAGCAGGTTTTGAGGCTGCGTCTCCCCCTCCCGGGAGGAAAAGATAACATGTCCTGTGGAATCGGTCACAAAGCACTCGCTTTTCCCGGAAAAGGCGGCGATGCGCAGCGCCTTGGTCATGTCCTTGCTGCGGAAGCTGACGCCAATGGCCCGATAGGCAAAGCCCTGATACAGGCCCGGCTCCATGGGTATGGCAAAAAAAGCGATGTGTTCCTCTCCCGCCAGCTTTCCGTCCGTCACAAGGTTTTCGCCAGCCATCAGCTGGTCCAGCTTCTCGCCCAGCTCCAGCCGTCCGCTGCCGCCCTGGCTGGTGATGTAGCTCCCGTCCTCCGCCAGAAAATAAAACTCGGAATAATGCCAATCCTCCTGCTCCATCTGGAAAAACGCCTGGAGCTCCTCGGGGCGTTCCGCCGCCGTCTGGGATATGTAGCTCTGCCAGCTCTTCAGCAGCCGCCAGTTCTTGCTGATGGTCGAACGAAAAGCGGAGTTAACCTGCGTATAAACATCTTCCATACGGCTGGCGCTCTCTACCAGAATCTCCTGGGAGGCAAACCGGAAATACGCGAACACAACGCCAAGAACCACCACGAGGATTGCCACGATTACGGCCACCCTTGTCCGCTTTTTCCAGGCCATAAACATTCCTCCCAAAACTTTATCTTTTCTATTATAGCAGTTTTTCGCTCTACTGGCAAGTGTGCTTCTCGCTCCTTTTTGACCCCAAAGGGGTATTTTTCCGGGAACACACCAATGAAGGACAGTGCTTGGACAGAATGTTCTTGTTGGGCCGTCTGTACCGTCTAATTGATTGTAATCCACCTTATTTCAGGATATAATTTTCCGAATTGAATGAAATGCCGCACACAGTCGGCGGCGGTCTGTAAATCGTCCAGTGCCTCTGATTGTGTGACCGGCGACTGACCGCCAATCCTCGGCGGAGCAGGTTTGGTCAAACTGTGACACTTTGGATTGTCCGGTACATAATAAACATCATGTGTAAAATCTTGCAGCGCCAAAGCGGCCCAGCCCTCTTTGATGTCAGCGGTAAACAGAATACTTTCCATATCTGCGTCGGACGAAATCGTCAAATGCTTGATTTCCGCTGACCGGATACGGTGGGCAATGCTTTGCACCAGCCCCTTTGAAATCTGCTTTTCTCGATAGACCTTGCCATCCATCACAAGAGCCTGAGCGTAAAACCCATTTTCCCCCAATGGCAATTTTTCGTCTGAACAGTACAGCGCAGGAGCTGTATCCCTTTCATCTTCATTCTTCGGTTCATCGGTAAAGATGCTTGCCGCAATTGTCTCTATGGTATCAAAGCGGAGCAGTTTATGTTTGGGCGGGAGGCACACCGCTTCTAATTCCGGCAGTTCCAACAGCAAGGAACAGTCCACAAAATTTGTTTTGCTGACATCCAAGAACGAAATATGCTTGCATGTTTTCAGAAACAAAAAGTCTGTGACCTCTGCCGGGGGAAGTATCAATATGTTTAAGTTTTCCAGCCGTTCCAGATATGGGCCCTCATAGAAATTGGTTTTGCTTAAATCAAGATATTTCAGCCGCCTGCACCTCAGCAAAAACGAAAAATTATCTATGCAGACATGAGGAAACTCCAGCTTTTCCAGCCTGGGCAGAGAGCCAATCATCCGCCAATCTCCATACACCGGACAAAGCCAGTCAGGAAACACCGGTGCTCCACTTGAAAAATTCTCGGCCTTCAATTCGGTAATCTGTTCAAGGTCCGCGGGAGCTTCGATATGTTTCCCGCAAGTATTGCAGAGCCATTGCAGTAGCTCAGGGTCCATAGGTCGAGCCTCTGGATAAACCTTTCGTTTTCCTCCATGTTGGAGAAAGGCAGCAATAAAATTACCGGCCTCCATCCCGGTAATGAAGATACGCCATCCCGATACTTCCATGGGCTGGATTGTCCTTTTGGGCGTGGGCTTGACTTGTTTCGCGGGACATTTGCAATACAACAGCGCATTGCGGTATTCATCCAGAACGGCCGCCCCGTAACCGCCGCCGTCCCATCCGGCGGGCAAGCGCTTCAGCATGGAACGGAACAGCTGCGCTTGGTTCATACCAATCAGGCTGTTTTCAAATGGAGAAATATAAACGTATTCTGCCGTACCATTTCTTACAAGGTCTGTGATACAGTCGAATCCCTCAGCAATGGTTCTTCTCCCGCTTAATTGAACGTACCAGTTATATCCGCCATAGACGGCGTATGGTTGTAATGGCTCTGGTATTGCTTTGAACGCTCTTATGGAAAGAATTACAAGTTGCGCATAGAGATTACCCATGGAAATTTCACCACTGTCTTTCTGTATCGCGGTCCGCCGTTACATATGAAACCGCCGCCGGGCCTCCTCCCGCAGAGAGGGCACCCGCCGGACCAC
Source organism: uncultured Flavonifractor sp. (assembly GCA_910585415.1). GTDB lineage: Bacteria > Bacillota > Clostridia > Oscillospirales > Oscillospiraceae > CANAAV01. The sequence continues at coordinate 72,150 of CAJUDT010000001.1, forward strand.
CAGCAAAGGAATCACCAGCCCAGCACACACGGTAAGCACCACCAGGGACCACCCCGGTTCCCAGCTCTGGTTCAGGAAGCGGTCAATCAGCAACTCCACCCCCAGCAGAAACACACCGACACTGCCAATGAGCACAGTCACCGTCGTCAGCAGGCTCCGCCGCTTCACCCACAGGGTCAGCCCCAGCAGGAGCAGCAGTGCGCCGCCCCACAGGATAATGGGCAGGGCCAACCCCATGTACCACGTCCAGCCGTCCAGATTCAGGGCGATAAAGAGCACATAGAGGGCCACCGCCAAAACATCCACCAGCAGCCGAAGCAGCACATGCATCCCCCGGTCCAGCAGAGGGGGAACCAGCCAGAGCCACAGCATCACCGCCGCACCAATGACATAGACCGACCAAGTCCGTTCCGGCTTCAGAAACATGTTGAGCACACCGCAGCACACGGCCACAGAAACCAGCATGGAACTGAGCAGGATGGCGGCATCCCGTTTCACCGCAGGGGGGACCTCTCCCCGCTCATCCGGAAAGGGCGGGGGCGCGGAGATGTTTACCGGCTGGCTGGGATTGAGCACCGGAGTATGGCACAGGGGACAGAACCGGGCGGTATCGTCCAGCTCCACACCGCAGTTGACACAGTAAGACACAGGAGGGCCTCCTCTCAAAATATCAGGTCGGAACGGGCCAGACGGTTGCTCTCCACCTTGACCGGAATCCCCGCCTGCACCAGAAAGCGAAAAAAATCCCGCTCTGTCTCGGCCTCCGCTAAGGTTCCGGCAAAGGTAATCTCCATCTGGTTGCCGTAGCTGATGGAGGCACAGTGGACCCGCGGCAGGGTGGCCTGCCCCAGAATGACCTCCATCCGCTGGATATGGGGGGCCATTTCCTCCGGCACCGGAAAGGGACCGGGGTTGGTATAGGTGCCCGAGTAGGGACGCACTCCCGCCAGGTGGTAGCTCAAGGCCATCACCGGGTCCTTGAGCACCACGGGAATCACCCGCAGGAGCTTGTTGGTGGTAAACCGCACGTTGCCCGTCAGCATGGCCCGCATCTGCTGGCGGTTGATGTTCAGGCGCAGGTAGTGGTGTACGCGGCCCAGAATTTCCTCAAAGGTGTACGAGCCCAAAGAGGGGTCAATACAGGGGCGCACCGTGAGGATAAAGTTCCGCAGGGTTTCCGAGGGAAACCACCCCCGCAGATTGATGGGAATGGCCAGGGCCACCGGCAGTTCTTTTCGGGGGGCCTCCCGGTGCTGCTTGTCAATCAACACTTTCAGCAGCACCGCCGTCAGGTATTCGGTAATGGAGGCCCCGTACTCCTTCGCTTTCGCTCTAAGCCGGTTCAGAGGAAGAAAGCCCATGGTCACATTGAGGGTATAAAAGGGCTCAGGCGTACCGGTGTTGGGGTAGGCCTTCCCACCCAGGGGATTGCGGAGGACCTTCTTCCCGGCGTACCGGGCGTAGGCATCCTCCCGTTCCTCCCGTCGGGGAGATTCGTTCACATCCAGAATGCCGCAGGTATTGGGAATCACATGCCCCAATTCCCGCAGATAGACCGCCAAAAGGGTTTTGAAGAGCACCAGGGTCCCGCCGCCGTCGCTGATGGCGTGAAAGACTTCGATGGAAATGCGCTTTTCATAATAGTAAAACCGCACCAGCCACCCGTTGTCCTCCCGAAACCGCACCGGCTGGCAGGGGTTGGCGATATCCTTTTTCAGAAAGGGGCCGGGGGCGTCATTGGGCTCGCAGTAGTACCAAAAGGCCCCCTTTTTAATACGCACGGCAAAGGAGGGAAAGCGGGGCATGGTCTTGTCCACCGCCCGCTGAAGGGCAGCCGGGTCCACCCGCTCGGTCATAAGGGCGGAAAAGCGGTAAATGGCGGAGTATGTCTCTTTTTGAATGGCGGAATAGAGCACCCCCGCGTTGTCCAGGGGGTACCATTCGGGTTTCTTCTTTTTTTCCTTGGGCATGGGCGCCGCTCCCTTCCAGCCTTCGTTTTCCTTTAGTATACGCTCTTTCTGCCAAAGGGGCAAGGGGAACCGGGGGTATTCCTTGGCGCCGGATGGGAAATTTTTGGGCGGACTGTTTTGTGAGGCTGCGCACAGGACCATTCCCGCTTCTTTTTGAACCGCCAAACCGGCCTGTTTTTCTTGTATCCAGCCCGGTTTTGTGGTAGACTGAACATAACATTAAGGCTTTTTCTCACAGCACTGGAAAGGGGCGGCGTATGAACGGCAATTTGGCCTATCAGCAGAATGACCTTTGGGTAGAGATTATTGACGGCAAGGTTACGGCTATGTCACCCAGGCCTACAACAGACCACAATTTCGTTGCCAGCAATATTTTCTACCTCTTAGCACATTATCTAAAGGGAAAGCGCTGTACTCCATTTGCGGACGGAACAGACCTATATCTCAGTGAAAAAGACCACTTCATCCCCGACGGTATGGTGGTCTGCGACACGGAGAAAATCAAGCGGGACGGCGTGCATGGCGCGCCCGACCTGGTGGTAGAGGTCCTCTCCCCCAGCACGGCCAAGCACGACCGGGGCCGTAAAAAGCAGGTCTATGAGCAGTGCGGCGTATCGGAGTATTGGATCGTGGACCCAGCCAATAAGACCCTAGAGCAGTACCTGCTGCAACAGGGAGCGTTTACGCTCCACGAGGTTTACGCCATTTATCCAGACTATATGCTGGACAAGATGACGGAGGAAGAGCGGGCGGCGCTCCCCGCCTCCTTCCGGTGCAGTCTCTTTGAGGACTTGGACATTGTGCTGGAGGATATATTTGACCGGATTCTCTGAGAAAGGAGCACCGCTATGATCTTTTGGCTTTTCATGCTGGCGATGGACCTGCTGATTCCATGCACCATGTATGTGTTCGGACGCCGCTGGACCACCGGTCCGCCCCCGGAGCGCAGCAACAGAAGCGGCTACCGGACCGCCCAATCCATGCAGAGTCCCGACACGTGGCGGTTTGCTCACCGGTATTTTGGCAAGCTCTGGATGCGGTTCAGCCTGCCCATGGTTCCGGGGACGGTCCTCGCCATGTGCCTGGTTTTGGGACAGCCTGTCCTCACGATTGCAATTTGGGGCGGGCTCATTTGCCTGCTCTGGGGGATTGTGATGGTCCTCCCCATGCCCCTTACGGAGCTGGCCCTGAAACGCTCCTTTTCAAAGGACGGCAAGCCCCTCTCCTGATGAACCGCGCATAAATCAACCCCTCCGGCCAGCCGGAGGGGTTGATTGGTTTTAGTGCTGCTGGACCGCCTTGGCCCGCTCGAAGGTCACGCCTGCCACATGGACGTTGACCCCCTCCACGGCCAGACCGCTGGTGTTCTCAATGGCGTTGTACACCGCGTTCTGAACCTCCTTGGCCACGTCAATGACGGTATAGCCGTACTTCACCAGCACGGATACGTCGATGCGGACGCTTTCCTCAAGCACCGTGATATGGATGCCCTTGGACAGGTTCTTCTTGCCGCCCAGAAGCTCGGCAATGTCGGTGCCCAGGTTGGCGGACAGACTGCCCACCCCCTCCACCTCCAGGGCGGCGGCGGCGGCAATCACCGCTAGGACTTCCTCCGATATATGGACATTTCCCAGCTCGTCGGGGCGGGACAGGTATTCCTTCCCATCGGCCATAATTGGTCACGCTCCTTTTCCTGATTTGGACGATATGTATCATTGTACCACAATCACAGAAAATTACAACAGCTTTTTCGTGGAGCGCACCGCTGTCCTTCCTCAGGGCTGGGCCGGGATAATTTTAATCTGTCCGCCGGTAAACCCGGTCTCGTCGGTGACAATCTCAGTGATGCGGGCGACATCCACATCGGTGAGCCCCTCCTCGGCGGCGGCCACCACCACACTGACGCTCTTTTCCCCGATGAAGGCCACACAGTCGCTGTACCCCTTGGCGGTGACCAGATTCTCAATCTGGGCCTCGGAAACGGTGACATTGGCCAAGGTCTGAATGGCCTGATTGTTTTCATCCTTCATGGTGTCGTTCAGGTTTTCGTCGGACAGGCTCTCCTGAAGAATCGCCAGAGCGCTGTCCCGGGCCTGCTGGCGGTTGAGCCGGGCGGAGGCAAAATAGCCGGTCCCCGTCTCCGCCGTGGGGGCATCCGTCACCGCCGGAGCGGGGGACGCCCCGCTGGGGCTGGGCGTGGCCTGGGGGTCCGCCGTAGGCTGGACGGCCAGAAGGGGGTCGGAGGTCTGGCCGTTGACCATGGTGGCCTGCCCCAAGGTCTTGCCTGCCCCGGCGCCCTCATCCTGCTGGTAGGTCCAGTTCAGATAGACCGCCACGCACACAAAGAGCACGATGGCGGCTACCACCGCGTTCCGCTTCCATACTTTCATCTTGAATCACTCACTTTCCTTTACATACTGATATTTTGTCCGCGCCCAACCCGGTCAGGGCGGAGACTGCCTCCACAATGCGCAGCCGCACCGAGGGGTCGTCTCCCCCCGAGCATACCACAAGGGCCCCCTGATATTGGGGCGAAAGCTGTTGAATGGTTACCGGCTCCTGGGTTCCGGAGCCCTGGGAGACCACCACGGTGGTCAGGGTGGAGTCCAGCTCGCTCCCCCGCTGGGTGCTCCTGCCGTCCTGCGCCAGCACTTGGCGGGCTGTGCTCTTGACGGTCAGCACCACGCGCACCTCCCCCGCCCCGTCTACCTGGGACAGGGCCTCCTCCAGGCGGCGCTCCAGGTCCTCCACCTGAAAGCCCCCGGTCTGCTCCGGCTCCGCCGGGGGCGGCTGGCCCTCTTCCTCCTTGGGGGAGGGCAGCAGCAGAAGGGCCGCTCCCGCCAGAATCACCAGAAGCACGAATTTATACCGCTCAAACAGCGCAAACAGTGTCTTTCCCCACCCGCCGAAGGCCTGTTGTTTCATGCCCCGTCCCCGCTTTCGTATTGATCTCGTTCCCTGTAAACCTGCCGCTCCGCCGGGATGGCAAAGTCCTCCTGAATCTGCCGGGTCAACGTCTCCCGCGCCCCTTCGTCCAGGTCCCCGGTCACCGTCACGCTCCAGGGGATGGGCCATGCGCCGCTTTCTCCGGCCTCCACCTGGACCTGACAGGACAGCCCCAGCGACGCCGCCTTGTCCACAATATATGCGGCAGCCTGCTCTTCTATGATGCTTTTCATGCGCGCACTGTTTTCTTCCTCCAGCTGCGTGCTGTAGGCGCTCAAATCCAGGCGGTATTCCGCCAGCGCCCGGCCCAGAGCCTCGCCGTCCACCGCCGCGATGGGCTTGAGCACCGCAATCAGGAGCACCAGTCCCCCGGTGAACCGCCCGACCTTCCGCACCGCCCCCGGCGGGGCCAGTCCCTCAGCCAGGGCGGCAATCATGGCCGCGCAGGTGATGCCCACCAGCCATTGCCGTATCAGCTCCAGCATATCCCTTCCCCCTACCGGCTGACCGCCGTAATGGCCGACACCATGGAAATCAGCAGCAGCAGGGCACAGGAGCCGGTCATACCCAGCACCAGCCCAAAGGCTCCGCCGATGGCGTCAATGAGCCCCGCCACCCGCCCGCCGGACACCGTGGCGCTGAGGGCGGAGGTGAGCTTATAGGTCAGATAGTGAATCCCCAGCTGGAGGAAGGGGCCCACGCACATTGCCAGCACCGCCAGCATTCCGAACACCCCCACGGCATTTTTCAAAATGCCCGCTCCAGCCAATACCGTCTCCGCCGCGTCGGACAAAATGCCCCCCACCACTGGGACCATCCCGGACATAGCGAACTTGGCGGCCTTGATGGTCACCGCGTCGGCGCTTCCGGCCACCGCCCCGCTGACGGTGAGATACCCCACAAAGAGCAGCAGCACCCCCGTCAAAACGGAGGTCACCGCCCCCTTTAAGGAACCCGCAATCCGCTGGAGTCCGCCGTTTCCTACCGCCGTATAGGCCACGCAGGCGGCAATGTAGGTGTACACCAGGGGCATCAGCAGACGGGTGATGAGGGTCATGAGCACATCGGAAAAGAGCATGGTGGCCAGCTGCCGGGCCACCGCTCCGCTGGGGGAGCCCGCCGCCGCTGCCGCCGCCGTAACGGTAGGGAGCAGGACCTTGGAAAAGAGCTCCATGCGGTCCAGGGCCTCCCGTCCCATGCCAATCAGAGAGTTGGCGTCGGCCACTGAGATGGCCGTCACCGCCAAGGCCCCCACCAGGGAGACAAGGTCCAGCTCCGTGCCGCCCCCCAGACTCTGACAGGCTCCCTCCGCCAGACCGCACAGGAGGACCACCACCAGCAGCAGCACACCGCTGCGCAGGGCTTTTCGGACAATGCCCACCATCTGACCGCTTCCGGTGTCCAGAATGTACTGAATCCCCTGGTCCAGGTCTACGCCCTCGGTCAAATCCAGGTCGGGCAGAACGCCCTCCGCCGCATCCACCAGGCCCTCCAAATCCAGGGCCTCCGACTGGGCGGAGAACACCTCCCCGCTGGCCCGCGCCGGACACAGACAGCACAGCAGTACCAGCCATGCCGCCGCCGCGCCCATAATTCCTCGTCTCATTGGTATCCCCCATTACCACAGCAAGCCCGTCACCGTCTCCAGCACCGCCCGCAGCAGCGGCACCGCCACAGACAGAGCCATTGCCGCCCCCGCCGTCTCCGCAAAGGCGGCGATGCCCCCCTCCCCTGCATCCCGGCAGACCTCCGCCGTGACGCGGGTGAGTATGGCAATGCCCACCGTCTTGATAACCGGAGAGAGCACGGCCGGAGAGAGCCCCGCCGTCCCGGCCAGGACGTCCATAAGGTCCCGGACCCCCTCCACGGCCCCCAGGGCCAGGGAGAGCAGGACCAAACCCGCCGTCAGAGCCAGGACCAATCCCACCTCCGGCGCGGTTTTTCTCACCACCAGAGCGCACAGGGCTCCGGCCACCGCAATCGCGGCGACCTTGCCAATTTCCTCCATGACTCACAGCCCAAACAGGCGCTTGACCAGCTCGAACAGCTCGCTGATCTGCTCCACCACCATCATCAGCACCACCACCAGCCCCGCCAGGGTGGTCATGGTGGCCTGTTCCTCCCGCCCCGAGCGGGAGAGCACCTGATTGAGCACCGAAACCAGAATGCCGATGGCGGCGATTCGGAAAATCAAATTCACATCCAATTTCCATCCCCCTCATGCTTTTTCTTGAAATAAAACTCATTAAAGCAGCAGGATGGCCAGCGCCGCCCCGGCGGCGGTCCCCGTCACCTGATAGACCCGCCCCAGGCGGACCCGCTCCGCCTGAGCCTCCTCCAGCATCCCCTCCAGGGCGCTCCGGGCCTCCCGCAGGGCGGAGCGCTGGCCCTCCCCGTCGTACCGGCCCAAAACCTCCCCCAGGCCCTCCAGGAGCAACCGCTCATCCCCCTTCAGCGGGAACTCTGCCAGCCCCTCCCGCCAGAGCTCTCCCAAGGACCTCTCCCCCAAGTCCGCCAGACCCGCCCGGCAGCGGGCGAACAGCCTATCCGCCGGAGGCGGGGCCCGCTTGGCCAGGCCCTCCAGCAGCTCCGGCATGGGGGGCAGGCGGAAGGAGAGCTCCCGCTCCATGAGCTCCAACGCCCCCGCCAGGGCCCGGAGGGTGCGTACGCGCCTCCCCAGTCCCCCGGCGGCCAAAAAACCCAGGGTTGACATACCCCCCGCCACCATCAGGGCCCCCGCCAGCCTCAGCACGGCCCTTCCTCCAGGGGGGTCACCGTATACCGCCGCACCCCTTCCTCCAGGCGGATGGTCACCACCCGGCCAAAGATTCCCCGGTCCAAAAGGCGGCGGTACAGGGGGCGGCGCCTCAAGTCCTCCAGTCCGGCGGCGTGGGCGGTACACACCAGGGCCACTCCGCAGTTGGAGGCCAGCTCCAGGGCCTCGATATCCTCCGGGGCGGTGATTTCGTCGGCGGAGAGGACCTGCGGGTTCATCCCCCGCAGGAGCATCAGCAGCCCCACATTTTTGGGGCACCCGTCCATAACGTCGGTCTGCCGCCCGATGTCGAATTGAGGCACGCCGTTCCACATGCCCGCCAGCTCCCCCCGCTCGTCGGCCACCCCCACCCGCAGGGCGGGCCGGGCGGAGCCGTCGGACAGGAGGCGAATCAAATCCCGCAGCAGGGTGGTTTTGCCCCACCCCGGCGGGGATAGAATCAGGGTATTTGCCAGCCGCCGCCCCACCCACAGCCTGTCCAAAACCGGCACAGCCGCGCCGGGGGCCTCGTGGGCAATCCGCAGGGAGAGGGAGGAAATATGCCGCAGGTTGCACACCGCCCCCTCCTTTACGACGCCGGTGCCGCAGATGCCCATGCGGTGGCCCCCCCGCAGAGTAAAGAAGCCCTCCCGCACCTGGGACAGGGCCGTGTGGGCGGAGGCCTGGGTAGCCACCTCCAGCACCATCCCCAAATCCTGGGGGCGAATGGGGCCGCTGCACCCCGGTATCCCCCGCTCCCCCTCCGGGAGGACCAGGGAGGGGGGCCGTCCCGCCCGCAGGCGGAGCTCCTCCGCTCTGGCCTGCGCGGACTGGTCCAGCCGTTCCAAGGGTCCCCGCAGGGCCGGGGGCAGCAGCGCCGCCGCCTGGCGGAACCGCCGGGTATCCCCATGTATCATACGCCTCACATCCTTCGTGTTCCGGTATGGGATATACCTATGAGTGCTCGTCCCCTTTTATGCCGGGGGACGCAAAAAAGGGGACGCCGCAAGCACACGGCGCCCCCATGGACGATTCATGATTCGGTTTTGCGGGCCGCGCCGCAGATGGTCACCCCTCCGGGTCCGTGATGATGAATGTGTTTACCTTCCCGTCGTGGTCTGCAAAATCGACCGCTTCTTCAAAGGCGATTCCCGGAATACTGCTCAGGTCAAACCGGTCCGGGTCGAAGAGCAGACCGCCGTTCAGCAACACCTTGCCAACGTCCGTCCCCTGCTCCCGGTTCCCGGAGCACTCATACAGCTTGTTGCCCTCGCCGTCGGTAAGGACCTCCACGGAAAAGGTCTGGCCTCCGGCGGTGAAGGTCCCGCCCTGGTTCCACGCCTCTGTGACATCCTGGTCCTCCTGGCCCTTCTCTCGGAGCATCACCCGGCCGTCCTTGGTCAGATAGGCTCCGGCCTCCTCGCCCAGGTTCACGGAGGCCACTGCGTTTTCGGGCAGATCCTGTCCACTGCTGACTTCCGTCCAGATGGTAACCTCCGTGTCACCGTTATCGCTGCCAATGATCTCCTGCTTGACCTCCTGGGTGCCGAACACCGTGCGGATGCTCTGGAAAAAGGCCCCGCCGGTGGCGGCGTCGGCGGCAAAGGCGGTACATACCATCAGAGTCAGGCAGGCTGCCACGGCAGCCACGGGGCGCAGGGGGTGAAAACGTTTTGTTTCGTTCATGGCTAAAATCTCCTTTTCCACGTCGGCGGAGGCGTGGAGCTTGTCAAAGGTCCTTTGGAACAGTTCCCGTTCGTTCATATTCTTCACACCTCTCTAACGCTTGCTTCAGGCACGCCCTTCCCCTGGAAAGGCGGGTGGTAATGGTGGACACCCGGCTGCCCAGAACTGCGGCAATCTGGGCGGCAGAGTAGTCCTCATAGTAGTGCATATACAGCACAATGCGGTACTTGGCCGGGAGGGTCATCAGGGCCTGATACAGCCTGCTCTCCTCCGGCTCCAAATCATACTGCGCCAGCTGCACCTGGTCCAGCTCCACCGTATTGGCGAGGAAGGCCCGATAGGGGGAGGAAAGCCAGCGCTTGCTTTCATTGATTGCCACTCGGATCAGCCAATTCCGAAGATGCTCCTCACTGTCGAACGCCTTGTTGCTTTTATAGCAGCGAATCAGTACATTTTGTGTGATATCGTCTGCGTCGGTGCAGTTTTTGCAGTAGTTCAGGGCAATGCGGAAAATTGTATCCTTATACCGCTCCGCCGCCTGCTGAAACCGTTCCGTGTCCATGCCGCCCACCTCCTTTCGTGCGGTCCGGTGCTGTGCCTTCACAAGGAATACCCGCGAAAACCGGAAATTGTCTCACCCTCGGGAAAATTTTTCGGCCCGGCCTGTACTACTCTGCACAGACCGGGCCGGTTTGTCTATTCCTCGGGCGGCTGCTCCGCTGGAGCTTCCGCTTCCGTTTGGGGTTCTGGGGTCCCTTCCGTTTCCGGCTGGGCGGCTTCACCGGAAGAAGGGGGCTCCGCCGGTTTGTCCCCCTTCAAGGCCTCACCCTCCAGGTGGGTCATGACTTGGTCCAAATCCTCCCGCTCCCGCAGGGCGGCAATCAGCTCGCCGACTTCCTCCTGAGGCGTCTCCGGCGGGAGGGCGTACTCCTCGATATAGCTCCCAGCGGCCCCCAGAGTCTTTTTCAAGCGGCGTACCCACGCCTGAGCGGCGCTCCCCTCCAGGTACACCAGGGCGGTCCGCTTGCTCTCATCCTTCAGCCGGAGCTGGTTGACGTACAGGGCGTCCAGGCCATGCCTGCGGAAGCCCAGCTCCACAATCAAAAGCACAATGGCAGCGGCGGCGGTGATGATGCCGAATACCTGAGACACCCGGATGGAGGTATTGAAGAAGTACAGGCTGTCCGTGCGCATCCCCTCGATGAAGGCCCGTCCTACGCCATACCAGGCAAAATAGCTCAGGAACATCTGCCCGTCAAACTTCCGCCAGTGCTTGGACACCCACCACAGCACCAGCAGGCCCAGCAGGTTCCAAAGAGACTCATAGAGAAACGTGGGGTGGACCTCCACATACTGCATGGCGTCCCCCACCTGCTCGTAGATGCCCATGCGCCAGGGCAGGTCCGTGGGTCCGCCATAGCACTCGATGTTGACAAAATTGCCCCAGCGGCCCACCGACTGGCCAATCAGCAGGCCGAACACCCCCAGGTCCGCAAAGGCCAGGAATTTAATTTTCCGCACCTTGCAGAACACCAGCAGGGTCAGCGCCGCCGCAATGACGCCCCCATAGATGGCAAGCCCTCCGTCCCAGATACGGACCATAGCCGCAAAGTCCAATCCTCCGCCGGCGGTCCGGTAGCGGTCCAGGTAAAAAATAATGTAGTACAGCCGCGCCCCAAGGATGGCCAGGGGCACGGCGAAGAAGAGCAGGTCAATGATATCATCCGGCTTGATGCCGAACGCATGGGCCCGGCGGGTACAGTAGAACACGGCCAGCAGGAATCCGGCGGCAATGATAATGCCATACCAGTACACCGGCCAGTCGATTCCCGGAATGCGGAAGGCCTCCCGGTTCAGCATAAACTCCAGCCCCAGGCCAGGAAAGGAAACGGTACCCATCACGCTCCCTCCTTGGGCCGGACCACCGCCAGGGCGCACCGCTCCGGCGTGACTACGGCCTTGAGGTATTCCTCCACATGGCGGCGCTGGATGCTCTCGAATGCCTGGGGGAAGCTCAAAAATTCAAAGCCCGCAAAATGCCCCTGCGCCAGCTCAATACACAGATTCTCGAAGGAGTTGAGCCCCTGGACTCTGGCCCCGTACATGCCCTTTTTCAGGCGGTTGAACAGGGACTCGTCCACGCCCTCCCGGGCGATGCGCGCCGCCTCGTCTAGGACCGCTTCCCGGACCGCGGCGGGGTCCCGGCTCTCTCCGCCCGCCGCCAGCAGGGCACAGCCGGGGTAATACTCCACGCCATAGCCGAAATTCTTGTTGATGAGCCCCAGACGGTACAGCTTGGCGTACAGGGGGGAGGAATTGCCCAACAGCGCCTCGCAGGCCAGGGCGCCCAGAAGCTGGAGCCGCAGGCGCTCCGGGCCGTTCTCGGCGGGGTCCGCCTTAAAGCCCAGCTGGAAAATGGGGGTGGAGACCTCCATGCGCAGCTCCTTGCCGGAGGAGGCCGCTGTCCCCGTCTCCTTGCCGCCGTAGTCCCGCTCAATGCGCCCGCCGGGGTCCTTGGGGAGTATTTCCCGGGCAATCTCCACCACCCGCTCCGGGTCCACGTCCCCCGCCACGGTCAGGACCATGTTGGAGGGGGTATAAAATGCCTTGTGGCAGGCGTAGAGGGTGTCTGCCGTGATATGGGAGATGGACTCCTGCGTGCCCGCAATGGAGACCTGTATGGGGTGGTGGTCAAACAAGCTCTCCATCAGGGCATAAAACACCTGATTGTCCGGGTCATCCTCCACCATGCGGATTTCCTGGCCAATGATGCCCTGTTCCTTGTCCACGCTCTCCTGCGTGAAGTAGGGAATGGATACGAAGGACAGCAGGACCTTCAAGTTTTCATAAAATTTTTCGGTGCTCTCAAAGTAGTACCCGGTCATAGCGGAGCTGGTAAAGGCGTTGGGGGACGCCCCGTTTGCCGCCAGAATCTGGAGGGCGTTGCCGTCCTCGGTGTCGAACATTTTGTGCTCCAGGAAGTGGGCCACACCAGCGGGGGTGTCCCGCCATGTCCCATCCAGGTAAAATTTCATATCCATACCGCCGTAGCAGGTGGCAAAAAAGGCATAGCTCTTTTGAAAGCCCGGCTTCTGGTCCACGTAGATGTGAAGGCCGTTGTCCAACTGGGCATGGGCAATCGTCTCTCCAACCTTGGGGTATTCCTTGCGTACCATCCGGCTCACTCCTTTCCCTTCAAGAAATATACGGTGTCCAGGGCCAGCTTTTGGGCGGCGGCTGTGACCTGCTCCCGGCTGACCCGCTCCACCCGCTGGGCCAGGGCCTCCGGGTCCTCGCTCAGTCCGGCGGCGGACTGACCCAGCCAGTAATCCTCCAGCCTCCCCTGGCTGTCCAGGGTGGTCCTGAGGGTGCTCACCACCGAGCGGCGGGCCCACTCCAGCTCCTCGTCGCTGAACTCGCCCTTTTGACAGGCGGCAAGCTGGGCCAGAATCTCCCGCTTGGCTTCCTCCACCTTGCCGAACTCCACCCCGGAGGCCACCAGCATCACGTCCTTGTATTTCATCAGCCCCGAGCTGGCGTAGTAGCACAGGGACAGGCGCTCCCGGACGTTCATAAAGAGCTTGGAGGTGGTGGTGCCGCCATAGACGGCGTTCACCAGGGTCAGCGCCGGGTAATCCTCGCTCCAGGCGTCGCAGCCGGTGCGGAAGCCCATGGAGAGCTTGCCCTGGGTCACGTCCAGGGCTTCCTCCACCACCTTGGGCTCCGCCGGTGCGGCATGGCCCGCCGGACGAGCGGGAACCGTACGCACAGCGCCCTTGGGCAGGTCCGCCAGAGCGGAGGAGAGGGCGCTCTGTACCCGGTCCCCGCTGGCGCTGCCGCAGTAGTAGAGCTCCACCGGGGCGTGGTTAAGCATAGCCTGCCAGCAGTCCCACAGGGCGTCGTTGGTAATCGCGGCGGCAGACTCCTCGCTGCCCAGCTTGTCCACCCCAAAGGGCTCCCCCGCGCACATCTCGGCCACCACCCGGATTTGGGCATACTGGCGCTTATCGTTGACCTGGGCGCGGATGCGGTCGATGAGGTTGGCCTTCTCCCCCTCCAAGTATTCCGGAGTAAAGCGGCCGTTCTGGGTGCGGGGGCGGAGCACCAGCTCTCCCAGCAGCGCCGCCGCCCGCTCCAGCAGGGGTTCCCCCTCCAGGGTGTAGGCGTCATCGAGAAAGCTCCCCACAAAGCCCACGCACTGAGTCTCCCCCTTCTTACGGACCATGGGCTCTAACGCGCCGCCGTAGAGCTCGTCCAGGGCGGCGGAGAGGGCTTCCATATCCGGGTGGGCCTCGGTGCCCCGCCGGAGGACCGCCGGGACCAGGGCGTTGCAGGAGGCCGTCTGTTCCTCCAGAGGCAGCAGGAATTGCAGGCCCAGCACGGCCGATTTGAATTTGTCCGTATGCACCGCCGTCAGGTGGACGCCGGGAAAAAGTTCCGTTCGAGTGACTTCCATCCGTTTCGTTCCGTCCTTTCTATCTTCGGTCTGGTAAGCGTTCACAGGGGTATTATACATCATTTTTCGCCGTTTGACACCCCGGAAATGGCGTGATTCCTATTTTTCCTTCGTCATTGACTTTTTGCTCGATTTATGCTATATTATAGGCGTAAATTTTATCAAAATTGTACAGGAACGTGACCGTCATGAAGCATACCCGCAGGCTCCGGTTCACGGCGGCAATTTCATGTGTGCTCCTGCTGGCCGCCGCGCTTGTTTTCTTCTATACCAGGGGCAAACACCCCAAAACGGTCCCCATCGACGCGGAGACCGCCGCTGTCTATGCCAAGTACGAGGTCCAAATTCCCGGTAGTGGGACTGCGCCTGTCACCGCTCTGGATATCCTGCCCCTCTGCGAAGAGGTGGAGCAGCAGAACCTGAACGGCTCCGTGCTCATTACCTGCGCCTCTCAGGCGCTCCCCGGTCTCCTGCCCCAGTGCCAGTCCCTGGATGAGCTCTATTTGATTCGCTCTGAAAACTATCAGACCCTCGGCATCGTCTATACCGCCTATGACGGGGCGCAGGTCCATTTGACCTATGGAGCGGACGGCTTGCTTGACAAGCTAATCTACGATGAGGCCCGTGATATAGCCGCCTACCTCTCTCGGGACAAGCAGGAGTACTACCTCAACTTCCGAAATGGCTCATAGCCCGATGTAAAAGCAGGGAGGTCAAAAGATGAACACAAACCATACTTCCAAATCCAGCCGTATCGTCCTCATCCTAGCGTTCTGTCTCTTTTGTTCCGTGCTCCTGAACGTAATCCAGTTCTCCGCCGCCCACGACCAGCCGGTCTCTGCGCACCGTACCGTTGGCACATACTGCACCAACAACATGCTGCCATCCGGCGAATATCTGGTGCTCGACCAGGAAAGCCGTTACTGCCGGTATGTTCAGTTAGAGGGGATTCTTGACAGCGGGAGCTATCGGGAAGAGCAGCAAGGGCAGTATGCGCTTCTGTCCGATACAGGGGAGCCCTTCTCAATTTTGATTGTTGATGACACCGCTTATCTGTTTTCTGGCGGAGGCTTGACCGCCTATTCCAAACTATCCGATGTTCCTACATATATCAACGTGCCGGAGTGACGGACCGGCAATCAATCTGAATCATAAAACCAACCTGCCGCAATAGGCGGATATACTGCGGGCCATCGTATACAATCACAATACCAAGCGGTGGGGATAACTTCCAGTGAAAGTGAGTGAGTTTTATGAGCACATCCGACAAAAGTTCGAACCAAACCACACCGAAACCCCGCCTAGCGAAACACCATATTGTTATTATCGTTTTATGTGCGGTACTGGTCCTCTTGTTCTGTCCTAAAAAATTGAGCTGGCTGATTTCGATAGACAATGTCATGTATTATGAGTGTCAAACAGACTTCGACAGCGAGTTTCAACGGGAGGCTGATGTGGAAGCCTTTCGTGACAAAATAGAGGACACTTGGGTAATCTGGACAGGGTGGGTACACTATATTCCAGGAGACTGCTTCACGGTCTATCTGTTTTCCGAGCATACGCTTATGGGATATATACAGGGTCTTTCCGGGGAAGCCAGCGGGATCCTGTCCATCTTTGGAAATGCGTTGAACAATGAACATACGCTCTATCTGCCGTGGTTTGGCACTGCATTACGGTATCAATGCCTCAACCGCACATCGAAAGAATTGATTCCAGACTTTTGGCAGGACTGAGATTCATGTGTTCGTTTCCTCTGGCATAAGGGGCCCGCCGTGAATTTGCGGCGGGCCTTTTATGCCATACGCTCAAAAAACCATTGACATACCTCATCCCCCGTCGTATAATACTCCCAGAAAACAATGGAATACTTTGTCTTCAGGGTGGGGCGCAATTCCCCTACTGGCGGTATAGTCCGCGACCGGCTGCCTCTGGGCGGCCGCTGACTCGGTGAAACTCCGGGACCAACAGTATAGTCTGGATAATGAGAAGATGAATGCGGCAAAACCGTACCATGTTGTGGTGCGCTTCTTTGTCGCCCGTTCGCCTGGAGGAAGTCAAAGCGCTCCAGGTGTTTTCGGGCCTTGCAAAGAGGCGCATTTTGTATGTGGAGGTTTTGTACATGAAACGAGAACGACTCCGCCGCCTGACGATGGCGGCACTGTGCGGCGCGGTGGCCTTTGTGCTGATGTATTTCAGCTTTTCCGTGCCCGTGCTCTCCCCCTTTGCCGAGTTCGACCTGTCCGCCCTGCCGGAAATGATTGGCGGCTTCATCCTGGGGCCGGTGGGGGCCATTGAAATCATTGTCATTAAAATTGCCCTCAAGCTGTTGCTCAAGGGCAGCAGCTCCCTGCTCACCGGGGAAATCCTGAACTTCATTCTAAGTCTGGCCTATGTACTCCCCGCCCTGCTCTACTACCGCCGGCACCGGACAAAGAAGGGCGCAATCATCGGTCTGGCTCTGGGTACGCTCATCTGCGTGGTGATTTCTGTCTTTGGCAATATCTACCTGACCTTCCCCCTGTTTATCAAGCTCTATGGAATGAATTGGGAGAACATTATCTCGGCCTGCTCGGCGGTCAACCCCTGGATTAAAGACATCCCCACCATGATTGCCTTTTCCATCGTCCCCTTCAACCTGCTTTCCAGGTCGATCACTTCTCTGCTCACCTTCCTGGTTTACAAAAAACTCAGTGTCCCCATTAAAAAACTCATTCAAGAACAAGGAGGAACCGAAGATGAACTTCAGCGCGGACAAAGCTCTGACCTTCCCACAGGCAGTGGCACTCATGTTTGACAAGCTGGGCGACTGGAAAATCATGGCTCTGGCCAGCTCGGTAAACGACTATGTGATGGTACGCAATGTGAGCTGCCTGTTTTACGACAACAAGGTGTGGTTTAAGACCGACAAGAATTTCCGCAAAACCCAGCAGCTCTACCAAAATCCCCATGTGGCTCTGTGCTGGAGCGGCGTACAGATTGAGGGCGTCGCGGAAAATAAGGGTCTGGTGGTGGACGAGCCCGGCCGGAAATTTGAGGGCCTGTACAAGCAGCACCTCTGGGGGAGCTATAACAAATACTCCCACGAGGACACCGAGATCATCATTGAGGTATCCCCCAAGTTCGTGGAGATTTGGGACACCAGCGAGGACAATTACGCCTATCAGATTTTCATCGACTTTGAGCAGGAGACTGTGGAAGTAAAGCAGTACGACCAGAAATAACACAAGCCGCCCGCCGCGTACGTTTTGCGCGGCGGGCGGTTTTATATTAAACCACGGTGACCTCCAGCCGGTGTTCCCCGCTCAGGCGCGCCAGCTCCACCCCTGCCGGGAGGGGCTGGCCGTCCAGGCGGGCGGTTTTTTCTGTGCCCCGCCTGACCTCAATATGCAGAACAGCCCGCTCCATCCGCCACACGGCGGAGAACCCCGGCCAATCCCCTGGCAAGACCGGTTCCAGGAACAGCCGCCCCGCCCGCAGGCGGAACCCCAGCATTTCCTCCATGGCCGTGCGGTAGAACCAGCCCGCCGCCCCGGTGTACCAGCTCCAGCCGCCCCGTCCCAGGTGGGCGGGGTTGGCGTAGACGTCGGCAGCAATGACATAGGGCTCCGCCCGGTAAACTGTGGGGTCCTTCCGCTCCGGCAGGAGGGCAGCTAAAATCTCCCGCCCCTCCTCCGGCATATCCAGCCGAAAACACGCCAGCGCCAGCCACACGGCGGCGTGGGTGTACTGTCCGCCATTCTCCCGGACTCCGGGGACATAGCCCTGGATATACCCCGGGTCCTGTTCTCCCCCGTCGAAGGGCGGGTCGAAGAGCTTCACCACTCCGGCCGAGCGGTCAAAGAGGCGGTCCAGGGCGGCGCGTACCGCTGGACGGGCCTGCTCCCGGTCCCCGGCCAATGCCGCCCAGCTCTGGGCAATGGAGTCGATTTGACACTGTTCGTTTTCCCGGCTTCCCAGGGGTGTGCCGTCATCGTAGTACCCCCGCCGGAACCACGCCCCATCCCAGGCGGCAGCGGCGGCTTGGCGCAGCCCCTGAGCGGCATCCCGATACCGCTGGGCCCGCTCCTGCTCCCCCACCTGCTCACAGACCGGGGCAAAGCGCTCCAGAACACAGGCCCCGAACCAGCTCAACCACACGCTCTCCCCGCGGCCCGCCTGGCCCACCCGGTCCATACCGTCGTTCCAATCTCCTGTACCCATGAGGGCCAGGCCGTGCTCGCCCGTTCCCCGCTCCAGAAAGCACTCAACCGTCCGGAGGGCGTGTTGATAAACGCTTCCCATTTCCGAGGAAATTTTGGGCTGCTCATAGCGCTCCCGCTCCTCCGGCCTCAGGGGCGGGGCCTCCAGGAAGGGAACGGTTTCCTCCAAAATGTCCCAGTCCCCCCGCTGCTCCAGATAGTCGCACAAAAGGAAGGGGAGCCACAACAAATCATCGCTGATGCGGGTGCGGACGCCCTTGCCCGCCTGCGCCTCTTCTCCTTCCGGTGGGTCGTGCCACCAGTGCTGAACGTCCCCCTCCTGGAATTGGTGGGCGCAGGCCCGCAAAAGCTGTTCCCTGGCCGGGAGCCCATCGGTGAGCAGCAGGGCTCCCACGTCCTGGAGCTGGTCCCGAAAGCCGTAAGCCCCACCGTTTTGATAGCGGGAGGTCCGCCCCATCAGACGGCAGGCAACGACCTGATACAGACACCAGCCGTTGAGATAGCGGTCCAGGGCCGGGTCCGGTGTGCGGACTTTTAGGGAGGATACCCGGCGGTTCCAGTACATCACCGTTCGATTTAACTCCTTCTGGGCCTCCTGGACGGACACAAACGCGTCCTCCAAATCGGGCCCGGTGGACAGAGCACACACCCCGTCCATGGTGTAAAGCTGTTCTCCTTTTCCATCTATCCGGTGCACCAGCTCGCAGGGCTCCCCGCTCCAGTCCACCAGCAAAACCCTCGCCTCCCGGCCAATGGGCACAAAGGCGGTGGTGGTGATGGTGTACTCCCCCCAGGTCTTGGTCCACCGGGCGAAGCCGGGGCCGTAGGCTACCCGGCACTCCAGCCCGTCCCCGCTGGCAAACAGGGACCGCCGCTCCCCCTGCCGCAGCAGAAAGAAGCGCTCCGGTCCGCCCACCGCCAGGGGGTCGTTATTCCAGGCGGTCAGGGGGTGTTCGCGGGCGTTCCCCTGCCACAGGTGGCCGCACCCGGTTTCGTCCACCATCCACCCCATGCTTCCGTTGGTGAGCATCTGGCTCCACCCCACCGGCGGCAGCTGCGGACCGCAGTGGAACACAAAGGCCCCCTCAGGACTGTGCTCCCACAGGGGCACGCCTGGTTTCCGTGTTACATGATGTTCCTGTCCGGCGCCGCTCTCCCAGTGAAATGCAGGCCAAGGCTCTCCCAGCACAACCGCCGCACCCTCCAACACCGCCTCCGCCGGGCCGGTCAGGTGAACGCCGCCTCTGGCCCCCAGCATGTGGTCCCAGCCGATGGCCTTCAGCGCCTCGGTGAGCATTCCGCGGGCGGGACGGCGGTAGTCTCCCCCCTCGTCCAGCAGAAGCACCAGGTCAAAGCTCCACCCCAGCTGTGTCAGCAGCCTGTGGCCGCCCAACCAGAACTGCGCCTGCCCGGCTTCCTCTTCCCCCTTCAGGGGAAGGGCGGCAAGGGGTAAATCTCCAGAAATCCCAAAGGGCCAGAGCCGCCGTTGGTCGAAGTCCGGCCTCGGAGGCTGGAACACCAGAGCGCTCAAGAGCTCAAATACCTGTAGCGTGTTTTTGCCGCTCAGTTTGCATATGCCAATCAGCCGGTCCAGCCGTACATTTTCCCGCTCATCCCCCCGCTCCAGCAGGCGGCGGGCGGAGACCACCGTTTCCTCTCCGCCCTGCCCGGCTCCCAGGGCCAACGTAACCGTAAAGCAGTTTCCCTTGTCGGCTTTCACCGGGATGCGCAGCAACAGGCAGGGGTCCAGCACCGCCCCGGCGGAGCTCTGCGCCGGACGGGACAAGGCCCCGTCAAGAGCCCGCAGACCCCCTCGCCCCAGGGCAAGCTCCCGGCTGGTATCGAAGAAGGCGTTCTCTGCGTCCCAGAGGACGGCCAGCGCCGGACTCCCCTCCTCTGGCCGGCGGGGGCGGCGGGTGAACACCACGCCATCCCCGGTGTGGGCGCTCTCCAGAAAGAGCTTGGAAAAGGCCGGATGGGCTAGGTAGTCCTCCTGCCGGGACAGAACCGGCTCCAGATAACACACCAGCTCCCCCCTCAGGGCCCCGCCGTCCTCCCGGCGGAGGGTCAGGGTCCGTACCTCTCCCCGCTCCCCCTCTGGGACGGTCAGTGTGTGGGTAAAGGACAGCCCGCCGGCATTTCCCGTCCAGACGGCTCCGCTGTCAAACCGGCTGTGTCCAGCCTCCAGGGGTACCGCCGTTTCTCCATCGTAAAACCACAGGGACAGGCCCCCCTCCGTGGTCAGCGCCATATCCCCCAGCCGGGAGCGGCTCCAGCCGTTGGCGGCGCACAAAACCGAATAGCTCCCGTTGGAAACCAGGTGGCAGGCTGGACGGCCCTGCCCTGTCCAGCGGCTTTCCCACGCAAAGCGCTCCAGCTGAAAGCGCTTGGGTTTTTCGGGCACCTCGTGGACGGCATCCTTGAGCACAGCCGCCCCTACCGGCACCTTTTCCTGCAACAGCTCCCGGAATGCCCCCATGGAGCAGTCCCGCATAAAGCGCTCCTGCATCACGCCGCCGTTGAGGGCGTTGTCAATGGACACCAGGCTCATGCCCAGATGGTGGGACATAAAGGTGCGGACCATTTGAACGCTTCCCTCCCCCCGCTGGCGGGCCGGGGTGAAATCCAGGGCCTCATAAAGACCGTATTTCCCCTCGGCCCCCATGTCCCGCAGCAGGCGCAGATTGCGCCCCGCCCGCCTTGGCGCCGCCAACAGCGCCAAAAAGGAGGCATAGGGCGCGACCACCAGTTCACTGTCCAGCCCCCGCTTGAGGCCCAGGCGCTGGACTCCGTGGGCCTTATACTGGTAGCTGAGGCCGGGGTCGAAGGCGTAAAAGCAGGACTCAGAGGCCCCCCAGGGGGTCTTGGTCCGGGCTCCCCGGCGCGTTTGCTCCAACAGGCAGAAGGCCAGGGATTCATACATCAAACTATTGGGCTCTATGGGCAGGAGCAGGTTGGGCATGAAATACTCAAACATGGTCCCCGTCCAGGAGGCCATCCCCCGATAATCCCCGTCCCCCACCAGCATCCGGCTCAGACGCCGCCAGTGCCGGGGGGAGACTTCCCCGCGGGCCACGGCGATATAGCTGGTCTGTCGGGCCTCGCTGGCCATCAGGTCATACCACCCCTGGGTGTGCTCCCCCCGCGAAACATCGTAGCCGATATAGAAGAGCCTCCGCTCCCGGTCGTAGAGCTGGGCGAACCCCATCCCGTTGGAGAGGGCCTCCGCCCGCCGGGCTAACGTGTCCTCCCCCCACTCGTACAGCCCTTCCCGCAGGGCAATGAGACAGCCGCACAGGTTCCCGGAGTCCACCGTGGACACGTACTGGGGCTCCAAAGGCTGGGCGGAGGCGGTGTCGTACCAGTTGTACAGGTGTCCATGCCACTTGGGCAGCTCTTCCAGGGTGTCCAGCATATGGGCAATGCGCTCCACCGACCCCCGGCGGGAGCAGAAATCCAGGTCCGCCGCCGCCAGACAGCTCAACAGGGCCATGCCGATGTTGGTCGGCGAGGTCCGCCGGGCAGGACCCAAGCTGGGCTCCTCCTGCACATTGTCCGGGGGAAGCCAGTGGTCCTCCGGCCGGAGCCAGTCGGCAAAATACTGCCAGATCAGGGCCCCCTGGTGGAGCAGGAAGGCCCGGTCGGAGGCCGGAGCCCCCTGGGGCCGGTCCAGCGGGCGGCTCATGGCCCAGGCAAAGAGGGGGGACAGGACCCAGATGAGCCCCACCGCCGCCCCCGCCGGAACCCGGGCGAAGAGCATCGCCACCACGCCTGCCGCCACAGCGGGCCACTGTTTCCGATAGTGGACGCCGTCCCCTGTCCGCTTCTCCGCGTCCGCCGCCGTCACCCAGGCCAGCAGATTTTTTCGGGAGACAAGCTGCCGCCACAGGGCCGTACCGATGGCTGAGGCGCAGGTCCAGGCGTGAATGGGCAGAAACAGGAGCTGCACCAGGGTTTGCAGCACCGCGCCGCCGAATCCGGCCACAATGGTGGAGTGATAGCGCTCCCGCAGTCCCCTGCCCCGCCGGCAGAAGAGCTCCGCCCCGGACAGGAGCAGATTGGACGCGGCGGCAATCACCGCGCACCCCGCCGCCGTCACAAAGACTGGCCCGGACAGACACATCCCCAGCACCAGGGCCAGCAGAGTACACACCGGAGACAGAGAGCGGCGGAGGTTGTCAAAAATCTTCCACTTGGCCAGGGTGGGAATGGGGTTGACCTCCCTTCCCCCCGCCTGATTGCGCACCCGCCGCCGGAGCCAGGGGAGCAGCTGCCAGTCTCCCCGGACCCAGCGGTGGAGGCGGGCAAAGTAAGAGGTCACTTTATAGGGATAGCTGTCGGTAAGCTCCACGTCTCCAATGAGGCCCGCATGGAGGTAGGAGCCCTCCAACAGGTCATGGGAAAGGACCTGATTCTCTGGAAAACGGCCCTCCAGGCAGGTCAGAAAGGCATCTATGTCAAAGATACCCTTGCCCGTATAGGTCCCCTGGTCAAAGAGGTCGTGATAGACGTCGCTGGCGGTGGAGCCGTAGGGGTCCACACCCCCCTGTCCGGCAAAAATCCGGGCAAACTGGCTGCGGCTGGCGGCGTTGAGCTCCACCCCCACACGGGGCTGAAGCAGGCCATATCCAGAGACTACCACCCGCCGCCGCCGGTCCACCACCGCCCGGTTCAGGGGGTGGAGCATGGCCCCTGTCAGCTCCCGCGCCGCTCCCACGTTGAGGGCGGTGTCCGAGTCCAAAGTGATGATAAATTTTGTATTCCGCAGGGCCTTTCGGTCCCCGGCCCGGACATGGAGCCCGGTTTTTCTGCCCTTCAGCAGACGGCACAGCTCCAAAAGCGCCCCCCGCTTCCGCTCCCAGCCCAGCCAGCGCTCGTCGGCGGGCTGAAACACGGGTTTGCGGAAAAACAGATAAAAGCCCCCGCCGTAAGTTTCGTTGAGGGCGTCTATGGTGCGGGCGGCTTCCTCCACCCAGGCCCGGCGCTGGCTGTCCATGGGCTTGGCGCTGTCTGGCAAATCGGCCAGCAGGCCGAAGCGCAGTTCCTCCCCCGCGTCCCGGTTGGCCAGACGGTAGCGCTCCAGCAGGGCGGCATATTCCCCCCCGCTCTCCGGCCCGGTGAGCAGACCCGCGATGACGCACAAAGTTCTCCCTTCGGCTGGAATGCCCCCCTCCAGGGCCATCCGGCACACCGGCCGGGGACGGACAACGTGAACCGCCAAAAAGTCCAGGAGATTTTTTACCACATCGGAGACAGGCAGCAAAAGCAGCACCGTCACCACCCAGCTATGGAGCCAAAAGCCCAGGAGCAGCACCAAAAACAGGGTGGGCAGGACCACGGCGGCAATATACCAGCCCCCCTCCCGCTTCCCTGATTCCCGGCCCAGGGGGCGGGCAAAGAGGAAATAGCCCACATGGCGCTCCTGCCCGGTTCCCTTCTGGCACAGAGACAGAACCCGCTCCGCCGCCGTAGGCTCCGACAGGCCGTTCCGCCGGGCCAGCAGGCAGAGCCGGTCCCGGTAGCGGGCGCGGGTGTCGTCGTCCATCCTGGGGTACTCCCCCGCCGGGTCCCGGCTCAGGGCCTGCTCAATCCGGCTGTGGGACTCCAGGATTTTGGACAGGTTGGCATTGGACAGGCACCGCAGGGCGGTAAAGACCGCCCCGACAGCCTCGGCTTGACCGTCCTCCTCCAGCCGGGCGCACAGCGCCGCCAGACGGCACACCAGCTCCCCCTTCAGGGCGGGGACAAAGTAGGCCAGCTCCAGTTCTGACAAGGGGCTCACCTTCTGCACTCCCGTCAGAAAGCGGTCCAGGGCCTCCGCGTCCAGGCCCTGGGCCTGTTCCGCCAGGGTCTGGGCCAGCTTGGCCGGGTAAGGCGCTCCCCCGGCCAGACGGAAGCGGCGGGGCGCCTTGCGGAGGGTGCGCTCGGCCTCCTTCCCCTCCCGCTGGGCCAAGTACCAGTTGTCCAGCAGCCACTCCGCCGCGCCGGAGGTCTCCCCGTTTTTCCGGGCCTCCCGGTCCCGCACGGCGGAGATCTCCGCCAGCGCCCGCCGGACCCGCCGGGCCCAGGTTCTGCCGCCCCGCCGGCCCGCGGGCCTCAGCTTCTCCGCCGCCTGAGCCCCCAATTGACGAACATCCATTGCTCCCGCTCCTTCGCTCCATTTCGGAACGGGTTTTGCCCATTCCGACATTTACTTGGAAATTTTCCCCGGTTGAGCGGGATTTATACGCAAAAAAGGACCGCCCCACACGTAAAGGCCGTCCTGACAGGAATCTTATATAGTATATGGCCCCCCACCCCAGCGGGCGGAGGGCCATATGTAAACATTTTACAGGCTCAGAGAGGGAGCGGAATAGGTACGGCTGGTCATTTCGCTGTTGAGCATGTACAGACCCTTGGCATCGTCGCCGAAGAGCTCCATTTTCTTAATCATGTCCTCGGCGTTCTTCTCCTCCTCGCCCTGCTCCTTGACGAACCAATCCAGGAACTGCATGGTGCGGAAATCCTTCACACCGTAGGCCGCGTCGTAGATGGCGTGAATGAGGCTGGTCACATACCGCTCGTGCTCCAGACCGTACTTGAGTACCTGGAGCTTGTCGTTCAAATCCTTGTCGGGCTTGGCAATGGCGCCCAGGGTCACCTTCTCGCCGTTGTTCTGGAGGTACTGCAAGAAGAGCATGGCATGGTCCCGCTCCTCCTGGGCCTGAATCTTGTACCAGTTGGCAAAGCCATCCAAACCAATCTCGTCATAGTACAGGGCAAAGTCCAGGTACAGGTAGGCGGAATAGAGCTCCTTGTTGACCTGATCGTTGAGCAGCTCCGCAACTTTCTTATCCAGCATAATAACATCGTCTCCTTTATCTAAACTATTGGGGCTTTCCAGCCTTTAGCATACCATGGTTTTCCCACGGTTACAAGGGATAAAAACGACAAAAATTTCTCCCTCAAAACAGGGTCATCTGGCTAGTCTCCGGCATCCCGTCCAGAGCACCGGCAGCCTTGAGCTGCTCAATGTGGGTCTTGGACACCCTGGGACACGCGGCGGAAAATTCCTCGATGGAGATGAAGGACTTGCCCACCCGCTGCTCCACGATGGATTGTGCCGCCGACTCACCCAGGCCGGGAATGGACGTAAAGGGCGGCAAAAGGCTCTTGTGCTCCTTGTCCATCACGAAGTTGACGGACTGGGAGCGGTACAGGTCAATGGGCTCGAAGGTGAAACCCCTCAGGTAGAACTCATAGACTACCTCCAGTGTGACCAGCATATCTTCCTCTACGGCGGTCGGCTTTTCCTTGCTGCGAATCTCCCGCATCTTTGCCTTGCACATGTCCATACCCCGACACATGCAGGTGGCGTCGAAGGCCTTGGCCCGAATGGAAAAATAGGCGGCATAGAAGGCCAGAGGCTCATGGACCTTGAACCAGGCGATGCGGAAGGCCATCATCACATAGGCCACCGCATGGGCCTTGGGGAACAGGTACTTGATTTTTTTGCAGGAGCCGATGTACCAGTCGGGTACCCCCGCCGCTACCATCTCGTCCTCCGCCCCGTCGGGCAGACCCCTTCCCTTCCGCACGGCCTCCATGATTTTGAAGGACCGCTTCTCCGGCATACCGCAGGAAATGAGGAAAATCATAATATCGTCCCGGCAGCCGATGGCCTGACCGACGGGAATGCCCATATCGACAATCAAATCCTTGGCGTTGCCCAACCACACGTCGGTGCCGTGGGAGAAGCCGGACAGGCGCACCAGAATGTCGAACTCATGGGGCTGGGTGTCCACCAGCATTCCCCGGACGAAGGAGGTTCCAAATTCCGGGATCGCCACCGCCCCGGTGGGCCCCAGGATGGGGTCGTCCACAAAGCCCAGCACCTCGGAAGAGGTAAAAATGCTCATGGTCCCCGGGTCGTCCAGGGGGATTTTTTGGGGGTCCACCTCCGTCAGGTCCTGGAGCATCCGAATCATGGTGGGGTCGTCGTGTCCCAGCATATCCAGCTTCAAGAGGTTGGACTCCATGGAATGATATTCAAAGTGGGTGGTAATGATGTCTGTCCCCGTGTCGTCGGCGGGGTGCTGCACCGGGCAGAAGTCATAAATTTCCCGGTTCTGGGGGATAACCACCATACCGCCTGGGTGCTGGCCGGTGGTGCGCTTCACCCCGGTACAGCCCTGAGCCAGACGGTTTTCCTCCGCCCGCGTGGGATTGCCGCCCCGCTCCTCCATGTATTTTTTCACATAGCCGAAGGCCGTCTTTTCCGCCACGGTGCCGATGGTCCCCGCCCGGAACACATGGGTCTGACCAAAGAGCTCAAAGGTGTACCGGTGGGCGCTGGCCTGATATTCGCCGGAAAAATTCAGGTCGATGTCGGGCACCTTGTCGCCGCCGAAGCCCAGGAACGTCTCAAAGGGGATATGAAACCCGTCCTTGGCGTACTGGGCCCCGCATACGGGGCACACCGCGTCAGGCATATCCGCCCCGCAGCCCGCCCCCAGCTCCTTGGCGGTGTCAAAATCCGAGTGCTTGCAGTTGGGGCAGCGGTAGTGGGGCGGCAGGGAGTTCACCTCGGTGATACCCGACATGAAGGCCACCAGAGAGGAACCTACCGACCCCCGCGAGCCCACCAGATAGCCATGGTCCAGGGAGTCCTGCACCAGCTTCTGCGCGGACATGTAAATCACGTCGTACTTGCACTTGATGATATCCCCCAGCTCGGCGTTGATGCGGTCCACCACCAGCTGAGGGGGCTCATCCCCGTAAAGGGCTTTTGCTTTCTCCCATACCAGCCGGGTCAGCTCCTCGGCGGAGTTCTCAATCTTGGGGGCGAAGAGCCCCTTGGGCAGGGGGACCACATCCTCACACCAGTCGGCCACCAAATTGGTGTTGCGGACCACCACCTCATAGGCCGTCTCCTTCCCCAGGTACGAAAATTCCTCCAGCATCTCCGCCGTCGTCTTGAAGTAAATGGGCAGGCTGGAATCGGCGTCCTCAAAGCCCTTGGAGGCCAGGAGCACATGCCGGTAGATCTCGTCCTCCGGGTCCAGGAAGTGGACGTCCCCGGTGGCGCACACCGGCTTGCCCAGCTCCTCCCCCAGCTTGACGATGGCCCGGTTGAAGTCCCGCAGCTCCTCCTCCGACCGCACCAGCCCCTTGCGGAGCATGAACATGTTGTTGCAGATGGGCTGGATTTCCAAAAAATCATACCAGGAGGCGATTCGCTTGAGCTCCTCAAAATCCTTGCGGCCCACCACCGCGCTGTAAAGCTCTCCCGCCTCACAGGCAGAGCCCAGAATCAGCCCCTCCCGATAGCGGTTGATGACGCTTTTGGGCATGATGGGGTAACGCTTAAAATGCTCCAAGTGGGCCTCGGAAATCAGCCGGTACAGATTGCGCAGGCCCAGCTGATTCCTGGCCAGTACAATCAGGTGCTTGGGCTGGCGGCGGGCCTTGCCCTGGCCCCGCAGGAGGGTCATGGCGGGGTTAATCTGCTGGAGGGTATGCACGCCCTGGTCCTCCAGCATCTTGAAAAAAGGGGTGAGCATGTAGGCCACCGTGGCCGCGTCGTCATAGGCCCGGTGGTGGTTGAACGCGGGCAGGTTCAAATGCCCCGCCACAATGTCCAGCTTGTGCTTACTCAGCTGGGGCAGGAGGTTTTGCGCCAGAATCAGGGTATCAATGGAGGTGTTTGTAAACGCCCTCCCCATCCTCCGGCACCCGGCGGCAATGAATCCCATGTCAAAATCCGCGTTGTGGGCGGCTAGAGGCCGGTCCCCGGCGAAGTCCAGAAAGGCGCGGATGGCCCCGGCCTGGGAGGGGGCCCCCCGAAGCATGGCGTCGGTGATTCCGGTGAGCTCGGTAATTTCCCGGGACAGGGGGCGCTCCGGGTCGGCAAAGGTGGAGAATTGCTCCGTTACTTCTCCGTTACGGAGAATCACCGCGCCAATCTCGGTAATCACATCCCGGCGGTTGTCCAGACCGGTGGTTTCAATGTCAAAGCAGACGATTTCCTCTGTAAAGTCTTGCTCCTTGTCACCATGAACCACCACCCGGTCGTCCACGTCGTTGATGTAGTAGGCCTCCACACCGTAAAGTACCTTAATGTTCTTGGCGGAATGCCACGCGTCCGGGAAGGCCTGGGCAACACCGTGGTCAGTAATGGCAATGGCCCGATGGCCCCAGCTCTCCGCCCGCTTGACCACGTTCTTGTCCGGCCCCGCCTTGGGGGAAACCTGGGTCAGGGCGTCCATGGAGGACATAGTGGTGTGTAGGTGGAGCTCCACCCGCTTTTCCGGTGCGTCGTCGGTTTTCAGGACCCGCTTGCCCTCCATGATGGCGTAGGGCTCCAGCACCATGTCCCCGGTGAAGCGGTCAATGTTCAGCTTGCCCTGTACATGCAGATGCTGGCCCTTTTTCACCCCGTCCACAATGGACTTCCCCTCGTCGCCGGGGAAGAATTTGGAGACGCGCACCGAACCGGTGTAGTCGGTCATGTCGAAGCAGACCACCCACGCGCCGCGCTTTTTCAGCTCCCGGTGGTCTACGGCGAACACGTCCCCCTCCACAACAACGGTCCCCATGTCCAGCTCCAGACTGCCCATGGGAAAGGGGTCCTTTTTTACCTCATGCCGCCCATAGATGAGCTTTCCCTTTGTCTTGGAGCCCGCTTTTTTCCCGGCGGGCTGGGCGACCTTGAGTTTCTTCAGGGCCTCCCGGCGGAGGGCCTCCGTCCGCGCGAAGGGGTCCTCATCCACCGGCACCGGAGCCGGCTCCGGTGTCTCCGCGGCGGCAATCCGCTCAATTTTAGCCGGCGGCTCTTTTGGCTGAAACTCCAGCGCCACCCGCTCCACCCGGTAAGCCAGGGCGATACTGCGCTCCAGCGCCTCCTGCTCCGCCGGAAGGGGCAGGGAGGCGCACTCCACCACCGCCCGAATAGAGCGGGCGCTTTTGTCAATCACAGCCTGCGTCACCAGCAGCTTTTCCGCCAGCTCCGCCAGCATTTCCCCCGGCGTCCAGGCGGAAAACAGCTTCAAAAATGGTATCTTCTGCGACATTTATCCTCGATTCTCCTTTGTCCAAGGCTCGTCCGCAACAAACAGAATCACATCCGAGTGCTCCCGGTTCCACTCCATGCACCAATCCCGCCAGTGCTGGTGGTCCCCTTCCTCAGCGGAGGGGTCACGGTCCCGAAAGCTCTGGAGCATGGCAATCAGCTCGTTCAGCTCATCTCGGGTGCAGACCAGGGAGGCCTCCCGCAGGACCTGGGGCCGCTCCGCCCCGCTGTCCCACGCATATCCAAAGGCCAGCACGCAAATCCCCCCTTAAAGCGCGTCAATGAGCTGAAACAGCTCATCCACCAGCGCCCCCTGGGGGACCTTTTTCACAATCTCCCCCTTGCGGAAGAGCAGGCCCTCGCCGTCGCCTCCGGCGATGCCCACGTCAGCGGCGGAGGCCTCGCCGGGGCCGTTGACCGCGCACCCCATCACCGCCACGGTAATGGGCTTATGTACCTCCCGCAGGCGTTCCTCTACCTGCTCCGCCAGACCAATTAAATCAATGCGGGTCCGCCCGCAGGTGGGGCAAGCAATCAAATTGGGCTCCCCCTCCGCCAAACCCACAGCTTTCAAAATGTCCTTGGCGGCATAAATTTCCTCCACCGGGTCGGCGGACAGGGAGACCCGCAGGGTATCCCCTATCCCCAGGGCCAGCAGGCCCCCAATACCCACGGCAGATTTTAGAGTCCCCATGCGCAGAGTACCCGTCTCGGTGACCCCAAGGTGTAACGGATAATCGCTTGTCTGTGCCATCAGCCGGTAGGCCGCCATGGTCACCGGCACACCGGAGGATTTCAGGGACACGCAGATGTCATGAAAATCGTACCGCTCCAGAAGGGCAATGTGCCCCATAGCCGACTCCACCAGGGCCTCCGCCGTCACGCCGCCGTATTTGGCCAAAATGGGCTTTTCCAGGGAGCCTCCATTGACCCCGATGCGAATGGGCACGCCCTTTTGACGGCAGGCGTCCGCCACCGCCTTCACCCGGTCCGCGCCGCCGATGTTGCCGGGGTTGATGCGCACCTTGTCACATCCAGCGGCCACACATTCCAGGGCCAGCTTATAATCGAAATGAATATCCACCACCAGAGGTATGCCAATCTGCTCCCGAATGGCGCCAACCGCCCTGGCTGCGGCCATATCGGGCACCGCCGCCCGGACAATCTGACACCCGGCTGCCTCCAGCCGCTTGATTTGGGCCACGGTGGCCCCAACGTCGCTGGTGGGTGTATTGGTCATCGACTGAATGGTGACCGGCGCGCCCCCGCCGATGGGGATGCCGCCCGCTAAAATCCGCTTTGTCATATATTTTCTCCTACAGCAGCTTCATCACGTCGCTGACGGCGACCACCACCATCAGTCCAATTAGACAGAAAAAGCCCGCCATGTTTACATAGCCCAGGTATTTGGGGTCAATGCGCTTCCGGGTAATCAAATGCCACAGGCCGTCCACCGCCAGGAACAAAATCTGTCCCCCGTCCAGGGCCGGAATGGGCAGCAGGTTCATGACCGCAAGGTTAATGGCAATGAAGGACACGAACTCCAGAATATTGCGGGCCGCACCGGCAAAGCCGCCGGCTTGTGCGCCCGCCTGGCCCATTTCTCCCATCATGTCCACAATGCCGATGGGCCCGGACATGTCCCGCACGCTCACCGAGCCGGAAAGCAGGTCCCCCAGACTCAGCCACACCATACGCACGTAGTCAATGGCCTGATACCAGGCGTATTTCAGCCGCCCGGCTATCCCGACTTTCTCCACCACGCCGATATAAATCCCGCGCCTTTGAACCTCGTTTCCGTTTTCATCCACCAGGGTCCGCACGGGGATGGAGAAGCCGTTCAGCGCAATGCGCGCCCCGTCCCGCTCCACCTCCAGGTCCACCACGTCCCCGGCCCGGCCCAGATACAGGAGGGCGTCGGAGTTGAAATAAATGCGGTGGCCGTCCACCCGGTAAATCCGGTCCCCCGGCAGAAGCCCCGCCGCCTGTAAATCCTCCGCGCCGCTCATGTATCCCCGAATCACCGGGGCCGCAATGCCCTCGGTCTGCGCAAAGAGGAACAGAATCAGCAGCACACCGGCTACGAAGTTGAAGAAGGCCCCCGCCGCCAGAATAATCAGCCGCTTCCATGCGGGCTTATTGCCAAAGGCCCTTGGGTCGTCGGAATCCTCTCCCTCCCCCTCCATTGCGCAGAAGCCGCCAATGGGAAAGGCCCGCAGAGAGTAGAGCGTCTCCCCCTTCTCTCTGGAGAGCAGCTTGGGGCCCATGCCAATGGCAAACTCGTTGACCCGCACGCCCAGAGATTTGGCGGCAATGAAGTGCCCGAACTCGTGGATTGCAATGAGCGCCCCGAACATGAGCACGGCAATGAAGATATACAAAATGGTCATAAACGGCCTCCTTGATTGGGGCTATGCCCCTGGGTACGCCAGCGCGGCGGCACGGGCGGCGGCGTCTGCGGTCAGCACGTCCTCCAAAGCGGGCTTCTGCACCACCGCCGTCCGCTCCAGCGCCCAGGCCACCCGCTCCGCAATCTCCCCGAAGGGAATCCTCCCCTCCAGGAAGAGGCCCACCGCCGCCTCGTTGGCCCCGTTGAGCACCGCTGTGGCGGTTCCTCCGGTTTTCGCCGCCGCCAGGGCCAGGGACAGGCACGGAAAGGCCTCATAATCCGGTTCCTGGAAGGTCAGGGGCGGACAATGGAGCAGGTCCAGAGTCTGCGCCGGTCCCGGCACCCGCTCCGGCCAGGTGAGGGCATACTGAATGGGTAGGCGCATGTCCGGCGCGCCCAGCTGCGCCAATACTGCGTTATCACAGTATTCCACCAGGGAGTGAATGATACTCTCCCGGTGGACCACGATGGAAATTTTTTCGGGGGGCATCCGGTACAGCCGCATAGCCTCGATGAATTCCAGCCCCTTGTTCATGAGGGTAGCCGAGTCCACGGTAATCTTGGCCCCCATGGACCAGTTGGGGTGCTTGAGGGCCTGCTCCCGGGTGGCGTGATAGACGGCCTCCCGGTTCATCCCGAAAAAGGGACCCCCTGAGGCTGTGAGGATTAAGCGCTTAACCTCTCCGTGGCTCCGGCACCCCTGAAGGCACTGAAACAACGCGGAGTGTTCCGAATCCACCGGCAGCAGCTCCGCCCCCCGGCGGTCCGCCGCCTCCATAACCAGCTCCCCGGCGCACACGAGCGTCTCCTTGTTGGCCAGAGCCACCCGCTTTCCCGCCTCCAGCGCTGCCAGTGTGGGCCGCAGGCCCACCATACCCACCACGGCGGTGAGCACCGTGTCCGCTTCCTCCAGGGAGGCGGCCTCCAAGAGTCCCTCCATGCCGGAGGCCACCCGCACCGGGGTATCGGCCAGACGCACCCGCAGGCCGGCGGCGGCGCGCTCGTCCATCATCACCGCCAGCCTGGGACCAAACCGGCGGCACTGCTCTTCCAGCCGCGCCTCGTCCCGGTTGGCGGTCAGCGCGGCCGCAGTCATGCCGCAGGCGGCAATCACTTCCAATGACTGCCGCCCGATGGAGCCGGTAGAACCCAGCAATGAAATTGTCATGGACTCACCTCCCAATGGCGGGCAGGGTACGAATCAGCAGTTCCATCAGCGGCGCGCAGAAAATCACACTGTCAAACCGGTCCAAAATCCCCCCATGCCCCGGCAGGAGGTTGCCAAAGTCCTTGATGCCATACTCCCGCTTGATGGAGGAAAAGGACAAATCCCCCAGCTGAGACACCACACTGCCCAAGCCGCCATAGAGGGCCAGACGCAGGTAATCCACCTGATACTGAAACAGCAGGCGCAGGCCCGCGCCGTACAGGACGGTACACACCACCGCGCCCAGCAGACCGCCAACGGCCCCCTCCACCGTCTTTTTGGGCGAGAGGGACGGGGCCAGCTTGTGCTTGCCAAAGGCCATACCCGCAAAAAGGGCGAAGGCGTCACTGACAAAGGCGGCAATCAGGGGGAGAATGATAAGGCTCCGCCACAGGTCCTCCATCAGCCGGATCCGCAGGAAGGAGGACAGGAAAAAGGGCACAAATACCGACAGGAAAAAAGCGCCCCCCATTTTCTCCAGTCCAATCCGGCCCCGGCTGGCGATGGCCTCGCTGAACAGCAGAATGACGTACAGAAACAGCCCCCACAGGGCGGGCAGCGCCTGCCCGTCATAGAACACCCAAAAGGGAATCAGTCCCGCCAGAAGGATGGAGTAGCCGGAAATGCGGGGGTGCTTCAAAAAGCTGGTGGACCAGAGGGCCTCATGGACCGCCAGCATGGAGATAACCGCGATGGCAATGGGCAGGACAATGGGCCAGCCCGGAGATACGCCATAAATCATCCACAGCAGCAGCGGAATTGAAATCACCGCAACCATTACTCGCTGAACCACTAGACACCTCCAAACCGGCGGGAGCGGCTCTGATAGGCCGCCAGCGCCCGGTGCAGTTCGTCCTTGGAAAAGTCAGGCCACAGGGCCTCGGTAAAATAGAACTCGGCGTAGGCCGACTGCCACAGGAGAAAATTGGACAGCCGCTGTTCCCCGCTGGGCCGGATTACCAAATCCGGGTCGGGCACCCCGGCGGAATCAAGGTACTGTCCAAAAGTCTCCTCGTCCAGGAAGCCGGGGGCCGTCTCCCCTGCCGCGCAGGCGGCGGCAAAGGCCCGGACTCCCCGCAAAATCTCGTCCCGGCCTCCGTAATTGAGGCAGATGTTCACCTGAACCCCCTCGTAGTGCCGGGAAATTTCCTCCGTCTGAGCGCACAAGTCTCGCAGCTCCTGACTCAGGGGGGACAGGTCCCCGAAAAATTTCATCTTGACCCGGTCCCGCTCCATCTTGCCGATGGCCTCCACCAGATACTGTTTCAGCAGGCCCATAATGGCGGAAACCTCTTCCTGCGGGCGGCTCCAATTCTCGGTGGAGAAGGCGTACACCGTCAGGTACTCCAGGCCGATTTCCTTGCAGTAGGTAGCGATGGTGCGAAAGTTCTCCGCCCCTGCGGCGTGGCCCGCCGTCCGGGGGAGGCCCCGCTTTTTTGCCCAACGGCCGTTTCCGTCCATAATGATGGCGATATGCCGGGGCAGATGTGCAAAGTCCACCGAAGCGGAACGGTGCTTGCTCGATTTATGAAAAAACATACCCATACCCTGAACCTAATGAAGATAAGAACCTGTATTCATAGGCGGGGGATGCCGGATGGGCAAAAGACCCGGCCAGACGGCGTCAAACGCCTGTGAATACAGGTTCTAGGGGTGCGGGACACGGTAAGGTCCCGCACCGCAGGCAGTCCTTAGACTGCCATCAGCTCCGTCTCTTTCTTGGCGGTGAGGTCGTCAATCTGCTTGCAGCGCTTCTCAGTCATATCCTGAAGCTCTTTTTCCAGCTCTTTCCGGTCGTCCTCGGTAATCTCGCTCTTCTTCTCCAGAGCCTTGAGCTTATCCATCGCGTCCCGGCGGATGTTGCGGATGGCCACCTTGCCCCCCTCGCCGTACTTGCGGACCTGCTTGGTCAGCTCCCGGCGGCGCTCCTCGGTGAGCTGGGGGAAGGACAGGCGAATCACCCGGCCGTCATTCTGGGGGTTGATGCCCAAATCAGAGGTCTGAATGGCCTTCTCAATGGGCTTGAGCAGCTTGTTATCCCAAGGCTGAATCATCAGGCTCCGGGGGTCGGGAGAGGAAATGGTGGCCACCTGATTGATGGGGGTGGGGGTCCCGTAGTAGTCCACGGCAATCTTATCCAGCACAGCGGCGTTGGCCCGCCCGGCCCGGACACTGGCGAAGTCGCTGACAACCACATCAACGGTCTTTTTCATTTTTTCATCATAGGGTTTGTTGAGTTCATTCATCTCACAGTGCCTCCTTGACAATCGTTCCTATTTTTTCTCCCAGAACCACCCGCAGGATGTTCTGAGGGTCCTTCAGCGCGAAGAGTACAACGGGAATTTTGTTGTCCATGGACAGGGACGCGGCGGTGGAGTCCATCACCTGCAAGTGCTGGGCCAGTACGTCGTCATAGGTAATCATATCGTATTTCACGGCGCTGGGGTCCTTTCGGGGGTCGGCGCTGTACACCCCGTCGATGTTCTTGGCCAGCAGAATGGCGTTGGCGTCAATCTCCGCCGCCCGGAGCACGGCGGCAGTATCGGTGGAGAAATAGGGGTTGCCGGTGCCGCAGCCAAAAATGACCACCCTCCCCTTCTCCATGTGCCGGATGGCCTTGGAACGGATGTAGGGTTCCGCGATGGAGCGCATTTCGATGGCGGTCATGACCCGCACATCCACGCCCTTCTGTTCCAGCACATCGGCCACGGCAAGAGCGTTGATGGAGGTGGCCAGCATCCCCATATGGTCGGCGCGGGTGCGCTCCATGCGGTCCCCGCCGTCCTTGAGGCCCCGCCAGAAGTTGCCGCCTCCCACCACAATGCCCACCTGCACACCGATGGACACACATTCCTTAATGACATCACATACATTTCCGATTACATCGAAATCCAGCCCCCGGCTGGCCTCACCGGCCAGAGCCTCTCCGCTGACCTTCAGCAATACCCGCTTATACTGTGGCTCCTTCATGCCCTCAGCTCCTTTAGTAGAAATGGGAATCGTCCCCTCTATTTTAATATAAACGCGCCCATATTGCAATCATAACCGTTATAATATTTGTACCCATTTCCGAACTGTATGAAACCGCTGTTTTTTCCGTGTTATTCCATCGAATTTTTCTTCAAACCGGCCCTGCCGGTGCAAAAAAATACCCGCTGAAGGGCACGAAGCCTCTCAGCGGGTATAGAATGGTTTTTGCTATGCTTACTTAATGTTGCCCAGGTAGTTGACGGTGATGGTCACGGTGGGCTCGGCAGCGATGTCGTCGGATACGGTAATGGTACCGTCGTACATCCCCTTTACCAGAGCCTGATAGTCGGCCTCGCCGAAGGTGTCAGCCCACTGAGTGCTCTCGGGCAGCTGCACATAGTTGGCGCTGGGGTCGTCGCCGGACACCATGCCCAGAGTTTCAATGTTGCCGCCATAGTTCGCCCAGTTGCCGTTGTTGATGACGTCGTCCAGGGTATCCAACACCGTGGGGGCCAGACCCTTCATAGCGGAGGTCACGGTCATACCCTCGCCGTACTTGTCAATGATCGCGGCCTGGTCCACATCCACGCCGATGAGCTTGCCGCCCACCTTGGCAGCGGCCTCGCAGGCGGAGGTGTAGATGCTGCCGCCAGCGGCAAAGACCACTTCTACACCGTTGTTGTACCAGGTGTCCATGTAAGCGGTGATGTCGGCGTCGCCATAGAACTGGTTGCCATAGGCATACTCGATGGTCACATCACCAGTGATGCCCATTTCGGCAGCGGCGGCGTCAGCGCCCTGGACGAAGCCATAGCCGTAACGCACCACGGCGGGCACCGACATGCCGCCCAGGAAACCCAGGTGCTTGTAGCCCAGCTTCACAGCGGCGTAGCCGGCCATATAACCACTCAACTCTTCCTGATACACAGCGCAGTAGGTGTTGTCCAGCAGGGTGTAATTGGGCAGGTCGACCTCGGCCACATCCAGAGCAATGAACTTCACGTCGGGATAGAGCTCGGCCACCTCTATAATCGTGGCGCCGAACGCGAAGCCAGGCATTACAATTACGTTGTAGCCATCCACCACAGCGGCATCCACCATGGCCACACGGTCAGCGGTGGAATCGCCAGCGGGCTTCTTGTAGGTGAAGTCCACACCGTTGGCGGTGCAGAACTCCTGGCAGGCCTCATACGTGGTCTGGTTAAAGGACTCGTCGGTGATGTCGCCATAGTCGGTAATCATGGCCACCCGGAACTCAGTGTTAGCGGGGGTCTGGTCGTCGGGGGTCTGGTCATCGGGTGTCTGCGTGGCGGGAGCGGGGGTGTTCTGGTCCACAGGCGCGGGGGTGCTGGCGGCACCGCCGCTGGGATTGCCGCCGCAGGCCGCCAGAGCAAAGACCAGCGCAAGGGACAGGAGCAGTGCAGTCAGTTTCTTAGCGTTTTTCAATGATATCTACCTTCCTTTCCAAAAAATGGCCCAGTTCGGTAACGACACCTGTTGTCTTTTCCTCCCTGAGCTCGTCCCTATTATACCCCATCCCCGTCCAAAGAGCAACCGCATTTTTGCCCGTCTCCCGCATTTTTTACAATTTCGTTACATCCCTGCCTCCCCGGCGGAAAAAAGGCGTGAATTTTGCCGGAACGCAAAAACCGCGCCGCAGGCACTTGCCCGCGGCGCGGCGATAAGCTCAATAACCCTGAGAAATCTCGTTTTTGACCAGCTTCACAATGGCGGAGGTCCCCAGACGGTCCGCGCCCAGGTGAATGAAGTCCTCCGCATCCTGGAGGGTGCGGATGCCCCCGGCGGCCTTGATTTTCACCTCGGGGCCGATGTGGGCCTTGAAGAGGGCCACGTCCTCCCGGGTGGCTCCGCCGGTGGAGAAGCCGGTGGAGGTTTTGATATAATCCGCCCCCGCCAGTGTCACCAGCTCACAGAGCTTGATTTTCTCCGCCTCGGTCAACAGGCAGGCCTCCACAATGACCTTCAGAATCCTCCCCTGACAGGAGGCCTTGACGGCACGGATTTCCGACAAAATATCCTCCCACCGGGCGTCCTTCACCCAGCCCAGGTTGACCACCATGTCAATCTCGTCGGCTCCGCCCCGGATGGCGTCCTCTGTCTCAAAAACCTTGACCTCCGTGGTGGCGTAGCCGTTGGGGAAGCCGATTACGGTGCAGATTTTCAAATCATTCCCCAGGTACTCCGCCGCCTGCTTCACATAAGAGGCCGGAATACACACACTGGCGCACTCGTACCGCTTCCCATCGTCGCATACCTCCTGAATCTGCGCCCAGGTGGCCTCCTGCTTCAACAGGGTATGGTCGCAGCGGGAGAGAATTTCCTTGCTATCCATAGGCTGCTCCTTTCTACTTTACCGGAATGAGCTCGTAGGAACGGGTGCCGACGCCAATCTTCTCACAGTGCTCCAGGCACACCTTCCAGTCGGTGTTTGGCATACTGTTGATAAAGTGGTCATGGTGGTCGCAAAAGCCCTCCCGGTGCATTTCGTCGTCCAGGGCGGAGCCGGGCAGGGGCTCCTGCCGCAGGCAGGCGTCGGCGCAGGCCTGGTCCAGGGCCACCGGGTCAAAGGAGGCGAACATACCCACGTCGGGCAGAATGGGTACATCGTTCTCTCCGTGGCAGTCGCAGTAGGGGGACACATCGATTACCAGGCAGATATGGAACTGCGGCCGTCCGTCCACCACCGCCTTGGTGTACTCGGCCATACGGCGCCCCAGCTCCTCCATGGCGCAGTCGTAGTCCGGCCGGATTGCGTCCGGATTGCACACGGCAATACACCGGCCGCAGCCCACGCATTTGTTGTGGTCAATGGAGGCCTTCCCCTCCCCGTCGTAGGCAATGGCGTCGTGGGCGCACTGAAGGGCGCACTTGCGGCAGCCGATACAGTATTTTTGGGCTACCGTGGGCTTGCCTGCCGCGTGCTGCTCCATCTTGCCCCGGCGGCTTCCGCAGCCCATGCCCAGGTTTTTCACCGCGCCGCCAAAGCCGGTCTGCTCGTGTCCCTTGAAGTGGCTCAGGGAAAGAATTACGTCGGCCTCCATAATGGCCTTGCCGATTTTGGCGGTCTGAATGTGCTCCGCTCCGGCTACCGGAACCTCCACATCGTCGTTGCCCCGCAGGCCGTCGCCGATGATAATCTGACAGCCGGTGCTCAGGGGCGAGAAGCCGTTCTCAAAGGCGGCGTCCAGGTGCTCCAGAGCGTTCTTTCTCCGTCCGGGATAGAGGGTGTTGCAGTCGGTGAGGAAGGGCAGGCCCCCCATGCTCCGCACCACATCGGCCACCACCTTGGCGTAATTGGGCCGCAGGAAGGCCAGATTGCCCGGCTCTCCAAAGTGCATCTTAATGGCGGTGAGCTTTCCCTCAAAGTCAATCTCGCCAATCCCCGCCGTGCGGATGAGCCGCTCCAGCTTTTGCAGCAGATTTCTCCCCGGCCTGCACCGCAGGTCGGAAAAATATACCTTCGCAGGTTCCATTGTGTCATTCCTCCTATGCTCCGTCGTGTTTACTGCTTCTCTGCCCGGCCGCCGGGGAGCAGCTGATTCACAACTACCGCCACCGCCACGCCCACCAGAGTCTCGCCAATGCGCAAAATTGTGTACCAATAACGGTCCGCTCCGCTGTGATTGATGATGACCACGCACAGCACCACGCAGCCAATGGCGCAGGCCGCAGGACGGCGGAGGACATTGCACAGCCAAATGGTTACAATCACCCCCACGCCCAGCAGGAGCCCCGTCACCACCGGCTGCTTCAGCCAGTCGTCCAGCAGCAGGACCAGCAGGCCCATAACGCCCCCCAGCAGTGTGCCAATGACGCGGGATACCCCCTGGCGGACGCTCTGTTCAATGGAGCTCTGCATACAAATCACGGCGGCGATGCACGCGTAAAAGGGCCCGAGCGTCCCCTCCATGCCAATGCCCACCCACCGCAGCGGGTAAAACAGGAAATAGCATACCACCACCGCCACCGCGGTCTTGATGTTGCGCATTCCCACCTTGGGCAGGCGCTCCCTGAGCGCCCCGAGCTTCTCCGGCATCCAATGAGCCATTCTTAAAAGGGCAGGTTCAATCCGCCGGTGAGGCCCTGCATGGTGGCGGCCGAGTCCTGTTCCGCCGCCCGCATAGCCTCGTTCACCGCCGCTACAATCATGTCCTGAAGCATCTCCACATCCTCCGGGTCCACCGCGTCGGGGTCGATGGTCAGAGCGGACAGCACCCGCTTCCCGGTGACGGTGGCCGACACCGCTCCGCCGCCCGCAGCGGCTGTGTAGGTCTTAGCCTCCAGCTCCTCCTGCATCCGCAGCATGTCCTGCTGCATCTTTTGGACCTGCTTCATCATGTTTGCGTTCATGCCGCCGCCCATAGGCGGCATTCCGCCCCGGCCCCGGCTGTTGAATCCCTTTGCCATTGCTGTTCTCCCCTTACTCCTGAATGATAATATTGTCAAACTGGGCCCCCAGGGCCATCAGATCATCCAACTTGTCGTGTTCCGCCGGAGCGGAGCTCTCCGTCGCCGGGGATACCGGCTCCGCCCCGCCCGGCTGGAGGGCCGGAGGCTTCCCCACCGACACCGTACAGCGCACCGTCCTGCCGGTCATGGACGAGGCCAGGGTGCCCACCGCCTCCAGCACGGCAGGCTTGCCCACCATGTTTTTGACGAACTCCGATTCCACCCAGAGGGTCAAGGCGTCCCCTTCCAGCCGCCCCTGAACCATGGAGGGGTTATTTAAGAAGGTATATTCCCCCATCGGCACCTTGCCCCGCAGGGCCGCAGTCAAATCCGGCCAGATGTCCGCAGAAACTAGCCTGGACGCCGGGGGCACAGCGCTCTTGGGCGCGGCCGGCGGGGCTGCCGCAGGGGACGCAGGCGGCGGGTCGTACCACACCGGCTCCCCAGGCTCCTCCGGCAGAGGCGGACGATCCTCCTCCCAGGTCGGGCGTTCCTCCGAAACCGGGGCAGATACCGGCTGAACCGGAGCCGCAGGCGGGCTCTGAACCGCAGGCCGGACGCCGCCTGCCAAAAGCTCCTCTACGCGGGCCAGACGGGCGTTCAGCCCCGCCGCACTCTCGTCCAAAGAGGCGTCGCACAGGCGAATGAGGCAGAGCTCCGCGTCAGTGCGGCGGTTGCCGCTGCGGGACAGATTGGCCACCGTCTGCTGTACCTGCCGCAGCATCTGTACCAGCCTTTGTGTCTGAAAGGCGTTGGACAAGCGGCGCAGGGTGTTTTCGTCATATCCGCCATTGAGCAGGGCCGCGCCCCCCTGGGGGGCCGTCCGGCGGATAAGCAGGTCCCGCGTCAGGGCGGAGAGCTCATTCAAAAGGCTCCCCACGTCCTTCCCCGCCCCGTACAGCCGGGCCATCGTCTCCAGCGCGGCGGCGGTATCCCCTGCCCCAATCTGCTCCATCAGCCGCCCGGTCTCCAGATTCCCGGCCAGACCCAGGGCGTCCAGGACCTCCCCCTCTCCAATGGTCCCGCCGGTCCCGGCGCACTGGTCCAGCAGGGACAGGGCGTCCCGCATTCCCCCGTCGGCCAGACGGGCCAGCAGGGCCGCGCCCTCCTGGGTGAGGCCAATCCCCTCCTGTTCCGCCACATAGGACAGCCGCCCGGCGATGTCCCCAGGCAGAATCCGCTTAAAGGCGAACTGCTGACACCGGGACTTAATG
The DNA here is from genome assembly GCA_910585415.1 of uncultured Flavonifractor sp. GTDB lineage: Bacteria > Bacillota > Clostridia > Oscillospirales > Oscillospiraceae > CANAAV01. Next base: position 113,465 of record CAJUDT010000001.1, read on the forward strand.
GTCGCCGGGACCTTGTGGAGCTCGGTGGTGGCCAGAATAAACATCAGATGAGCCGGGGGCTCCTCCAGAATTTTCAGCAGGGCATTGAAGGCGGCGGTGGAGAGCATGTGGACCTCGTCCACGATGTACACCCGCTTTTTCACAGCGGCAGGGGTATAAACGGCCTCGTCCCGCAGGGCGCGGACCTGGTCCACACCGTTGTTGGAGGCGGCGTCCAGCTCCAGCACGTCCAAAATGGAGCCGTCCTCAATCCCCCGGCAGGAGGGACATTGGTTGCAGGGATTCCCGTCCACCGGATGCTCGCAGTTCACCGCCCGGGAGAGAATCTTAGCGCAGGTGGTCTTTCCGGTGCCCCGGGTGCCGGTGAAGAGATAGGCGTGGGACAGCCGCCCGGCGGCGGCCTGACGCTTCAATGTGTCGGTAATATGTCCCTGACCCACCACGTCGTCGAAGGTCCGGGGCCGCCATTTGCGGTACAGGGCTTGATACAAAGCGGTCACCTCATATTCATAAAAAACGGAGCGGAGCACCCTCCGCCCCGTCGAATCGCCAGAGCCCGCGCCCCTTGGCGCAGCCATACAATGGATTCCCCCGCGCGCCTCCGGCGCAGGGCAGGACCGCACACCGGCCTTTGAAAGCTATGCTATACCCGTTACCCTGGCAGCCGGCTCAGGAGCGGGCACCCCGCGGCACAGGCCGCGATCCGCTTAGTGCTGCTCGGTTCCCCGCCTGACACGGTTCACGGGACAGCCTTGCGCGGGACCGATCCATCATCACTGCTTACCGGGGTCAGACGGCACAGCATAGTTCCGGGGGCCGGGATTCATCCCTGCTGTAGCGGGTTGCAGGTACAGGGCACCGCTAACTCCCCGACTAGTGCGGCCTTGCCCCGCGCCGGAACACCACGCGGGGAAAGCTGTATGGGATATCATACAACATTTTGCCACAGTTGGCAAGTTTCTATTTGAGATTTTTTTATTTTTTCCGAAATCATCCCCGTCTCACCTGAGCAGAACGCGTTTCCGCAGGTCATGGAGCTCCAAAGCCGCCCCTCCCCGCCCCTTTTTTCCACAGTTTACCACAATCTCCCCCAAACCGCAACACCGCCGCCACCATTTTGACAAAACTTCTCCTGTACGCCGGTGCGCATTCGTGGTAAAATAGAGTCTGTTCGGAGTCCTCAACCACCCGCCGCTCCGGCGGGATTCCAGACCCGAACCAAATCTGTCCACGCCCAAAAAGGGGATGCTTATATGTCCAATCTGCTGGAGCGCGCCTTTCACCTGCGCGAGAACCACACCACCCCCCGCACGGAGGTCTTTGCGGGTCTGACCACCTTCATGACTATGGCCTACATCCTGGCGGTCAACCCCATTATCCTCTCCGCCGCGGGCATGGACAGCGGCGCGGTCTTTACCGCCACCGCCCTGGCCTCGGCTCTGGCCACGGTGTTTATGGCCCTGCTGTCCAATTATCCCTTTGCTCTGGCCCCCGGTATGGGGCTCAACGCCTATTTTGCCTATACCATCGTTCTGAAAATGGGCTACTCCTGGCAGATGGCCCTGGCCGCCGTCTTTGTGGAGGGGATCGTGTTTGTGGTCCTGTCCGTCACTCCCGTTCGGGAACGCATCTTCAATTCCATCCCCATGTGCCTCAAACACGCGGTTTCGGCGGGTATCGGGCTGTTCATTGCCTTTATCGGCCTGCAAAACTGCGGGCTGGTGGTTGCCGTGGACGGCACTCTGGTGGGGATGTTCTCCTTCTCCCAGTCCGCCGCCCAGGGGACCTTTTCGACGGCGGGCATCTCCGCCCTCCTGGCTCTGGCAGGCGTGTGCATCACCGGGATTCTGGTGGTCCGGCAGGTCCGGGGGAGCATCCTGCTGGGCATCCTGGCCACCTGGGTGCTGGGGATTGCGTGCCAGCTGGCGGGGCTCTACGTGCCCGACCCCGCCGGGGGCTTTGCCAGCCTCCTGCCCGACTTCTCCCGGGGGCTGGCCGTGCCCAGTCTGGCCCCCACCCTGGGGCAGATGGATTTCTCTCAGCTGCTCTCCCCTGACTTCCTGATTGTGGTCTTTGCCCTGCTCTTTGTGGATGTGTTCGACACCATGGGCGGGCTGATCGGCATTGCCTCAGAGGCCAATATGCTGGATGAACAGGGACGCCTTCCCCGCATTCGGGGGGCGCTGCTCTCGGACGCGCTGGGCACCTGCGCCGGGGCGGTGCTGGGGACCTCTACCACCACCACCTTCATCGAAAGCGCCGCCGGAGTTTCGGTGGGCGGGCGAACCGGGCTGTCAGGGCTGGTTACCGCCGGGCTGTTTGTGGTGTCCCTCCTGCTCTCCCCCATCTTCCTGGCGATTCCCTCCTTTGCCACCGCCCCTGCCCTGATTATCGTGGGTGCGATGATTCTCAAGACCATCGCAAAGGTGGACTTCAAAAATCCTCTGGAATACATCCCCGCCTTTCTGTGTGTGCTGGCGGTCCCCCTCTTTTACAGCATTTCCGAGGGCATCGCCCTGGGCGTTCTCTCCTATGCTGTCCTCCATTTGGCCGCTGGGCCGGAGGAACGGCGAAAGGCCGGGCCCTTTATCTACATACTGGCGTTTCTGTTCCTGCTGAAATACATCTTTCTCTAATGCCAATCCTGGACAGATGGGAGTGAACCGGTCATGCCCGCAGGTATCCTGCTGCTGCCCTTTCTGGGTGTCCGCTTTCTTCTGCTGTCGCACCTGAGCGGGACGGCCTTGCGGCGCGCAGCCCGGTTTGCTCCTATGCAGGGCGCCGAAAAAATTGCTTACATCATCTATCAGCTGTCCAACCTTGGGATATTCCTGCTGCTGATCTTCTCAACCGTCCCCCTTGTGCCCTCCTGGAGCCTGTTCCTTGGCCTGCTCTGCTACCTCTGCGGGCTCGCCTTATGCGCCGCCGCGGTCATCAATTTTGCTTCACCGGACCGGAGCGGACTGAATACCGCCGGGCTCTATCGGTTCTCCCGCAACCCCATGTATGTCGCCTACTTTGTGTGCTTCCTTGGTATGGCGCTGCTGGCGCGGTCCCTGCTGGTGCTGGGGGCAGTTCTGGTCTTTCAAATCTCCGCCCACTGGATTATTTTAGCGGAGGAGCGCTGGTGCATCGAAACATTTGGTTCAGCCTACCGTGACTACATGCAGCGCGTCCGCCGCTACCTATAGACGATAAATTCCGCCGCACGTAAGAGAACGGAAAAAAGGGTCTGGCGGTCAAAAAATTCTCTTGTCCACAATTCCCTTTTTGCTTACAGTATGAATGGGGTATGTTGCCCCGCCGCCACACTACTCTACCCCATAATTGGGAGAAGCTCAAGGGGCCGCGCCCCGGATACGAGGTATTCCATGGAAGCGCTCACCTTTTTCCAGCCCATGAGCCGAAGCCGCCACCCGGAGGGCGGCGGTCTGGCCGAAAGTGAATACTGCATCTTCACCGCTCCCATCGGGGAACCCATCACCCACCAGCGCATTACGGGGGACGAAACCTCCCTGACACTGGAGCTCACCTATGGGGACGGGGAGCTTTTGGGTGAACTGCGCCTCCGGCAGGCGGGCACCAACCTCATTCTGGAGGAATCCCAGCAGGGCTTTTTTCAGGAGTATCTGGCCGCGCATCCGGTCAAATACCTGGGGCAGGTGCTGATGCACGCCCTCAAGTTCAAAATCGCCAACCTGACCGAGCTTATTGACCAGGGCACCGAAGACATGAAGCTGCTGGAGGACAATCTGGACAACAAAATCGACAACAGCGGCACCTATCAGATTTTGGACTTCCGGCGGCGGTACACCGAGTACGGCAATCAGGTGATCGCCATCAAGGAGATTATCGCCCGCATTGACAAGGGTTACTTCCCCATGCAAATGCAGAACAGCTATGTACTCCAAGGGCAGGTGGCGCTGGATTTCCAATTTTTAGAGGAACGCTATGAGCTGGTGAAAAACACCGTCATTAAGGATTTGGACACCTATACCTCCATTGTCAACAACAACATCAACCGCAACACCCGCCTGCTGAGTCTGGTCTCCCTGGCAGGGGTAGCCTTGAACTTCATGTTTGGCGGCCTGCTGGCGGTGAATCCCGCTATCGGGGTAATCGGCGGGCTGGCCATCGGCGGACTGACTGTGGGAGCCGCCGTGGTGTACCGGGTCAGCGGGGAGCGGAACCTCACCATCGGCGAGGGCCGCAGGCACGTCCTCCCCGGCGGAGGGGCACAGAAAAACGTCTCCTATCAGGAGCTTCAAGAGGGACAGACGGCGGATAAAACCGAACCATAAAGGAGGAATTTCCATGTTTCCAATCTTTGTCGAGCATTCTGGGGGAAACGATGTCTGCGAATCCCCAGAGCAGCTGACGGCCGTGCTCCAAAAGACAGTCGATGGAGAAAATGAGTTCCTCCTGTCTCAAGACTCCGAAGTCCTGATTCCTTTTGTCAGCCTGCTGGTAACGGGAGAGTATGGATACATATGGTATCTCCCCTACGACGAATCGGCGGGGATTCAAGCCTACGGTGAGGACATCGGGCTGAACCCGGAGGGCAGCACAATCTTTCATATCAACAACACTGAGGAGATGTATATCTCAAACAGCTATGTCAACCGAAAAGAAACCGCAATTCAAATCGTCCTCGCCCTTGTGCTGCAAGATTCGTGGCCTGACTGTTTTGAGGACATGCCAGAATGTGCGGAGTGGGAAGAGCTTTGAGCTCATCCCTTTGGATACAAAAAACCGGTTAACGGAGCAATCCGTTAACCGGTTTTCACACAATAAACACTCGTTTGCTGCCGAAAAGGCCGCTCACAGCTTCCCGAACTTGTCCGACAGGACGGTGCGCGGGTGGTCGGCCTCCGCCTCGGAGTCCCAGGGAAGCACGTCCCCAGGCTCCCGGAGGTAATTCAGTATCTGCCAAATCCCCTCGCCGGTGTAGGAGCTCACATGAAAAATCTGCTCACAGCCCGCGAGGCTCAACCAATCATGGGCCCGCTGAACATTGCCGTTTTCCCGGTCCACCTGGGTCACAATCCCAATCACCGGGCGGGTGCTCCAGGCCGCGCAGCAGGGCGGATAGAGCGAATAGGGCTCGATGGAGCTCAACAGAAGCCCCGTCACATCCGCCTCAAAGGAGTACAGAGCCAGGGCGCGGCCCAGATTGACCGTCTCCGCATACTCGCCGGGCGTGTCAATGACCACATCATAGTGATTGATGTACTGCGTCTTGTGATAGGTAATCACATCACCCTTCAGCGCCTGCGTCAGGGTTGTCTTGCCGCACTCGCTCCGGCCAATTAAGATAATCTTCCTCATGTCCGCGTAATCTCGCAAACCGTGAAGCCCAGCCGGTTTTTCAGATAGGTCAGGATATTGTTGACCGCCGACTGAACATTGGAAATACGCCCGGTGAAAATCAGTGTCCCGCTGAACCGGTCAATGAAGCCGATTTCAATGGGGGCGGTTTTCATGGCGATATCTCCCGCAATCACCGAGATTTCGGAGGGGCACATACTCAGAATACCAATGGCCGACTGCTCATAGTCCAGCTCCGGGTTCAAGCCCAGCTTTCGGTAAATAATCTCACCTGGGCTGGCGATGATATGGGCCAGTGTCACCTGCTTGCCGGGGACCGACTCCTGGATGATGCGGAGCTTGCCTTCTGCGGACGAGCCAATGTCCAAAAGATTCATGTCCATTTCCCACCCACTCCTTTACTGGTCAAGCCCCAGCGCTTTCTTGATTTTGGGCATGTCGTAACCGGAAACCTCCGTCTGGCCAATCACCGTCACCGGCAGGGCGGTATAACCCCGCTGGTCCATAAAGGCCTGCCCTTCCTTGTCCGTGGAGAGGTCCACCTCCCCATAGGCCACACCGGCCCCCTTCAGGAACTCCTTGACACTGCGGCAGTAGCTGCATCCCGGCATGGTATAAATGCGCACGGGCACATCCTCAGCGCTCCCGGCAGTTTTCTGAGGGGCGGCGGCTTGGGGGTCAATGAGGGCATCCCCCGCCGTCCAGCCCGCACCGCACAGCCCGCCGGTTTGCAGTGCCGCCAGGACCCGGAGGATTTCCTCCGGGTTCCGGCCCACGTTGTTGTCGTGGATGACACTGAACTTGACGGTCTGCTCCGGGTCAATGAGGAACAGGCCCCGCAGGGCTACGCCCTCATCCTCCAAAAGCACGCCGTAATCGGTACAGACCCGCAGGTTCTGGTCGGCGCCCATGGGGTAGCCCAGCTTCCCCAGGCCGTTGCGCCGCCAGGCCAGATGGGAGTACACACTGTCGGTACTGACCGCCAGGAGCTCCGCACCGGCGGCGCGGAACTTCTCCAGGCAGTCCGAGAAGGCGGTGAGCTCCGTGGGACAGACAAAGGTGAAATCCATCGGATAGAAGAACAGCACCAGCCATTTTCCCTTGTAGTCCTCCAGTGTCACATGGACGAAATTCTCTCCATCGGCGGCCAGGGCCTCCATGGAAAAAGCGGGCGCATGTTTTCCAACAAGACGTTCCACGGTACTCACCCTTTCTGTTTACTTTTTATCGGGCTGGTAGAAGCACTGGGGGCAATCCCCAGACTGCTCCTCCTTGGGAGCCTCCGGCTGGTAGAAGCACTGGGCGCAGTCGTCCGCGGGCTTCTCCTCCGTCTTGGCCGCGCCGGGCTGATAGAAGCACTGGGCGCAATCCTCGGGCTCTTCCTTCTTTTTGGGCGGGGTGTAATGGCAGTTGGGACAATCCTGGGTACTCATAATCGTGTGACCTCCTTTTCTGGATACTGCTTAGTATGTCACATCAGCTTCTCCAATAATCCTTTGTGCGGCGAGGGAATCGCACAGGTGCTGGTAATCTCACCCGTATCCGCCAGCTGGTTCAGGCAGGAGTTCAGCGCCGATTTCACAGCGGAAACCTCTCCGGTGAATATCAGGTATCCCTTGCCGCCCAGACCGCGAGCCACACGGACCTCCATCAGGGTGATGTTGGACGCCTTGGCGGCGATATCCGCGGCCCGTACCGCAGTCAGTGCCGACATGGTTTCCACCATACCCAGAGAGGTGATGCGCTCCACGTCTGTGGTGCCCACCAGGGCCGCAGGCACAGAGGCGTGAACATTGTTGATGATATGGTGACAGATCAGGAACACGCCCGCCGTCTGTCTGCCCGTTTCCATGGAGCTCTTCACAGCCCCCACCTGTCCGCTGATAATGATGATGTACTTGCCCGGACAGATGGCGGTGGCCACCAGCAGGTCTACGTTGGCGGCCTTGAGCATCTCATCGGCGGTCTGTACCCCGACGGGGATGCTCTTCAGCTCCACTAATCCAATCGACTTTCCCATAAGCGTCCTCTATTCTTCGTTAGGGTGAATTATACGCCGAGACCAAAAGCAATCAGGTTGATAACGATGGTCAGGATGAAGATGGTCGTAGCGGGGGGATCAATGTGGGTGTCCACATGGCTGTTGATGCTGTTGCCAGCCAAGTCGCCGCCCAGGGCGCCCAGGATACCGAACAACACACCCAGCACAGCGCCAGCGGGGCTCTGGAACGCGTGCAGGCCAACAACTGTGGCCAGACCGGCGGGCAGAGCGATGTGGTGAGTAGCGGGGCAAGCCAGACCGCCGCAGGCAAAGAGCAGAGTGGTGGCGGAGAAGCCGAAGCAGATGATGGGGAAGATGCCCAGAGCCACTTCATTGCCAGCCGTATACAGGGTAGCGCCCACAAAAGCTACGGCGCAGCCCAGGCCGCCGCCCAGTATGATGTTGCACAGCAGGCCCTTGCCGGTGGAGAACCACACGCGGGGGCCGGAGCCGGTATACTTGCCGGTCAGGCCAGTGGTGCCGAACACGAAACGCACGATAATGCCGGAGATAACCACGCAGATACCGGGCAGGTCTGTCAAGGGGCCCAGGGGGGTCAGGCCAATGAGCCAAGCCAGGATGAAGCCAATCACGCCAAAAATGCCGCCGACCAGCAGCACGTCGGGCTCGCCCAGGCCATTGAGGCTGCTGACCACGTCAGCGCCGGAGGCCAGCTTCTTCTGCTTGCCGGCGTAACCCGCAGCGGCCACGCCGCCCGCGAAAGCAATGTGGGGGCCCAGGAAGGAGCCGAATGCGATGGAGTTGATGGCGACACCGCCATCCACACCAGCCGCAGTAGCCACGCCGCCCACCAGGGCGAACACGCCGGTCATGACGAAGGCGGGAACCGCGCCCATATACGCGCCGATGACACCGCCGCCAAAGGCTGCGATCAATGCCAGGATATCCATACTCTTTTCCTCACTTTCATAATACGTTGTGGGCTTATGGTAAAATGGACTAAAAACATGTTACCACAAACGGTACTGTTTGTCAATCATGCTGTGAACTGCACCGTGAGCCGCGCTGTTCCACAGCCGCGTGAGACGAGGGTCATGGGATACGAGTCCTTGGTGTCAGCCTCTCAGCTTTGAATGGTGATGCTGCCGCCGTCCACAGCGGTGACCGTCCCGGAAATGCTGGCGTGGAGGTTGGCCCCCAGCTTGCCCTCCGGGATACGGGCGATGAGGTCGCCCTTTTGGACCGGGTCCCCCACGCCCACCACCGGCTCCGCCGGAGCTCCGGCATTCTGCCGCAGGGGGAGGGTGACCTTCGTGAAGCTGTGCGCACACCCGTCCATGGGTGCGTCCACGTCGTAGGCCGCAAGGCCCAGTTGGTGAATGAGCTTGTGGACCGGGTAGCGCTTGAACGCCCGAAATGGAGCCGCCTGCTCCGGCTTGTTGTTGAGACTGTTGCGGATGCCCTGTCCCCCCAGGATGCTCTTCAAATTCGCGTTGAGCTTCCAGGGCTGAAGGTCCATCACGCAGGCATACTCGCACAGACGGCACCCGCAGCAGAGATAGGCATTCATGGGAGTCTGCGCCGGGTCGCACATACTGCCGTAAGCGGCCAGACGCATGAGCTTATGGGGCTGGATGCGGTGCCCCAGCAGGCCCCGGGGACAGACCTCGGAGCACAGGGAGCACTGCATACAGGCGGTTGCCGCCTGCCGGGTGGAGACGTTCAGCGGCCGCTCCAGACTGCCCAGCAGCGGATGACCCGCCGGGACTACAATCAGTCCCTTGGTGGTTTTGGTGATGGCGCTCTCCGGTGAAACCAGCTGGCCCATCATGGGCCCGCCGTTGACCACCCGGTAGTCCGCCGCTGTGGGGCCTCCGGCCAAAGCCAGGGCCTCTGCCACGGTGATGCCCAGGGGAACCTTGACGGTCTTGGGCGTATGTACCGCGCCGGTAAGGGTCACGTACTTCTCCGTAACCGGACGGCCCTCGGTGGCCTCCAGGACGTTGAGGGCGGTCTCCACGTTGGTCACAATGGCCCCCACGTTGAGCGGAATGCCCCCCTCGGGGACGATGCGGCCGGTGACCTCATAGACGATCACCTGCTCGTCGCCCGCCGGATAAAAAGCGCCCATGGGGTGAATCCTGAGCTTGGGGTGATTGGGAAGCTCCCGCTTGAGGGCCTCCACCGCCCCATGATAGTGCTCCTTCAGGGCCACCACACCCTGCTCCGCGCCCACCTGGGACACAATCAGGTCCAGGGCCTGGAGCAGCCGCCCGGCCTGCTGGGCCATGAGCTGCTGGTCCACCCGCAGCAGGGGCTCACACTCCGCGCCGTTGATGATGACCGTGTCCGCCTTGGCGTTGAGCTTCACATGGGTGGGAAAGCCCGCGCCGCCCGCGCCGACAATGCCGGAGCGTTCCACGAGAGTGGTCAGATTTTCTTCCATAAGACCCACCTCTCCTTATTCAGCGGACGTCCAGACCTCCGACCAGCACGCACTTGCGCCGCCGGGCGAAGGACTTGGCCGAGGTCAGCCCCTCTCCGGTGGGACCGGCGATGGTAAACGTGGTGTAGCCCTCGCCGCCCACGCCGATACCGGCATAGGAGGGGCCGTTCTTCACAAAGATGGTGGTCTGGATGAGCTTCGCCATCTTGGTCAGCTTATCCACGTTGCGGGAGTGCATCATAGCGGTATGACGGTTGCCGTGCTCCACACGGATGGCCATATCAATGGCGGCGTCCACGTCGGGCACCCGGACCACGGGCAGAATGGGCATCATCAGCTCCACCTGCACGAAGGGGTGCTCCTCCTTCGTCTCCATCATAATGACCCGTACGTCATCGCCCACATTTACGCCCACCTGCTCCAGGATGTACTTGGCGCTCTTGCCCACAAATTCGGTCTTGGGGCTCTTCCCGTTCTCCTGGACCACCAGCTTCACCAGCTGGTCAATGAGGGCGGGGTCCTTGACCTCGTAAGCGCCGTGCTTCTTCATGTTGAACATGAGGAAATCGGCGGCGGAGTCCACCACAATGACCTCTTTTTCGGCGATGCAGGGCAGGTTGTAGTCAAAGCAGCACCCGTCAATGATGTCTCTGGCGGCCTTCTCGATGTCGGCCGTCTCGTCCACCACCACGGGCGGGTTGCCCGCGCCGGCGCCGATGGCCTTCTTGCCGCTGGAGAGCACCGTCTTGACAATGGCGGGCCCGCCGGTGGCCACCAGCATCCGCACCTTGGGATGGCTCATCATGGCGTTGGTGTTTTCAATGGAGGGCTCCGACACGGTGACCACCAGATTGGCCGGAGCGCCCAGCCGGGCCAGGGCCCGGTTAATCAGCTGAATCAGGTGCAGCGAAACCATCTTGGCTCTGGGGTGGGGGCTGAATACCACGGAGTTGCCTGCGGCCAGCATCCCAATGGAGTTGCAGATGATGGTCTCAGTGGGGTTGGTGGTGGGCGTGATGGCCCCGATTACCCCAAAGGGGGAATACTCCACCAGGGTGAGGCCGTCGTCACCGCTCATGGCCTCGGTGGTCAGGTCCTCGATGCCGGGGGTCTTGGTGGCTGCCAGACGGTTCTTCACGAGCTTGTACTCATAGCCGCCCATGCCCGTCTCCTCCACCGCCAGACGGGAGATGTAATCCAGGTTCTCTTCGTCCAACACCACGTCGCGAATGGCCTGCACATAGGTCGCCCGGTCGTGCATGGAGCGGTTCAGGTACTCCCGCTGGGCCGCGGCGGCGGCTTCGACGGCCTCATTCATGCTGTCAAAGACGCCCCAGTCGCCGCCGGCCGCGCTGGCACGCGGATCGGAGCTCCCCTCGTCCAGCCGGCCCAGGACCTGCTTGACGATGCTCGCCACCATGCGTTCATCAATGCTCATTGCTGTTCCTCCTTATATAGACATCGCGTAAGACGCGATCTCCATATCCTGTTCCACGGTCCCGCCGGACACGCCGATGCCTCCCATCACCTGGCCGTCCACCAGGTAGGGGAAGCCGCCGCCGAACAGGATGATTTTCCCCGGAGCCGCGTTCTCAATCCCGTAGAGGGGTCCCTCGGGCCTGGCCGCCTGACCCAGCTCGTGGGTCGGCATACGGAACGCGTAGGCGGTATAGGCCTTTCCGGCCGACACCTCCACACTGCCGGGCAGCGCGCCCTCCATCCGCTGGAGCATGACCAGATTGCCTCCGGCGTCCACGGCGGAAAACACCACCGGAACACCCAGCTCCCGAGATTTTTCCTTGGCCCGCTCCATCATGCGCTGGAGGACCTCCAGGCTCATGGGGGGCAGTCCGCCGCCGCTCTGCTGGGCGAGGGCCTGCTTCACCATGCCGGTGACCTTCTCCCGCATCTGCGCCTGGGCCGTCAGGTCCTCCTGAAGGCGGGCCATGGCGTAAATGGCGTCGGAGAGGCGGTTCACGTACCGGGCCAGCACCTCCCGGACCGGCTCCTCCGCCGCCAGGGCCACCATATGGCGCTCTGCCCGGCGGACGATGGTGCGGGCCACATGGAGGGCGGCCGAGGCCGGGTCCACGCCGGGGATGACGAAATGGGTCTGCTTTCCCGTGGTCTCGGTGCAGGTGTCCACCACCCCCTCCAGGAACGCCACGTCCTCCTCGGAAATGGTCCCCTGGAGCTTGGACAGACCCTCCGCGTCGCTGGCCAGCTCCGCCCCCAGGGAGAACAGCCTGCCCTGGATGGCGTGAACGGTGGTGCGGATGTACGTCTGGTCCGTCTGGGCGTAGGCCAGACCCAGCATGGAGTTGGCCTCGTCAATGGTGCCGTAGCACTCCACACGGGGGCTGGACTTGCTCACACGGGAGCCGCCCACCAGACTGGTCTGCCCTTTGTCCCCTGTTTTGGTATAGAGGTTTGCCATCAGCCCACCTCCACGGTGTCCACAATGCCCACAATGGACGTATCCACCGGAGCGGACCCGTTGCCAAAGACATACCGGGCGGAGGAGCCCTTACAGACGATGACGATCTCGCCGGTACCGGCTCCCACCGAGTCCACGGCAATCTCGCTGCTGCCCTCCCGCTCCAGGCGCTCGGTCAGCTTTTCCACAACCAAGAGCTTCATGCCGATTAAGCTCTCGTTCTTGCTGGTGGAGACCACGGTCCCAATCACTCTGCCTAAATACATTTCTCCACCTGCCTTACGTTTCGATTTGAATGGTGATATCCCGCCTGCGGGCGTTGTCCGCCGTCAGCTGGGTCACGATGGTCCCCTTCGGGACCGCCACAACACAGTGAGACGGGCAGTTCTGGAGCTGCCGGGCGCTGAACACCCGCCCCTCCAGAGCTGGCCGGACAACCGGCCGGCTCCCTGCGCCGGAAGCGCTGGGCATGGCCTCCGACTGCGGAGCCGCCGCCTGGGGCGCTTTCGGGGCCGCTCCGCCGGGCACAAAGGCCCGGATGGCCCGCAAAGCCGCCGGACGCAGCTGGTCCGCAGTGGTCAAATACGCGCCGTAGGCCCGCAGGGTATCCTTATTCTCTCTTAGCTTTCCCTTTAAGGCCTCCGTCATACGGAAGCCCCGGCGGATTCGCTCGGGATTGTCTGGACAGCACCCGTCCACCGCCGCGATCACGTTCTTCCCCCGCATGAGGCCGTCTAAAATAATGGCGGCGGCAGGGGTGTCCGCCATACAGGCGGCCACGTGGGCGGCGGTGTTCACGGTCAGGGTGGGCACCAAAATGGTGTCATACCGGACCGTCAGTGCCTCCGGCGTCTCCTCCGCCCGCTCCACCCAAAGAGCCTCCGGCTCCAGGGCGGCGCGGATGGCCGGCACATCCAGCATGGCGGCGGCGCCCCGGGACAGGAGCACCCGATAGGTGAATCCATCCTCCCGCAGGGCCCGCAGCTGGTCCAGGCCGGGCGCGACGCTCATATTGGAGCCGGTATAGACCACCAGGGCCCGCTTTTGCCGCTCCAAGAGCTTCTGAACGACCCGCTCCGCCAGTTCCCCGGCCAGGACCGATTGCACGATGGCGTATCGCTCCTTGTCAGTCAATGGTCGTCACCCGCCTTACATCTTACAATTCATGGCAATTCCCAGGGGCGTCACCAGCAGCGGAGCCGCTGGCTTCCGCACGGGAATACCCAGGCATTTTTCAAAAACACGCTCAAACTCTGTGAAGCAGCACGCGCCGCCCACAACATAGACCGTCTCCACAGGGTGCTTCATCAGACAGCGCTGGACAATGGAGGCCATTTTTTCCACCACCGGCTTCACCACGGGGAACACATTGCTCTCCTGGGCCGGGTCCCGTTTCATAACCTCGGCCTCCTGGGTGGTACAGCCGTGGAAGCCCGCCAGCACCAGGGTCATGTGGGTGCCTCCGGTGGGCTCGTCGTCGGTGAAAATCACCTTGCCGTCCTTCAAGATGCTGATACCAGTGGTCCCGCCGCCCACGTCCACCACCGCTCCGTCCCGGATGTCCAGGACAGAGGCTGCGGCCGTGGGTTCGTCCACCACCTCGGTCAGGCGGAAGTTGGCCGCCTCCACCACGTTGCCGATGGCCTTCACGTTGCCCGACAGGATGCCCGGCGGAATGGCGCAGGCCCCCGCGTCCAGTGTCACGCCCAACAGGCCCTCCAGCTCACCCTTCAGCCGGGTGACCGCACGCACCGCGCCCATATAGTCCACCACAATACCGTCCCGGACCACTGTGGAGGGAAAGGTAGCCCCGGCCACCGGCCGGTTTTCCTCGTCCACCACCGCCAGGACGATGTTTGCGGTGCCCAAGTCAATGCCGGTGCGCAGGGTCCCCTTCCAGGGGTTGAACCGGCCCTCTGCAATCAAACGCTCAAACTCCAGCAGTGTGGCGTTGCTCTGTGTCATATCATGCTCCATGGGCACGCCTCAGCTTTTGCCGTCGTCCAGGAGGATATACGCCCGGTCGTCATTCTTCACGCCTAAGGCGTTGGCCTCCTCCACGTCGATGTGCATTTCAGGGGCGTACTGCTCGGAGACGCGCACCAGTACGTTGTTCAGCACCGCGCCCCGTAGTCCGCCGATCTCCACCCGGACCATCTGCTTGTCGTGCAGGCCCAGCCGTTCGGCGGTTTCCGGGTCCAGGTGGATATGACGCAGAGCGGCGATGACGCCGCTCTCCTTCTCCACCCGCCCCTTGGGCCCAATCAGAGTCACCCCGGGGGTGCCCTCCAGCTTTCCGGATTCCCGGATGGGAGGGTGCACCCCCAGAGCAAAGCCGTCCGCGATGGAAATTTCCACCTGGGATTCGCTCCGCAGGGGGCCGAGCACGCGGACGCGGCTCAACTCCCCCTTGGGCCCATGGAGGGTAACGGTCTCTTCGGACGCGTACTGCCCAGGCTGGCCCAGGTCCTTCTTCCTGGTCAGCTCGCTGCCCGGTCCAAACAGGGCGTCCATGTCCGCCCGGTCCAGGTGGATGTGCCGGTTGGAGACGCCGATGGGCACCGAACGCTCCATCTTGCGCAGCTCCTCCACCACCAGCCGGACCACAAGGCGGATGAACTCCTCTTGGGAATATTGGTTCCTCTCCACGGCTCAGTCCTCTTACAGAGTCTTGGGCAGGATCTTCTCCACGTCGGTGTGGGGACGGGGAATCACGTGCTGAGACACGATCTCGCCCACCTTCTCAGCGGCGGCGGCGCCTGCGTCCACAGAGGCCTTGACCGCGCCCACGTCGCCGCGGACCATCACGGTCACCAGACCGGAGCCGATTTTCTCATAGCCGATCAGGGTCACATTCGCGGATTTTGTCATGGCATCGGCGGCCTCAATGGCGCCAACGAGACCCTTGGTCTCGATCATGCCGAGAGCTTCACCCATAATAATAACCTCCTAAATATATCGTGCGGTCAACCCGGTCACTTGCCGCGCTTCCCCTTGGGTCCCCGCTTGGCGGAGCCCTTCTTTGCAGGCTGGGAAGCGGACGTTTCGGGTTCCTCAGCCTCAGAGGCCTCTACCGGCTCCTCCGGCGGGGCTTCCTCGGAGGCTGGGGCCTCAAGGACCTCCGGTTCCCCCTCAGCGGGAGGCTCCGGACCTTCCTCAGGCTCCTCCGTTACCGGGGGGACCTCTGCCGCAGGCTCCTCAGGGACAGGCTGGGGGGCGGGTTCCACCGCTGTCTCAGCGGGCTCCCCTGCCGGTGCTGTCTCCGGGACCTCCGGCTCTGCGGGCTCCTCTGCCGCCGGGGGCGGTACAGGGCACCCGGTATCCTCGAACTCAATGGGGCCCTTGGGCGGCTCCGGGGGGGCAGGGGGCGCCGGGGGCTCCGGCGGTCTGTCTCCCACCGTCTCCGGGGTGTGGACCAGCATGTTGATACCGGCGGCGGGGCGGGCAATCACACGGGTGCTTACCGTCCGGGTGACCTTGTTGGCCGCCATCCGGGCGGCGTCTACTGCGGCCTTGACCGCGCCCACGTCGCCCTGAACCTTGATGGTGGTCCACCCTCCGCCTTTGGTCAGCTCATAGCCGATCAGTTCCACGTTGGCCGACTTCACGGCCGCGTCCGCAGCCTCAATGCCGGCGGCCAGACCCTCAGTCTCGATGAGTCCTAAACTTTTCTGCATACGTTCACCTCCCGTCCAGGGGCTTCAGGGGCAGCTTTTTCACCAGCCGCGCCGCGTTGGCCCCCAGGACACGCGCCAGTCCCAAGGACCGGGCGGGGATTCGGTACAGAGGCTGCTCCCGATCCAGCTTGTTGAAGTGCAGGACGATGGACTGCCCGTCCATGCCCACCCCCACCCCCAGCCGGGACGCCTGAGCGGCCTCCCATGCCAGGGGCAGGGCGCCGCCTGCCTTCGTATCGTTCTCCCAGGGGATGCCCTCCTCCTCCAGGCCGTAGAGCAGCTCCTTAAATGCCGCCGAAGGGGCGTCGGGGCTGCACAGCACATGGACGGTGGGCTTTGTCATCTCCAGTTGGACGGCGGGCATATCAGGCTCCCCCTTCCGTCAGGGAGAGCACCAACCCGGTCGCCACCGCGTTGCGGGGACCCTCCGTGCCCCGGATGTTGCCCCGTCCGGCTACCACCTTGTACTGGGACAGGGCGTCGGTAACCATCTGCGGCACCTCGAAATCCAGGGCGGAGCCGCCCACCAGCACCACGAACTGAATGTCGCGGACGTTGCCGGTGGGGCTTACACGGGCCAGGGCCCGCAGGGCGTTGGTGACGAACACCTTCTGTTTGGCCTGCCGCCGGATGAGCCGAATCTTCTCCATGGACCAGTCGCCCTCCAGGGGGAGCATGTTGCCCTCTTTGAGAATGACCACCTTGGCGAAAATGTTGGGGTCCAGCGGTGTTTGGAAGAACTCCACCGCGCCGTTCTCGTGCCGGATATGAAAGAGGCTCTCCACCTTGGCCAGGGGGTACTTTTTCACGTCTTCCGCCGTGTCGAAGTTGTCCAGGCCCATTTCCGACTGAATCAGCAGGGTCACCATGTTCCCCGCGCCAGCCAGATGGATGGAATGAATCTTCCCCTCGGGACTGATGATGGACGCGTCTGTGGAGCCAGCCCCCATGTCCAGAATGGCCAGGGGCTTATTGGTGCCCGGTGTGGTAAGGGCTCCGCGGATGGCCATGTCGGCCTCCACGCCCCCGACCTGGACCGGGACGCCGATCTGTTCTGCAAATTCCTTGGCGATGGCCTCCATCTGGAGGCGGTCCGCCTTGACCATGGCGGCAATGCCCACGGCGTTCTCCTGAGAGAACTCGTTGGCCAGACCGCCCCGGACCTTCTGAGGCGTGAAGGTATCCACGGCCAGCAGGTCCTGGATATGGATGTCCCGGGGGTGCTGCCTGGTGAGGTTCGCCATGACCTGGCGGACCTTTTCCAGCATCCCGCCGGCGTTGGTGCCCGGCTCGCCCCGGACGTCCTCCAGCTCGGGGACGGACTCCACGGCCTTCATAATCTTCTCCGCTCCGGCATCCACATCGACCTTCACCGTCCGGTTGGGGCCCTGGAACTCAATGGTACCGGCGGGAATCTTCCGCTCCTTCACATCTCCGGCGGGGGTCTTGATGACCACTGCGGAGCGGTTGCCAATCAGGGCCCGTGCAATGGGCACCACCTGCCGGGTCTCCTCCGAGGACAGTCCAAACAGGGTGGCAATGCCGTAGGGGTTGGACAAAACCTCCACTACGCCGCCCACGCCCGCCACTTCCACCGCAGAGCGCATCCCCAGGGGCACTTTATCCACCAGGGAGACCTCGTCTACAATGGGAATTTTGTGATGCAGGCGGTTGTGGATGAGCACGCCGTCGTCCCGCTGCACGATGGCGGCGGTGACCTGAAGGGTGCCGGAGCATCCCTCGTTGATGAGGCGCGCCGCCTCTTCAAAGTCCACCGAAGCGGGAACCACGGCAATGTAGTCCTTGCCCCCCTCGGCCTCGTCCAGCTCCGTGACCAGGATTGTCTCCCCCACGCCGACGCCCATGCCGCCGGGCGTGGAGGGATTGTGGCCAATCATGGTGGATTCGGTGATAATGGTCTCGGTAATCGTCTCCATGGCCACGTCTCCGATGACCGGAGCCGCCTCATTGAGCCGCACCTCCGCAAGGTCCTTGATCTCCAGACCCACCCGTTCCATCGCGTCGGTCAGGGAGTGGAACACACCGTTGATGTTCTGCCGGGTCCCCTTGATACCCGTAGTGGGCACGGTGCCGCTGGCAAGAAAGACTGCCCTGCCGTTTTCGACCCGTGCCAGGGCCGTTTCCGTTGTCGCATTGCCAATGTCAATGCCTGCAACGATTTTCATTGCGGGACCTCCTGACTTTTGCGGGATTTTAGAATTTCTTCAGCCGGCCGCGCTTCTCATAGACCTCGGCGGCCTCGCGCACCAGACCGGCGGCCGTCTTGGCGCCGTACTTCTGGTCCAGCTCGTTGGCGATGTCGATGAGCTCCTGCTTGGTGGAGCGGTAGGGGCGCAGCGCATTGTAGATCTCCAGCAGGCGCTCGTCGGGCACGGCGATGAGCTCGGCGGCCCGGCGCAGGTTGCCCGCAAAGGCCTCGCGGTTGACGGACTCGGCCACCTGGGCCTGCATCTCCAGGGTCTCGGGGGAGATACGCATGTCGTCGGCGGTGAGCTCGCCGGAAATGACCTTGTCATAGCTCAGGCTGCTGAAGGGCTTGCCGGTGGGGGTCTTAATCTTGCCGGGCTCCTTCTCAGCCAGGGGGTAGTTGGCGGCGGTGATCTTGCCGCCGGGAGCGGCGGGAGCGGAACCGCCATTCTGCATGGCGTGCATGACCTGCTCCACGATTTGCTTCATCAAGAGTTCCTGATCCATGATCCTGCCTCCCTTTAGTTGAAAGATACGGTGACAGCCTGGGGCCGCTTATCGCCGTCTACGTGCTCGGTTTCCTTAATGTGCAGCAGCGCCGCGATGGCCTGATAGGTGGGACGGGCCATCTGGTCGTTGCGGACGGGCACCGGAGTGGGGGCCTCGCCCTTGGCGTACTTGGCGGCGTTCTTGCCGATCTGACGGAAGGTGTCCATCTCAATCAGGGGCGCCTGGGAGAAGAGCTCCAGGTTGCTCAGCGGGGGCAGGTCCTTCTGATGAATGACCGTGGTGCCCTTGGACTGGATGCCGATGCCGATGCCGGAGCCGGAGTACTCGGCGGCGTCATGGGCGATGAAGGACACGTCCGAGGTCCGGTACACCCGCACCAGACGCCACTTCAGGCCCTCTTCCTCGATACCGGCGATAATCTCGCGCAGCACCTTGTCATGGGGCTGGTGGATGATGGTCTCATGCTGATACACGCCAAAGGCGGGAGCCAGGCCGATGACCACCTCGTCGGGAGCCACGCCCTTGGGGGCGTCGCCGTTCTCAGTGAGGGTCATTTTCCCGGCCTGGAGCTGTGTGGTCGCGGGAGTAGCCGCGGCGGGAGCGGCGGAGCCGCCCATCTCTTTCAAAACTTCTTCGATTACGCTACGCAGCGTCTTTTCATCAAACGTCATTATCTGTCACCCCTCCTGATTAGATGTCTTCCGGCCGGATGGCGTTGGGGATGTCGCTGATCTGCTTCCAGCGCTCCTCACTCAGCTGATAGCCGGTCATGGGTCCGTGGTAGTCGTTGGGGGCGTTCACGCCGGAATACACATGGAAGTGCTCGTCAAAAATGGAGGCGGTGTGCAGATAGTCGCCGGCCACCTTCTGGCGGAGCATGTTGTAAATGTTCTGAGCCACGTCGGGGAAGCCAGCCTTGTCCAGTGCCTTCACGAAGTCCACGCCGGTGACCTTGCGGGCCATCATGTCCTCGATGGCCTTCAGATCCTCATTGACGTTGCGGTTGGGCATGTCGTTGGAACCGTTGGCATAGGTCGCGGCCTCCACCTCTTCGTCGGTGATGGGGGGCAGACCCAGCTCGCGGAACATTCCCTGGAGGGCGCGGGCGGCCTTGTTGCGGGCCTTGATGACGTCTTCCTCGCGGACGGGCTGGAGGCCGCCGTCAATCTTCATGTCGCGCTGGATGATGTTCCAGTCGTCGTAGTCCTCGGCGTCCCAGTTGGAGCCGGCGAACATGTTGTCGTAGTTGGGGGTGGCAGAGTAGCCGGAGCAGATGTAGTCGGTGCCGGAGAAGAACTGCGGCACACTGCGGGCCACCCGGCGCAGGTCGGAGTGGGTGAAGGTCTGGTCGTTGGAGGTGGTGGACTCCAGGTCCAGCAGCATGGCGATCAGGTTCTCAGCGGCGATGGCGCGGATGCCGCCGGGCACGCCCGCAGGCACGCCCACGCAGGAAACGGAACCGTTCTGGGTGCCCTGCACGCCGGCGCCCTTGGTGACGGCCAGGCAGCGGGCCTCCAGGTACAGCATGGACTTGCCCTCGGCATAGCCCATCTGGACCTCGGAACCGGTACCGGAGGTAAAGCGCATCTTCAGGCCGCGGCTGGCGTAGCAGCTGGCCAGGAACGCCTTGGAGTAGGGGGTGTCGTCGCCGTCCATAAAGACGGGCTCGGTGCCGTAGACGGAGATGGTCTCGGCATAGGTGGTGAAGCCCCGCATACCGAGCATCAGCTCTGTGGCCTCTTCCAGCGCGCACTGGGTCATAATGCCGGGACGGCCAGCCTGGGCGCCCACGAACAGAGCCATCGCGTTGAAGGGAGCGTAACGGGCGATGCCGACGGTGGTTTCCATCTCGGCAAAGCCGCGGACGGCGGCCTCAGCGGCGTCGGCGGCAATCTGAATGGGGTTGTCCTTCACATTGGTCACGTGGCACTGGTTGGCGGGCATCAGACGGGCGCGCATCTTGGTCATGCCCATCATGATTTCCACGATGGTCAGCTTGCCCACGACCTCGGTCAGCTTGGCGGGGGTGATGGACAGGGTGATGTCCAGGATGTCCTTCCGGGGGACGTTGATGTCAACGATCATCCGGGCGATATCCAGGGAATCAATGGCCATCGCCTTCTCCGCGTTGCCCAGCCGGATGGCGTGGTCGGCGATGAAGGTATCCAGCATGTCAAAGTCGGCGCGGCACTTGCCGTCCATCTCGACGATGCGGCCGTTTTCAATCTTGATGCTGGGGGTGGGGTCGAAGGGGCTGTTCATGGCGATCAGACCTACTTCGGGCCACTCCTTAACATAGCCGTCCTGGTTGACCGGGCGGGCGGCCAGCACTTCAAAACGCTTTGATTTCATAGCTTACTGCTCCTTCCCGGATGTGATTAAAGAATGTAGGGGGTGGTGGTGGACTTCAGCTCCTCGTCGGGGGCCAGGGAGCCCAGCAGCTGAATGCCCACGTCGCGGGCGGCGATGATGGCCTGCTTCACAGCGCCGGAATCGCCGGAGAAGAAGAAGTTGACCTCGTTGGAGAAGCTGGTGCCGCCGTTGCCGGGAGTGGCAATCAGCACGGCGTCGATGGTAGCGGCCTTGGACGCGGTATCGGCCAGGACCACGCCGATGCCGGCGGGAGCGCCGACGGTGATGCCGAAGGCCTTGCCCAAAGGAGCGCCCCAGACCTTGTTCAGCACGTGGGAAGCGCGGGCGCTGTACTGGAACTCCAGATGACCGGCGCTGTTGCCGTACACGTCGCCGAAGGTGCGGTCCAGCTCGCGCAGGCAGACCTCGACGGCCCGGCGGGCATCGGACACGTCCTCCGCGCCAAAGATAATCAGGGAGCCGTGACCAGCGCCGCCCTCAGTATCACGGGGGCACTCCACCAGCAGGCACTCACTGTTGGTGGCCTTCACGGCCTCGTCGGCGGCGAAGATCTGGGGGCCGGCGCCCACGCGGTCGGAGATAATGCCGATAGCGCGGTACTTGGGGTCAATCTTCAGGAGCTCATGGACCTGATGGTCCAGGTTGGCGATTACCAGGCCGATGGTGTGGCCGATGGCGGTGCCCACAAACTCGGTCAGGTTGCAGGTGCCGGCGGGAGCGGCAGGCTTGTCGCAGCAGCACTCTTCAGCAGCGGGAGCGGCAGCGCCCAATTTCTTCATGACCTCATCCATGATCTTGCTGGTCAGTTCATCCATTTGTTTTCCCTCCAAATTTTATTCATAAGGTTTGGATGCTTCTGCGGGGACCGGAGCTTACTCCATGTGGGGCAGGATCTTCTCCACGTCGGTGTGGGGCCTGGGGATCACGTGGCTGGAGACGACGGTGCCGACCTTCGCGGCGGCCATGGACCCGGCATCCACAGACGCCTTGACCGCGCCTACATCGCCGCGCACCATGACGGTGACCAGACCGGAGCCGATCTTCTCGTACCCAACCAGGGTGACGTTGGCGGATTTGACCATGGCGTCGGCGGCCTCGATGGCGCCTACCAGGCCTTTTGTCTCCACCATACCAAGGGCTTCTCTCTGCATTTCGCTACCTCCTTGTTTATGGTCCGCGGCGTGCCCCAATCTTCTGGTATTGCGGCATACGCACGCTTTCTGTTTACCATTATACTAAAGACAGCACTCTATTTTCTTGGCCCCGACGGATAATTTTTTGTCTAACTTATACAAAACCCACTCCGGCCTCTGCCTGGTGTTTTCCCGAAATATCCGGAAAATCCGCTCTATTTCACCGGAATTTTCCGGTATTCCTCCCCATATGCCAAAAATTCAAACTATTTTTCCTTGTTACCTTTCCACAATACCCATTATTTTACAATCCCACGCAAAAAGCAGTCCGCCGGTCCCTCTTTCGGAACGGCGGACTGCCTTTTGGTCATTTTTTGTCCATCAGTCGATAATCTGGTCCAGAATGGCCTCCACATCGGCCTCCCGAACCGGGCGGGGATTCATCCCCGTGGTCACATCGGCCATTGCTGCGGCAACCAGCTCGGGGCGCAGGGCCCGTACCTGGGCCATGTCGGCCCCCCACTGCTTCAGTGTGGCGGGAATCTGGAGGGTGCGGTTTAGCGCCTCCAGCTCTTGAATCAGGTAGTTGACCCCCAGACGCACACTGGGAGCGGGGAAATCCAAAATCCGCGCAATGCGCTGGTATTTTTTTGCTGCCAAGGTGTACTCCCCTGCCCGCACGTTGGTCAAGTCGGCATTGAAGCGGACCACCTTGGGCAGCAGCATGGCGTTGACGCGCCCATGGGCAATGTGGAGCTTGCCGCCCAGGGCGTGGGCCATACCGTGATTGACGCCCAGCCCGGCGGAGTTGAAGGCCAGACCGGCCATACAGGAGGCGTTGTGCATCTTCTCCCGGGCCAGCAGGTCCTCCCCGTCCAGGAAGGCCAGCGGCAGGAAGCGGAACACCAGGGTAATGGCCTTTTCGCACATGGCGTCAGAAAAGTCGTTGGCCCCCGTGGAGACATAGGCCTCCAGCGCGTGGGTCAGCACGTCCATGCCCGCGTCGGCCGTGACCACCGGAGGGGCGGAGACGGTGAGCTCCGGGTCCAGAATGGCCACCGGGGGCCGCAGGGCCTGACTGTCCAGGGGGTACTTGACCCCCCGGGCCTTGTCGGTAATGACGGCATAATCGGTGACCTCAGAGCCGGTGCCGCTGGTGGTGGGCACGGCAAAGCACTCCAGCTTATCCGTCTCAATGTTCAAAACCTGCTTGGCAATGGCCCGAATGGCCTTGGCCGCGTCGATGGTGGAGCCGCCGCCCACCGCGATCACCACCTCCGCGTTGCAGGCCTGGAAGGCCATCACGCCAGCCGTGACCACCTCAATGGGCGGGTCCGGAACCACACCGTCAAAGACGGTAACGGTACACCGGGTCAAATGGGAGGCCACCTTGTCGGGCACCTTCATTCCGGCCATAAAGCGGTCGGTGACGATGAGCACCCGCTTGTCCTCCACCCGGCTCAGGCGCTCCAGAGCGCCCTCTCCAAAGAAGATTCTGGTGCTGAAGCTAAATTCCTGCATAAAAACGCCCCTTTCCCAGGGATGTGCAGGACTGCGCGCTAACCCGCGTCCTGCTTCAAGCCCTCCGGCAAACGTCCCTCCCGGTACTCTGTGGGAGTGACGCCCACCTTTTTCTTAAACGCCTTGCTGAAATAATTGGTCTCGCTGTAGGACAACTCATAGGCTATGTTGATAACGGGCATATCGGTGTCCAGCAGCATCTTTTGCGCCGCCTCGATTTTGCAGTCCGTCACATAGGTGATGAAATTCATCCCGGTGATTTTCTTGAAAAACTTGCTGAAATAGCAAGAGCTCATATTGGCGTACTCCGCCGCCTCATCCAGGCTGATGCCGCCCTTGATGTTGCGGTCAATGTAGTTGAGCACCCGCTGTTCGTCGCTGACCTGATAACAGCGGTTTTCGTCGATGGCGGAAAAGATGATGTCCAGCATTTTTTCAAACACCAAAAAGGACTCATACTTCCGCCCCTGTATGTCGAACCGGGCCTTGAAGCGCTCCAGGCTTCCCGAGAGCTTCAGCTGGGCGGAGGGCCCCAAGGGCTCTCCCAGCCGGGCCAGCCCCTCGGCAAAGGCCACCGCCCCAGCCCGGACCGCACTCATATTATCCGTGTCCTGGTAGAGAGAATCAAGATACTCTTTTGCGTCATCGGTGCATTTTTTATAGCGGAAGGCCCGCATGTGCTCCGCTGTCTGCTTCAAGTAGCGCTCCCGCCGCTGAAGCTCCCGGTGGTCAGCCGCCGCCGTGGCCCCCCGCATGAGGGCCTTAGCCGCCGCCAGCAGCCAGCTGGAGCGGCAGGGCTTGAGCAGATAGTCCTGCACCCCCAGCCGCCACACATAGGCCGCTACGTCCATGCGCTTGCCCACCGAGGTAATCAGAATCGGGGTATCCGGCGCCACCCGGCGGGCGGCGGATATCATGTTGCAGCGGGTCAGGTCAAACATCGGCACATCCGCAATAAACAGGTCAATGGAGCCGTCCCGCAGCCGGTCGATAACCTGGGCCGGCTGAGAGGCCGCAAGCACCTCCACCGTGGGCAGTCCCGCCGACAAGATCCCCTGGGTGATTTCCCGTTCCAGATGGTTTTCATTGAGCACTAAAATACGGCTCATGCCGCCACGCTCTCCTTTCCCTGTCCTGTGCGCCCGTTTCGCGCCGCTTTGTCTACTTCTCCCGCTTCAGCGGCAGCTTGAAGCGCACCGCACAGCCCGGCCGGCCGTCCTTCCTGGGCTCCGCCCACAGGCCATAGCGCTTGCCAAAGGTCCGCTTCAGGTTCCGGTCGGTATCCCGCAGGGAAAAATGCTCCTTTTCAAAGGGCCCGCTGGCCTGGGCCTCCAGCTCCTCCATGGTCACCGCCTCGTTGTTGCTGAGAATTTGAAGCAGCAGGTCCTCGCCGTCCTCCTCCGCGAATACGTCAATCCGCCGGGATTCCGCCTCACAGCCCTGAAGAAGGAGCTCCACAACCGGCTGAAAGGTCATAAAGGGACAGCTGGCCCCCCAGTACCGCTCCGGCACGGAGATGCTGTACTCCAGCCCCTCCCCAATCCACGCCTTCTGAATGCGCAGCAGAGCGCCGATGTAGCTCAGTTCCTCCCCCAGTGTGGAAATTTTGTGGTCCGGGTCGGTGGTGTAGCGCATGATGTCCGCGAAATCATAGGCCACCGCCTCGGTCTGTACCGCCTTCTCCTGAAAGGCCAGACGGGTAATGACATTCATCACGAAGAAAAAGTACCGGGAGCTCTCCTGCTGCTGAAAGCTGTTCAGCTCCTGCTTTTGAATGGCAAACTCCAAATCGGAGCGGACGGCCCGGGCCTCGGCCAGCTCCTTGTCCTTGCCCTCCAGCTCCCGGACCATGGTGCGGTTGTAGTGATCCTGAATGGTATAGAGAATCATATCCCGCAGGACCTTTACCGCCGATTCCAGCTTTTCATATGTAATCGTCTCCGCCTGACGGTACGCCTCGTCCAGCGCCTGATTTTTCCGCCAGTTGGTCTGCTGGGGCAGGATGCGCTCCAGCTCCCGTTCTTCCTCGTCCTGCAAGCGGACCTGTCCGCCCATGACCGCGCCCATATAGCTGCCGTTGAAAATCAGCGGCACCGCGAAGTCCACCAAATCCGCGTGGCAGCGGTAAATATAAGGTTGTCCCGTAATGGCCGAGTGGAGTCCCCCGTGGGCGTCGCACTGCTCGCACATCTCGGAAAATCCCTGAATCTCCCGCCCCAGCTTGCAATGGGGGGTAAAGCCGCTGTATTTGGTGATGGGACGGCCCCGGTAGTCCACCGTCACGAAGGCCAGCCCCATGGCTTTTGAGCAGTTGTCCTGAATGGCCTGAAGCTGCTCCACATCAATGAAATCCGATATTCTCTTGGAACCCTCTAGCATTGACCGCGCCTCCGAACCTCTTTGCCCTTGTCCGATTGGGGAATCGAACGCCCGAACGCCTCCCATCCCCGCCGCATTCGACTGTCCAACCGTCGTTTTCTCCTATCCTTGTCAAAACGCCTGAAAGTGCCGCGTGCCCTTCAAAAAAACGCGGCTATCCCAGGAAGCCGCCCAGCTTGTCGAAAAAGTCCTGTGGACTTTCCCGCCAAGCTGAGGAAAATTTCAAAACTTGTTACACAAGTTCCGAAATTTTGTGATTCCGACGCGAAAGAAAACCCTGACGGTTTTCTTTCACACTATCTTTCCCTCCGAATCCTTTGGTCTAAGCGATTTTTCGACAGGCTGCGCGGCTATCCCAGGAAGCCGCCTCCATTTTGTCCCATCTCACGGAACTTAATGGTACTTTTATGAGAAACACCCGTCTCTTCTTTCCCATTATAGCAAAAAAGTGCCCGTATACAATGTCTTTTTTTGCACCCGGCCCTTGTTTTTTTGACTTGTGTTAATCTTATTGTATCCTGCGCTTCCAGTAGAACATGCTCCTGCCCAGCGGTGTGGTAATTAATTAAATTGTAAAACTCATCTCCTTGTTTTGTCAAGTGCCGTTTTGCCTCATCGCCTCCCGGACCGCCGTCCCAGCCCAATGTGTAAATACCCCCTCTGCTGGCAATAATAGCGGAAACCCCTTTGGAAAGGAATGTGTCTACGTTGAAAGCCGTGATTTTAGCCGGAGGCGAGGGCGTCCGCCTGCGGCCCCTGAGCCTGGGCCAGCCCAAGCCTATGACTCCCCTCTTTGACCAGCCCATTTTGGAGCACATCCTCCGCCTGCTCCGCCGCAGCGGGATTGTGGAGATTGCCGTCACCCTCCAATATATGCCCCGGCGCGTCACCGACTATTTTGGCAGCGGTGAGAATCTGGGTGTACACCTGACTTACTTTACAGAACCGGAACCCCTGGGCACCGCCGGGGGTGTCCGGCAGTGCATGGACTTCCTGGGGCAAGAGGATTTCCTTGTCATCAGCGGAGATGCCGTGTGTGATTTGGATTTGAAGTCCGCCATGGAGTTCCACGCCGCCCGGCAGGCCGCCGCCACCCTGCTGCTCTACCGCCACCCGAAGCCGCTGGAATACGGTCTGGTGCTCACTGGCCAGGATGGGCGGGTCAAGCGGTTTATCGAAAAGCCCAGCTGGGGTCAGGTGCTTACCAATACGGTCAATACCGGTATTTATCTGCTCTCCCGCCGGGCTATGGACGCCGTTCCCGCCGGACAGCCCTTCGATTTTGGCCGGGACCTGTTCCCCGCCCTGCTGGCGCAAGGAGAAGCCCTTTACGGTTTTGCCCCCAAGGGCTATTGGTGCGACATGGGCGATTGTCAAGCCTATCTGAAGTGCGCGGCGGACGCCCTGGCTGGAAAGGTCCGGCTGGACTTGGGGCTTCCCCAGGCGGCTCCGGGCATCTGGTGCGCCGGACCTCTGCCCCAGGGGGTGGAGCTGACGCCCCCATGCTGGCTGGGACCCAATGTGGCAGTGGGCGAGGGCTCTCTGATTGGTCCTCATGTTATCTTGGGGGCCGGGAGCACGGTGGGCCGGCAGAGTCTGGTTCAGCGCTCCGTGCTCCACGGCGCTTCTGTGGGGGACCGGGCCACCCTCTATGGCAGTATCCTCTGCCGGGGCGCGCAGGCGGGCCGTGGAAGCGTTCTCAATGAGGGGACGGTCCTGGGCGAGGGCGCTTCCGCCGGAGAGGAATCCATTTTGATGGAGGGCGTCAAGCTCTGGCCCAACCGGACGGCCCCAGCCGGGAGCCGCCTCACCGCCTCCCTCACCACCGGCGGGCTGCGGGGCCCCCTGAGCTTTTCCAGCGGCGGTACCCTGCGGGGTGAGCTGGGGCAGGAGCTCACCCCGGAGACTTTGCTATTGCTGGGGAATGCCCTGGGTGCAGACGGCATTGTGGGCATTGCCCATGGAAGCGGCGAAGGGGCCCGGATGCTGGCGCAGGCGGCGGGCTGTGGGGCCTGCGCCGCCGGGGCCAAGGTTCTGGCCCATGATGCTCCCACTCCCTCTGCCGCCGCCTGGCTGGCGGGGGCCTGGGGTTTGCCTGCCACTCTTTATGTGGAGCAGCGGGAGGAAGAAATCTGCCTCCAGCTCTTTGACAACTGCGGTCTGCCTCTGAGCAGGGACCGCCAGCGCAAGCTGGAGGGTGCTCTTCTGCGGGGTGAGCAATTCCGTGTCCCGGCCCATCGGGTGGGCCGGAGGGAGGTTGTCACTGGCGTGGCGGGCGCATACGCCCGAGATGCCGCCCGGCGAAGCCGCCTCTCCCCCGCTCCGATTAAGCGCCTGGAGGTGGCGGTTACCGGCCGGACGGCGGCAGACCGGGCCTTGGCGGAGGCCCTGTCCGCCCTGGGGTGCGCGGTGAGCCGCATGGCCCGGCCGGGGGTGGCGGCCTTCCGCACCAGCCGGGGAGGCTTTCATCTGCTGGCTTGGGATGAAGAGGGGGAGGCCCTTTCACCTGAGCTGCTGCTGTCCATGGTGGCTCTGGTGGAGCTGGAGCAGGGACGGGGGCCGGTGGCCCTCCCCGCCGCCGCCCCAGCGGCCATTGATGCTATGGCCGCGCAATATGGCTCTAATGTTCTCCGTCTGGGCCGGGATGGGCGGGAGGCCGAGGCGCGCTATGGGGCTTCTCCCTGGCTGTGGGATGCCCTTTTTGCGGCCTGCCGTCTGTGTTCTCATATGGCGCTATCAGGCGAGCGCCTTCATGGGCTGGCCGGGCGGCTTCCGCCCTTCGCCCGGCGGCGGAGGGAGGTTCCCTTGCAAGGGGACCGCGGAACGGTGATGCAAGCGCTGTTCCGCCTGCTTCCCGGCGCGGAGCCCGCCGGTGAGGGGCTGCGCTTCCGGCGGGGGGAGGGCTCGGCATATCTTGTCCCCCACTCCCAGCGGAGCGCTCTGCGCGTTATTAGCGAAGCTGCCAATGTTGAACTGGCGGAGGAATTATGCGGGTTTTGTGCGCAGGCTGCGCGGGAGGCTGATCGAGACAAAACCTGATGGCGTTCTTGTTTGCTTCTTCTTCGTTGCTCCCTGCGTTTCGCTCTCTGGTCTGGGCTTTTATTGGGGTGGGTGCCTCTTCCTCGTTACTCTCTGCGGGTCGTTTTCTGGTCCCGCCTCCGGCGGCCTACTTTCCAGCGAAGGAAAGTAGGCAAAGTTCGCCGGGCCTGCGGGCCCGGACCCTGCGTCGGGGCGAAATCCGCTCCATTCCGTTTCCGGCTGACGCCGAAAACTGCATTGCGCTCCTTTGCCCCTCCTTCTCCCCACCGGACCCGCTTCGCTGGGCTCCGGCGGGGCCCCCACGAGGGGGGGCGGCGGTGGAGGTACGGAGCTTGCAAATCCTTTGGTTGCTACCCGCCGTTTAAGCCTCCGCCCTCAACACTTCGGCCATTGGCCCCTCGGGCGGATATCCCCCTGGCAAAACTTGTGAGCAGTTGCCCTGCCTTTGGCTGTACTCATGCCGCCTTTCGGACTACCAACCCCTACA
>CAJUDT010000002.1 GCA_910585415.1 uncultured Flavonifractor sp.
CACACTATCTTTCCCTCCGAATCCTTTGGCCGAAGCGGTTTTTCGACAGTCTGGGTATTCCGTCCCCTTTTTCCGGCAGAACAGGCCAAGGGGCGGGACCTGAAAGGTCCCGCCCCGGCGTTAGGTAGTCTGTCAGCAGCAGCCGTCGTTGCAGCCGCAGTTGTTGTTGCAGCCACAGTTGCAGTTGTTGTTGCAGCCGCAGCCACAGCCGCAGTTGTTGCCGCCCCAGCTGCCTCCGCAGCAACAGAACAGCACGATGATGATCAGGACGATCCAGATGCAGCTGCCGCTGCCGCCGCCCCAGCCATTGTTCCCACAGCACATGATTTGTCTCACCTCACTTATCGAATCTGGCTCATTCTATGCGCCGGAGGGCGGAGTGGTACCAGGTGGACGGAGCTTTTTTCTATGAGGAGTTGAACCGACTTGGCACAGGAAGCATATTACGACCGACCCGGCGGGCGGGAGCCCCAGCGCCCCCAGAACGGCGGCCGCCGGCCCGCTCCCCAGGGCCAGCGGGAGCCCCCCCGCCGGAAGAAGCGCCGCCGGGGCATGGGGGCGCTGGGGGCGCTGCTCTATGTGGCCTTTGTATTGGGGGCCTCCGCCCTGCTGGCGGGGCTGGGCTGGACCTGGGCCTGCGACGTGCTGGCCCTGAATAAGGCGGAGCACACCGCCGTTATCACCCTGCCTGGCGACATTTTCACCGACCAGGAGCGGGACGTGGAAAAAACCGGCGCGGACGGGGAGAAGCTCACCGTTACCGAGACGGTCCCCACGGCGGACATGAACTACGTGGCCGATCTGCTCAAGGAGCAGGGGCTGATTGAGTACAAATTTGTGTTTCAGATTTTTGCCGCCGTCACCCACGCCAAGTACAAGCTGGCCCCCGGTACCTATGAGCTCAACACCGATATGGATTACCGGGCGCTGCTGTCCAGTATGGGCCGGTCCTCCTCCAGCCGTCTAATCACCACCGTGACCATCACCGAGGGAATGCGTCTGGATCAGATTTTCGCCCTCCTGGAGGAAAAAGGGGTGGCCCCGGCGGAGGATTTGCGGGAGACAGCCGCCAATTACGACTTTAAGTTCTCCTTCCTGAAGGGGGTCCTCCCCCTGGGGGACGCCAGCAGGCTGGAGGGCTACCTCTTCCCCGACACGTACGACTTCTATATGGGCGAGGACCCAGTCAGCGCTCTGAATAAGATGATACTGCGCTTTGACCAGATTTTTACCGACGAAATGCGCCAGCAGGCCACAGAGATGGGCCGGACGGTCCATGATATCGTCACCATCGCCTCCATGATTGAAAAGGAGACTGACGGCGAGGACCAGCGGAACATTTCCTCGGTGATCTACAACCGCCTCCTGCGCCCCACCGGGGAGACGGCGGGCTATCTGAACATTGATGCCTCCATCGCCTACGTCACCGGGCGGGTGGTCACCCAGGAGGACTATCAGGGCGTGGACAGCCCCTACAACACCTACAAGCACCAGGGTCTCCCCCCCGGACCCATCTCCAGTCCCGGCAGTGTGGCCCTGCAGGCGGCGCTGAACCCGGCGGACACCGGCTACTATTTCTACGTCCTGGGTCCCGACGGCAAGCATCAGTTCACCGCCACCATGGCCGAGCACGACCAGCTGGTGCGCGAGTACCAGACCACAGGGAATTGAGCAGCACAACAAGGGCGGCCCGTTGGGCCGCCCTTGTTGTATTCGGTGAACTTTTTATAAAAATTTCCCCTCAGCGCTTGACTTCCCGGCGGGATGTTTGTAGGCTTAGAGGAAAGGCCTGTGTTGGCCTGGAGCGCCATCCTCCGGCGGCCGGTAATATTTCTTCCGGCACTGGGGGCACTCACTGGGCACGACCAGGGGACACAGCCGGGGCTTGTAGTGGAAAACGTGCAGGTCGTCCAGGTGGTGCAGGCACGCCCGGTTTTTCAGGGTATCCCCCCGGCCGGGGGTGTAATAGGGGAAGGGCTGTCCGCACCAGGGACAGCGCCAGAACAGCCGGGGCGTGCGCCGCAGGAGCGAGCACAACAGGCATACAAAGGGCCCCATCAGGTCCACCACAGCCAGGGGCGCGGGCGGCAGATTCCACCCCAGCACCATAAAGGGGGAGCTGGCCAAAAGGCTCCCCAGCCACAGCAGCCAGCTGCCCAGCCACAATACGTACAGGCCCCGCCCGGCCCGCACCCGCCACCGGAGCCGGGGCGGCGCCTGCGGGTATGTACATGGATAGGATTCCATCCTGTGCTCCCGCTGGATGTACCATTCCTGATAATCGTCGTCCTTCCGTCTCACGGCGCTCCCTCCCCGGCGTCTCTTCTCTGTCCATTATACCGGTTTCCCGGCTCTTTGCAAGCCGGAACCCCTTTGTTTCGTGTGTACACAGGAGGTATCACTTTGTCTATGGAACTGCTGTCCCCCGCAGGGGACATGGAACGGCTGCATATGAGCCTGGCCTATGGGGCCGACGCGGTCTATCTGGCGGGTCTGGAATTTGGTATGCGCTCCTTCGCGGGGAATTTCTCCCCAGAGGAGCTCCGCACGGCCGTGGCGCTCTGCCGCAGCCGGGGAGCGGCGGTCCATGTGACCTGCAACGCCATGCCCCGCAACGAGGAAATGGACCGCCTGCCCGAGTGGCTGGAGTTTTTGGAGGACCTGGGGGTGGATGCGGCCATTGCGGCCGACGTGGGGGTGCTCTCCCTGCTCCGCCGCCACGCCCCCCATGTGAAGGTCCACATTTCCACCCAGGCCAGTGTCTCCAACTATCAGGCCGCACGGGCCTGGTACGATTTGGGGGCCAGCCGGGTAATTCTGGCCCGGGAGCTCTCCCTGGAGGAAATCTCCACCATCCGGGCCAAGACCCCCGCCGCCCTGGAGCTGGAGTGCTTCGGCCACGGGGCTATGTGCGTGTCCTATTCTGGGCGGTGCCTGCTGTCCAACTACATGACCGGCCGGGACGCCAACCGGGGCGCCTGCGCCCAGCCCTGCCGGTACCGCTATGCCCTGGTGGAGGAGCAGCGCCCCGGGGAGTATTTCCCTATCGGGGAGGACGGGGACGGGGCCTTCATCCTCAATTCCCGCGACATGTGTACCATCGACCACATTCCGGCGCTTATGGCCGCCGGGGTGTCCAGCCTGAAGATCGAGGGCCGGGCCAAAAGCGCCTATTACGCGGGCATCGTCACCGGGGCCTACCGCCACGCCATTGACGCCGCCCAGGCCGGACAGCCTCTGGACCCGGTGTGGCGGGAAGAGGTGGAGAAGGTCAGCCACCGGCCCTACGCCCCCGGCTTCTATTTCGGCCCGCTGGGCCAGCACACCGGGGATTCCCGGTACATCCGGGCGTGGCAGGTGATGGCCCGTGTGACCTCCTGCGCCCCCGACGGTATGGCCCTGTGTACCCTCAACAACAAATTCGCCCGGGGGGACGAGCTGGAGCTGGTGGGACCCAATGTCCGCCCGGTGGCATTTCGGGCGGAGGACCTGCGGGACGGGGAGGGTTTGCCCATTTCGGAGGCCCGAAAACCCCAAATGTCCTTCTATCTCCGCCTGCCGGTGCAGGCGCCCCCCTTGTCGGTTCTGCGGAAAAAGGCGGTGGGATTATGAGCGCCAAAACCGGACGGCGGCTGGACCATGACCTGTTGCGGGTGCTGTGCATGGCCGGGGTGGTGTACCTCCACACCGCCGCCGGGGCCCTGCGGGCCTATACGGGGGTGGTGTGGCATTTCGCCAATCTGGCCTCCTCCCTGGCCACGGCGGCGGTGCCGCTGTTCTTCATGCTCTCCGGGGCCCTGCTGCTGGGGCAGGAGAGCACCGGGGAGCTGTCCACCCTCTTCCGCCGCCGCCTGCCCAAGGTGGCGGTGCCGCTGGTGGTGTGGTCGCTGGTGGTCATCGCCTTGGAGGGCTTCCAGAAGGGAGCGGAGGCCGCCGGGTCCCTGTTGCTCAATTTCCTCTCCAACCCGGTGCTGGTGCCCTACTGGTTCCTGT
The DNA here is from genome assembly GCA_910585415.1 of uncultured Flavonifractor sp. Classification (GTDB taxonomy): domain Bacteria; phylum Bacillota; class Clostridia; order Oscillospirales; family Oscillospiraceae; genus CANAAV01. Next base: position 3,994 of record CAJUDT010000002.1, read on the forward strand.
ATGCCCTTATCCCCATCTATCTGGTGACGCCCTTTTTGAAGCGCATGACCGACCGCCTTCAGGAGGACCATTGGAACTATCTGGTTCTGCTGTGGCTGGTGCTGACCATCGGCCTGCGGACCATTCGGGATTTCCTCCCGGCGGACCACCCCCTTTACACCGCCCTCACCGTCCATTGGACCTTTAACATCAACTTTGTGGACGGCTACCTGGGCTATTTCCTCCTGGGGGCGCGGCTTGTGCGGCTCAAGCGTCTGCCCTCCCGCCGGGTCCTGTGGGCGGCGGCGCTGGGGTCTTATGGCATCATCGCCGTGGGCACCTGGCTTCTGCGGCGGTATACCGGGACCTATGACGAGCGCTTTAAGAGCTATGTACACATCTTTACCGTGGTGCTGTCCATTGCCATTTTCCTGCTGGCCCGCTCCTATCTGGAGCATGACCGCTCCCCCCGCTGGCTGGCGGGGCTGTCCGGGCTGTCCTTTGGGGTGTATCTGGTTCACCCCATGGCCATTTCCTTCTGGATGTGGGTATGGGGCAATTTCTTTCACTGGACGGCCGACAGCCTGGGGCGGCATCTGCTCCTTTATGTGGAGATTCTGCTCTCCTGTCTGGCGGGCATTTTCCTGGTGGCGTCCATCAAGCCTCTGTGCTTCCCTTTGACGGGGCAGCGGTTCTCCGCCGCCTGCCGGGAGTCCAACCTGTTCGCCCTGCTCCGCAGGGACGGTGCGGGGCCGGACGGAGATACGCCCCGAAATAAGCCCTGACAGCCTGTTTCCCCCGCGCCGGGAACCTGGGGCCCTTCCGGGCCCTTTCACGAGGTGAGCTTTATGAAAAAAACACCCTGGTTGTTGTGGATTCTTCTCCTGCTGCTTTTCTGCTCCGGCTGTGAGGACGGGGCCCTGGAGCCTCCCCTGGCGGACCCGGAGGTTGGTCCGGCTGCGGAGCGCCTGGCCTGCGCCCAGCTGGGGGAGCTGGACGGCCTGATTACCGAGGCCGAGCGGCAGCGGGTGCTTCTCCTGCTGGAGCAGGTCATTCCCCTGCGGCAGGAGCGGACCCAGGCCGGTGTCTGGGAAAAATCCGGCGAGGAGCTCCGCCTGACCGGCCAGCTCAACCGCCTGTATGAGCGCTACACCGTCAAATATCTGGGCAGCGGCGGCACCTGGGGGTATGGGGCCCCCACAGAAAAGATTCTGGCCGAGTACACCATCCAGGAGGGGGCGCGGCTGCGGAAGGACACACGGGCGGAGACGGAGGAATCCCTGTACACCGAGGCGGACTTCCAGAGCCTGTGGGAAAAGATGTATGCCTTTCTGCCGGAGGGGGCCTGGGCGGACTTTTCCCGCCTGATCGTCTTTACCGACGGCCTGGACGAGACGCTAGCCTACGTCTACCGTGCCGACAGTGCGGGAAAAAAGTGGGTGGTGGCCGTAGACCCGGCGGACGCGGCGGACTGGGACTGGTTCACCGAGACGGTGCTGCATGAGTACGCCCACTACGTCACCCTCAACCACGAGCAGGTTACCTATACCGACCACCAGACCGCCGCCACCTACAATGAGGCGGGCATGGTGGCCCAGCCGGACTCCTATCTGGACGATTTCTATCAGGCGTTTTGGGCGGACTACCTGGACGACCGGCTGGCGAACATGGAGAGCTTCAATTTCTTCCTGCGGCATGAGCCGGATTTTGTAACCCCCTACGCCTCCACCGACCCCTCGGAGGACATCGCCGAGTCCTTTACCTATTTCATCCTCTACGAGCCCGCCCAGGGGGACGCGGTGTGGGAGCAGAAGCAGAATTTCTTCTATCAGTACCCCGAATTGGAGCAGTTCCGGACCGAAATGCGCCTGGGGCTGGACTAGCGGGCCAGCCGGGCGAACTCTTTCGGCGCGGGGGCCAGAAAGGACCGCTCCTGCCGGGTGAAGGGGTCCCGGAGGACCAGGGCATGGGCGTGGAGGCACAGGCGGCCCAGGGGGTCCTGGGCGGCCCCATAGGTCCGGTCCCCCGCTACGGGACAGCCCAGCTCGCTGAGGTGGGCGCGGATTTGATTCTTCCGCCCGGTCTCCAGATCCACCTCCAGCAGGGCAAACCGCTCGTTGGCGGACAGGGTCCGGTAGCGGGTGACCGCCTCCCTGCCGCCCTTGGGAACGGAATAGACCTTGTGTGCGGCGTTCTCCCGCAGGAGGGTGCGGACGGTATCCGCCGCCTGAGGGGGACGTCCCTCAGTCAGGGCCAGATATCCCCGGCGCCGGACCAGCCCGGCCCAGTTGTCCTGGAGGGCCCGCTTCATGTCCTCGTCCTTGGCGAAGAGAAGAACCCCGGAGGTGTCCCGGTCCAGCCGGTGGACGATAAAGACCCGCCGCCCCGGCGCACGGCTGCGGACGTAGGCGGTGACCGCCCGGTAAGCGGTGCGCTCCCGCTCCTTCTCGTTGGCCATGGACAGGAGCCCTGCGGGCTTGTCCACCGCCAGAAGGCGGGCGTCCTCGTAGAGAAGGGGGAAGGGCAGCGCTGCCCTGGCCGCTCCCTCCGGCAGAAGCACCACCGTCTGACCGGGGCTTAGGGGGTGGTCGTGGCGGGTAAGCCGCCGGCCGTCCACCTCCGCCTGTCCCCGGGCGAGGATGTTTTTTACGGTGTTGCGGCTCTTGCCGGGCAGATTGGCCTGCAAAAAGGGCAGCAGGGTGGTTTTCTCGGTCACAGGGATGGACCGGGGCGGTTTTTCACGGTATTCCATCAATATCCCTCTTTCCAAACATTCTATGATACGACCATGAGGTGTTTGCTATGAACGAAATTCTCAGCAGCCTGCACCAGCGCAAATCGGTGCGGGTCTACACCGGGGAGCCCATCTCTCCGGCGGCCAAGCGGGCCATTCTGGAGGCCGCCTGCGCCGCCCCCACGGCGGGCAATCAGCAGCTATACACCATTCTGGACATCACGGACCAGGCCCTCAAGGACCGGCTGGCCGAGACCTGCGACCATCAGCCGTTCATCGCCAGGGCAGAACTCGTGCTGATTTTCTGCGCCGACTGTCAAAAGTGGTACGACGCCTTTGCCGCCGGAGGGTGCGCCCCCCGAAAACCCGGCGCGGGAGACCTGCTGCTGGCCTTCAGCGACGCCAACATCGCCGCCCAAAACGCCGTCACCGCTGCGGAGAGTCTGGGGCTGGGCTCCTGCTACATCGGGGACATTCTGGAGCAGTGCGAGACACACCGGGCGCTTTTGAACCTGCCGGAGTACGTGGTTCCGGCGGCTATGCTGGTGATTGGTTATCCCACCCAGCAGCAGAAGGAGCGCCGCAAGCCGGAGCGCTGCCCCCTGGAATCCATCGTCCACGAAAACAGCTACCGCCGGATGGACGGGGGCGAATTGGAGGCCATGCTGTCCCACAACGCCGGACAGCGGAGTTATCAAGCGTGGCTGGAGGCCTTCTGCGTCCGGAAGTACAATTCGGATTTCTCTCGGGAAATGACCCGCTCGGCGGAGGTCTACCTTCGCACCTTCCTGGAGGGCCGGGAGGACTGAGAGCATCATACCACCGGAAGCGCCGGGGCGCAAGACCGGCCTCAGCGCCGGAGCGGTATGACCCGAAGGAAGGAGCATAATATCCATGATCGTTCAAGTGGCAGGCTTTCTCACACTGCTGCTGTTCTATGGCTGCTACATCACCAAGGTACTCAAGCAGCGCAGGCAGGGCATTCAGACGGACCAAATGGGCAAGGGAAAGACTGGCTCCGCAAGAATCATTGAGCTGACCATGAAGGGGGCCGCTTATCTGGCCTTTGTCACAGTGGCGGTAAGCATAGCTCGGAACACCAGCGCCTTTTCCATGCCCGTAAGGGTGGCCGGTGTGGCCGCAGCGGCGGCGGGTACGGCCCTGTTCACCGTCTCGGTGGCGACCATGCGGGACAGCTGGAGGTCGGGCGTCTCGATGAGCGAGCAGACCGAGCTGGTAACCGGCGGTATCTACCAATTCAGCCGGAATCCGGCCTTTTTAGGGTTTGACTTGCTGTATCTGGGGCTTGCTGCGGCATTTTTCAACTGGGTGCTGCTTGCCGCCGCTGTCTTTGCCGTAATTATGTTCCACTTGCAGATTGTCTACGTGGAGGAAGTCTTTTTAACCGAGCGCTTTGGCGCGCAATACACCGCCTACCAGCGCCGGGTCTGCCGCTATCTGGGCAGAAAACCGGACCGCCGCAAAGGAGGATAACAATTTTATGAACGCACTGAGCCTGGACACCGTCCGCCTGTCGGAGGATGGTGCATCCCTCATTATTCTGGACCAGACCCTATTGCCGGGGGAGATTCGTTACCGGGAGCTCTCCAAGGCCGAGGACATTTGGGAGGCCATCTACGCCCTGCGGGTACGGGGAGCCCCGGCCATTGGGGTGGCCGCCGCCTACGGAATCTATCTGCTCTGCGCCCAGCTGGATATGGAGGACATGGAGGCCTTCTGTACCCAGTTTCGGAAGCATAAGGATTATCTGAACTCCGCCCGGCCCACGGCGGTCAATCTCTCCTGGGCCCTCCGCCGCATGGAGCGGGTGCTGGAGGATGAGCGGGACCGCCTCACCGTGGCGGAGCTCAAGGAGCGTCTGCGCCGGGAGGCCCACGCCATTCGGGACGAGGATATCGCCATCAGCCGGAGCATCGGGCAGCTGGGGTTTGAGCTGCTCCGCCCCGGGGACGGCATTCTGACCCACTGCAACGCGGGCACTCTGGCCACCGCCAAATACGGCACCGCTCTGGCCCCGGTATACATCGCCCTGGAGCAGGGCTGGAAGGACCTGCGGGTGTTCTGCGACGAGACACGGCCCCTGCTCCAGGGGGCCCGGCTGAGTGCCTTTGAAATGCAGACCGCCGGGGTGGACGCCACCCTTTTGTGTGACAACATGGCCTCCAGCATCATGGCCAGGGGGGATATCAACATCGTCTTTGTTGGGTGCGACCGGGTAGCCGCCAACGGGGACGCCGCCAACAAAATCGGCACCAGCGGCGTAGCCATTCTGGCCCGGCATTACGGCATACCCTTCTACGTCTGCGCCCCTTCCTCCACCATCGACCCCGCCATCACCCACGGGGGAGAGATTGTCATTGAGGAACGCCCCCCGGAGGAAGTCACCGAGCTCTGGTACCGGCAGCGCATGGCCCCAGAGGGGGTGAAGGTATACAATCCCGCCTTCGACGTGACGGACCACAGCCTCATTACCGGCATCATCACCGAGCGGGGGATTGCCTATCCCCCCTTTGACCAGGCCTTCCGCAGGCTGGGCCTGACGCCGGACCGGGAGGGGAGTCAATGAGCGCCTACCCCACGGACCGAGAGGCCAAAACCCTGCTTCTGGAGGCGGGGCGGCGGCTCTATGAGCGGGGCTTTGTGGCCTCCAACGACGGCAATATGAGCGTTCTGGTCAGCGCCGGTACCCTCTGGACCACCCCCACCGGGGTATCCAAAGGCTTCATGACGGAGGATATGCTGGTCAAAACCGATTTGGCGGGAACCGTTCTGGAGGGAACCCGAAAACCCTCCAGCGAGCTGAAAATGCACCTGCGGGTCTATCAGGAGAATCCGGACCTCCGGGCGGCGGTCCACGCCCACCCGCCGGCGGCCACCTCCTTCGCCATTGCGGGCCTCCCCCTGGACCGGCCCATTTTGCCGGAGGCCATCGTTCAGCTGGGGACCGTTCCTGTGGCCCCCTACGCCGAGCCGGGCACCCAGGCGGTGCCCGACTCCATCGCGCCCTTCTGCCGGGATTTCGGCGGAGTCCTGCTGGCCAATCACGGGGCCCTCACCTGGGGGTATGACCTGACCCAGGCCTACTACCGGATGGAGACTCTGGAGTATTATGCCCAGGTGACCATAAATTCCGTATTCCTGCTGGGCCGGGCCAACGCGCTCACCGGCGAGCAGGTGGAGCGCCTGACGGAGCAGCGCCAGCGCCTGGACGCCGCCCGGCGGGAGGCCGGAAACCCGTCTTGACTTTTTCGAGGGCCTGTGCTATGCTGAATTTACAGCTATAGTTTTTTAAGCAATAGAGTCGGCTTCATCGCCGCCGGAGAAAGGACGCTCGCCATGAGAGAAAAAGACTACCTCGCCCGCCTGACCCGTACGGCCCGGTGGCGGCTCCCCACCAAGGAGGCCGACGATATCATTGAGGATTACACCGAACTGCTGATGATTGACTTCCGCCCCTATGAGGACCTGTGCCGGGACTACGGCACGCCCAAGTATGCCGTCCGGCAGCTGAGCTTTTTTCGGGATTATGGCCGCTGGCTGCTGACCTTCTGGGTCCTGGCGGCTTTTCTGGCGCTGCCCGCCCTGGGGCTCTTCGTCCCGATGCCCACCATCTCCTTCCTGTACGGGTGGCAGGAGGCCCTGCTGTTGTTTCTGTCCCTGGTCCTCTCCATTGCCTGGTTCCGTCTGGAGGGGGTGCGCTTTCGGGAGCGGCCCGACCAGCTGCCCCTTTTGATGGTGGTCCTTATCCTGACGGGGCTGTCCACCGCCATGCTGGCCCAGGCCCTCTTTCGGGAGGTCCCCTTGGAGGGCTTCTTTTCCAACCTCCCCCTGGAGCAGGTTGGCTTTGTCTATACCACCCTGCTGCGGGTCATTGGGGGCTGCTGCGCCCTGCTGGCCCTCATCGGACTGGTCAACGCGCGGCTGGGGGACCGGCGGTGGCTGGCCCTGTTCACGGCGGGGCTCACCGTTGTGTTCCTGACGGCTATTCTCTACCGGATTGTGACCAATATGTCCATACCTGATCCCCCCGCCGTTTGGTTCACCACGGAGGTTTGGCAGATAGGCATTACTGCGGCCCTGGGGGTCATTGGAACGGGGGTGGCCCTGTGCTGAAGCGCGATTTGCTGGAGCTGTGTTTGCTTCAGCTGCTGACGGCGGAGGACCGGTACGGGTATGACCTGCTCCGCCGCCTCTCCGCCGTCTTTCCGGACACCCAGGAAAGCACCATCTACGCCATCCTCCGGGGCCTGTGCAAGGAGGGGTGTACCGAGACGTATCAGGGGGAGACCTCCGGCGGCCCCACCCGGAAGTATTACCGCCTGACCGGCGCCGGCCGGGAGCGCCTGGGTGCGCTGCTGCGGCAGTGGGACGCCCTGCGCCGCGCCCTGGCGGAGATTGGCGTTCTGTAACCTCCAAACCCATAAAAGGAGAAGCGTCTATGTTGTATTTTATCCTTGCGGCGGCTCTGACCGCCCTGGACCAGCTGGTGAAATTCCTGGTCCGGGCCAACATTCCCCTGGGGGACTCCGTTCCGTTTATCCCCCATGTGATGGAACTGACCTACGTGCAGAACACCGGCGCGGCCTTCTCCCTCTTTTCGGGGCACACCTGGGCGCTGGGGATTGTCTCGTTGCTGGTGTCCCTGGTCCTGGCGGCGGCGCTGATGAAGCCCGTGTTCCGCCACCCCGTTGGGCGGACCTGTCTGGCGGTGGTGCTGGCGGGGGCGGTGGGGAACCTCATCGACCGCTTTGCCCTGGGGTTTGTGACCGATATGTTCCGCACCCTCTTCATCCGTTTCGCCGTGTTCAACGTGGCGGACATCTGCGTGGTGGTAGGGGGTATTGCCCTGTGTCTCTACGCCTGCTTCTTCTGCGACAAGCTGGAGCCCAAGCCGGAGGTCCCCCATGACGCCCCTGACACTGACGGCTGACCGGGCGGGGGAGCGGGCGGATCAGCTCCTGGCCCGGCTGCTGCCGGAGCTCACCCGCTCGGCGGCCCAGCGGCTTTTGGAGGACGGGCGCGTGACCTGCGGCGGCCATCCGGTGAAGAAGAATTATAAGACCGCTCCAGGGGACGTGCTCACCGTGTCCCTTCCCGACCCGGCCCCCATTGACGTGCTCCCCCAAAACATCCCCCTGGATGTGGTCTTTGAGGATGGGGATGTCATCGTGGTCAACAAGCCGGTGGGCATGGTGGTCCACCCGGCGGCGGGGCACCCGGACGGCACACTGGTTAACGCGTTGTTATATCACTGTGGAAAATCCCTCTCCGGCATCAACGGGAGCCTCCGCCCCGGCATTGTCCACCGCATTGACCGGGACACCTCCGGGCTTATCATCGCGGCGAAAAACGATTTTGCCCACCTGTCCCTGGCGGAGCAGCTTCAGGACCACTCCCTGTATCGGGAATATGCGGCGGTCTGTGTGGGCACAATGCGGGAGGACAGCGGGACGGTTTCCGCCCCCATTGCCCGGCACCCCGCCGACCGCAAGCGCATGGCCATCGACCGCCTCCACGGCCGGGCGGCGGTGACCCATTACACCGTTTTGGAGCGCTTTCCCGGCCACACCTACCTTCAATGCCGCCTGGAGACCGGGCGGACCCACCAAATCCGGGTACATCTGGCCTCTCTGGGCCGTCCCCTGCTGGGAGACGTGGTGTACGGCGCGCATAAACCCTATCCCGGCTTGGCGGGCCAGTGCCTCCACGCCCGGCGGCTGACCTTCACCCACCCCCGCACCGGCAATCTCACCACTGTGGAGTGTCCTTTGCCCGGATGGTTTCAGGCAGTCTTGACAAAACTGGGGCGGATGGTATAAAATAGCTCCGACCGTAGGACAAATCGAATAGCAGGGGCGCTGGGCGTTGGCCCGGCTGAGATTGGAGCGGATAGCAGCTCCGGGTCCCTTGAACCTGATCCGGGTAATGCCGGCGTAGGAAGAGTATTCGGCTGTATTGTCGTGTTCTCCTTTTGTACCGCATTGCGCGCTTTTTGGTTTGCGCTGCGGTACATCTTTTTAGGAGGAACGAATCATGTCCAACACCAACAACGCACGTACACGCACAGCGGTCCGCCGCCTGGTAGAGAGCGCCATCATGATTGCCATTGGCTCGGTACTCAGCCTGTTCCAGTTTGCCGGTCCCTGGGCTCTGGGCGGCGGCATTACCTTCTGCTCCATGCTGCCGCTGGTCTTAATTTCCCACCGGTATGGCTGTAGGTGGGGCCTGTTTACCGGTCTAGCCTATGGCCTTTTGCAAATGCTGATGGGAATCCATAATGTGCAGTATGCCACCTCGGCACTCATGGCGGTGGGAATTATTTTGCTGGATTACGTCATCGCTTACGGCGTGATTGGTCTGGCCGCTCTGTTCAATGGCGTAATCCGAAACCGGCAGGTGAGTATTACAGCCGGTATTATCCTTACCTTTGCGCTGCGGCTTCTGTGTCATTTCCTCTCCGGCCTGTGGATTTGGGAGGTCATGTGGCCCAATGAGCTGGGATGGGCCGCTCCAATCTGGTCCATTTCCTATAATGCCAGCTACATGGTTCCCGAGGCTATCATCACCAGTGTGGTGGCGGTCCTCCTCTATATCCCGCTCAGACCATATTTCAACGGGGAAGATATCGAGAAATAAGGTGATTACTTTGGGCAAATTTGACGGCGTGCTCCTGGTCAGCGATTTTGACGATACCCTCTATGGCGACGGCCCCACGGTCAGCGCCGGGAACTGGAGGGCCATTGACTACTTTACCCGGGAGGGTGGCCGCTTCACAATCGCCACCGGCCGGGCCCGGCCCACCTTCGCCGCCTATGCCCAGTGCGTACCCATCAACGCCCCGGTAATTCTCTCCAACGGCTCCGCTTTGTACGATTTCGCCGCCGGGAGGATGGTCTACGAGACGTATCTCCCCATCCGGGCCAGGGACGATCTGCGGCAGGTAGCCGCCGCCATCCCCGCCATCGGCTTTGAGGCCTACCACGGGGACGATATCTATGCCTACAACCCCAACGAGGTCACCCGCCGCCACCTGGAGCGGGCCCACGCCACCGCCGCGGAGGTCCCCATTCTGGAGATGCCCACCCCCTGGAGCAAGGTCATTCTCCAGCAGGAGCGCCCGGTTCTGGAGGAAGTGCAGCGGTACATTCTGGACCGGTGGAGCGGCCTGTATGAGGTCATTTTCTCCAGCACGGTCCTTCTGGAGCTCACCCGGAAGGGGAGCAGCAAGGGGGGCATGGTCCGCTATCTGGCCGCTATGCTGGACATCGCCCCCGAGCATGTGTACTGCGTGGGGGACAATCAGAACGATATCCCCATGCTGGAAATCTCCGCCATCCCCTTCGCCCCGGCCAACTGCGCCAGGGAGGTCAAGGCCTGGGGCCCCCGGCTGGTCCGCTCCTGTGAAGAGGACGGCGTAGCGGAAGTGGTGGAGATTCTGGACGGGATTTATTGAGCGGCACACAGAGGGCTCCCTCTTACCGGACGCTTCCTTCAAATGAATTTTTGATGGATAAAAACACATTTGACCACTTTTTGTGTCTTGAAATACGGGGTAAATAATAGTATGATTTATTAAAAGTTAGAATTTAATCGGGGTTTTCCGGAGGATAACATGATTTTATAAATACAGTTGAATTTCTTCCGTACACAGCAGCAGGCCTCCGCCGAATATTCCGGCGGGGGCCTGTTTGATTGCTGTCACAGCTCCGGCGGAGGCATCCGGCGCAGGGTGCGGATGAGGCCGGCTTCGTACTCGGCTTCCAGGACCAGGATGTTATTCAGGGGCCAAGTGAGGAAATTCTTCCGCTCCTGCCGCAGGGCCCTGGCAGCTTGGTCGTAGTCCTCCAGGAAGGAGGCAAGATCCCCCTCCCAGACGGTGCCATCCTCGTTGTAGCAGACCACATGCTTGCTGACCATCAGCTGTATGTCCGGGTCCGAGTCCACCACATGCCCTGTCTCCGGGTCCAGCTCGTATATGGTAGCCTCCACAGCCCCGATGGGTTTTTCCGGGGTGTCCCAGTAGGTGTCCCCCCAGCGGACGCGGCCGAGGGAATAGACGCCGTCCTGAACACAGGCTCTCCCCCAGGGGGCTTCTTCCCGTATAGCCGTCACCCAGTGGCCTGCAATCCGAATCTCACAGGGGACGCCCCAAGTGCTCGTAAGGTTGACCTTTTGGGTCAGCTCATCCATGCTGGCGTCTGTCCAATGCTCAATGTTCTCATCCCACATCTGAACCAGTACATCGGGGGCCAGGTTATATGTATCCAAAACATGTTCATTTTCCTCATTCCCCGGCGAGAACATAAGGGTTATGGTTTTTTTCTCCAAATCTATTTCGTGGACAGCACCCCCTGGCAGGATGAAAACTATGCCGCCTTCCAGATCAATTATCTCGTCGTATTGCTCACCGGCCCAGTCCAGCTCCACCGCTTCTCCGTCTTTGATGGTAAGCTGTAGGAGTCTGTCGTCCGAGCGCTCCCAGTTGCACAGGGGCTCCAGCAGCAGCTTCAGCAGCCCCTCCTGCCGGGCGGGGGCAACCGGTACATAGCACAACCCAAAGGACATCAAATCCTCCCGGTCCCGGGGCGGGGTTCGAGACAGATAGATTTGCAGTCCAGAAAGCGTCTCTGCCTCCATTGAGCGATGGTCTACGATACCATAATAGACGCCGTCCTCCAGGGCTGGGGGCTCCGTCAAAAGAGGTATCCACTCTATGGCGCAGACCTTGCCGTCCTTTACGGTATAGCGTGTAGTCTGCATCTGTCCGACGCCTATATAATTCCCCCAGTACTTCGCAAGGATATCCAAGTCCTCGGAGTCCATCGGACCATGCAAAAGGATTTCCAAGTCCTCAGGAACCAAGGGGTCCAGCTGTGCGCTCCGGGCTTCCACAACATCCGCAAGGGGAAAGGACACCTGCCGCCGTTCCTCCGCCACAATCGAGACGCTCCCGTTGGAAGGCGTCACCGGAAGCACCTCAAAGGTGATGCTGCCGTCCGCTATGGTGGGGTAATCCCCATAATAAAAGCCGTCGCCTCCGTCCAGATGGGGGTCGGCCACCCACTTGGCGGCGGTGATTTCTCCTCCCGTTACGGTGACCATCAGGGCGTCCGCCTCGCCCCGCTGGCGGAGGTAGCCGGTCCAAAGGGCTGCTGTGTCAATGTCCCTCTGGTTTAGAAGCCATGTCACCCCTTCCACGGAGGTATCTCTCTCCCTGCCGTTTTGCGGCTGCCCCGGCAGGTGGACATGCTCCGCCAATGGGAAGGACAGCGCCGTGTCCGCTGTTCCGTCCCCGGTCAGGGGCGTGAAGGTGAGTACATCCCCCTCCAGCGCCGGGTCGCGGCTGTAGTAAATGCCGTCCTCGGGGCGCTCGTCCTCCGCCGTCCGGCAGGCCACCACCCCCGCCCCCAGCAGGGCCGCGCACAGCACCAGCGCCAGGGCCGCCCGTCCGGCCCGCTTGGGCGCGGTGTCCACCAGAGCGCGGAACCGCAGGCGCAGTCCCGGCATACCCCCGGCAAAGCTGGAGGTCAACGGAGCCCCCCGTCCAACCCCCGCCGCGAAGGACAGCAGGGCAGCGCCATACCGCTGGCGGTAGGCCTGGTCCCGCTCCCGCAGCACCTGCGCGTCGCAGGCGATTTCGATATCTCGCTCCGCGCTCCGCCGCAGGAGCCACACCAGGGGATGGAACCAGAACAGGGCGTTGACCCACACCAGCAGCGCCTTATACCACAAATCCCGGCGGATGGCGTGGGCGTGCTCGTGGAGCAGGGCAAATGCGCAGGGTTCGCCGCGTAACCCCTCCGGCAGGTAGACCCCAGGCCGCACAAGACCCGCCAGCACCGGGGCGGGCACCACGGCGCAGCGGTACACCGGCAGGCCCTCATAATATCCCGCCGGACTCCGCCACCGCCGCACCCGGCGGAGGAACTGGAGGTATCCCCCCATCTGCACCGCCAGGAACAGAAGCGCCCCCGCCCCCCAGAGGGCAAACAGAACCACAGCCAGCGGGGGCAATGCCCGTTCAGCCACCGGCACTGTCTCAGACGCGGGGACGGGCGGCGCCCCGGCCACCGTGCTGCCGGAGGGCTCTACCGGAGCGGCGGGCAGAGTAGCGCTCTGGAGGCCGCTCACCGCCGGTAATTCCCCCTCCGCCGGGACAGTCTCAGGCCGCTCCACACGCTCCACGGCGGGCGCGGTCCACAGGGGAGCCTCCAGCACCACCGGCGGGGCGGGCAGGCTCACGTTGAAGGGCACCGCCAGCCGCAGGGCCACCAGCAGCCACGCCCAGTACCGCCACTGGGGCTGGAATTTTCGGCTGACTGCCGGTCCCAGGGCCAGCAGCAGGGCGATCACCGCCCCCATCGTCAGACCAAGCTCCGCCAATCCAAACAAAAATTCACGCATGGGGTCCGCCTCCTTTCAGGATGGCCTCCAATTCTGCGACTTCCTGTTTTGAGAGGCTCCGGCTCTCCATGAGGGAGGCCACAAGGCTGGGCAAGGACCCCCCATGCAGGCGTTCCAGGAAGGACCGGCTCTCAGCGGCGAGATATTCCTCCCGCCTAACCAAAGGGCGGTAGCGGTTGCCCCGCCCGGCCTTCTCCCGGGCCACAAACCCCCGGTCCTCCAGGCGGGAGAGCAGCTTGAGCAGAGTGGCGGTCTGCCACCGGTGCTCCGCCAGACGGGGGAGCAGCTCCGCCGTGGTCACCGGGTACTGGGTCTGGCTCCAAAGGGCCTGCATGACCTCCAACTCCGCGTCGGGCAGGCGTCTGCGTTCGTCCATTATGCACCTCCTGTTCTCCATGAGACATTTGTCTCTGTATTTCCATTTTACAATTGTCTCATGGATTTGTCAAGGCCCAATCCCACATAAAACAAGCGGCGGGCCACTAAGCCTGCCGCTTGTCTGAACTCTATACTTGTGGTCTGCCGGTTCGCTTCTCCCTTTCGGGCGGAACCAAAACCGGGCCCTATTTGGCCGGTTTCCCCTTCTTGGGGGAGGTCTTGTCCTTTTTCTGTCCCGTCCCGCCGCCGGCGGGTGTTTTCTCTTGGGTAAACAAAAAATCTTCCTCCAGCTCGCACCGTACAGCGAGGACCTGGAGATAGAAAATGTGCTCCACCCGCATACGGAGCTGAGGGGTTGAAACATTGGAAAGGCCCGCAGGAAGCGTATCCCCCAAAAACAGCCGCCCTTTCGGACTTTTCGGGGCCAGAAGGGCCAGCTCCACCTGGCAGGCGCGGGGAGCGTACCGGGCCTTATACTCCTGGTACAGCGCCTCGGGCATATCATAGACCTCACGGATGAGTTTTCCGCCGGGCTCCTGAACCTTGAGCAGGAACCGGTAGTACCGGGTAATCCCGCCCCGGCTGAAGTACTGGCTATAGCCGATTTTTTCCAGGACGCCCCGCCGGGCCGTGAGCTCACCCGCCTGGATGCGCCGCTGATAGCGGTGCTCCGGGATATGGCGGAAGGCAAAGAGAACCGTGGGGACCGCCGTCCAGGCCAGAAACAGCCGGAGAAAGGGCCCCGGGTCCAGAGGCACATAGAGGACCCGGCACCCCCACATCCACACGCCCATACGGTTGGGGCCGGGGGAGCGGCAGAAGGCGAAGAAAAACAGCACCGTCCAAAGGAACAAAATCACGCCCAGGCTCATCAGCCGGTCCAGGGGGTGGTATGCGTAGATCTGATAGGTCCGGCTCGTGCCCTGAATGGTCACGTCCTCCCAGCGCCCCAAAAGGCGGATTCCTCTCCAAACCTTTTTCAAAAGGCCTCCACCTCCTTACCCCAGCATCGCCCGGTACGCCTCCGCCGTCCCCACCCGGCCCACGGCGGAGAGGGAGGCGGCATGAAAGTCGAACATCTGCCGGGCCAGCTTCCGCACCTTCTCACAGGTAACCGCGTCATACCGGGCAATGAGCTGGTCCTCGTCCAGGACCTCCCCCAGCAGCAGTTCCCCCCGGCCCAGGCTGCTCATGCGGGATTGGGTGGACTCCAGGCCCATGAGCACATTGGCCTTGGCCTGCTCCCGGGCCCGGTCCAGCTCCTCCTGGGTGGGGCCGTGCTCGGTGAAGTCCCGGATAATGGTGCAGATGGTCTCCAGCGCCTTCCCCTCCATGTCCCGGTTCAGGGCGGTGTAGACCCCAAAATATCCCGTGTCCTCGTGGCAGGTGGCATAGGAGTAAATGCTGTAGCACAGCCCCAGCCGCTCCCGCACCTCCTGAAAGAGCCGGGAGGACATGCCGCCCCCCAGGATGGAGGACAGCAGCTGGAGGGTAAAGCGCTCCGGCTCCCGAAAGCCCAGGCCGGGAAAGGCCAGGGTGAGATGGTTCTGTTCAATGGCCTTCTTTTTCACGGTGACGGCGGGGACATACCAGGCGGGGGTCCCGGCGGGGGCGGCGCTGGGCGGGATGCGGGAGAAGCGGGCCTTCAAATCCTCCACGTCCTCCGGGCGGAAGCTGCCCGCCAGGGCCACCACAATGCGGTTGGCGTGGTAGTGGGTGCGCATGAACTCGGCAAGCCGGGGCCCGTCCAGCCGGGCCAGGGTGGAGCGCTTCCCCAGAATGGGCCGGGCCAGGGGAGAGCCCTGGAACACCGCGGCGGCCAGCCGCTCGGAGCACAGGTCCTCCGGGTTGTCCTCATACATGCCGATTTCCTCCAGAATGACCCCCCGCTCCAGGGCGGCATCCCCGCTGTCAAAGCGGGAGTGGAAGAACATATCGCACAGTATGTCCGTACACTGGGCCAGATGGGTATCCAGCACCCGTCCGAAGAAGCAGGTGGACTCCTTGGTGGTATAAGCGTTAATCTGCCCGCCGATGGCGTCCATCTCTTCGGCCAGGGCGGCGGCGGAGCGGCGCTGGGTGCCTTTGAACAGCATATGCTCAATAAAGTGGGCGGCTCCGTTTTCGGCGGGCTTTTCGTGGCGGGAGCCCACACCGGCCCAGATACCCAGGGCGGCGGAGCGCACCCCAGGGGCGGGCTCCAGCAAAATGCGCACTCCGTTGGGGAGGGTTATCTTTTCGTACATAGGACACCTCATCTTTATGTAACAGGTTATGGACCATTATAGCACGCCCGTCCGGTCTTGTCATACTATTTCTGAATAAAAAGAGGTTCCGCTTTTTTCCGGCCTTTGGTTTGCAAAGCGGACGGGAATATGATATAATCGCCGGGCTGAGAACGGGGCGGTTTGCCGTCCCGGAAGATTTGAGGTCGCGTCCTCCGGGAAAACGGGGCGTTTTGGGTGCGGAACGGACGGTGTGTCCGGCTGCCTGCGGGGACCTTGGATCGGCAACAGAAAGGAAGTTTGCATCCATGGAAATCAACGGCGAACAGGTCACCGAAATCAAGACCTACGCGGAACTCAACCTCTCCCCGGCCATTCAGAAGGCCATTGAAAAAAAAGGGTACGTCCAGGCCACCCCCGTCCAGTCGGGGGCCATTCCCTACTTTATGGCCTGGAAGGACGTCATCGCCAAGGCCCCCACGGGCACCGGCAAGACCTTTGCCTTCGGCATCCCCATGGTGGAGCACATCGACCCCGCCGCTCAGGAGGTCCAGGCCCTGGTCCTGGCCCCCACGCGGGAGCTGGCGGTACAGATTCAGGAGGAACTCCGGGATTTGTGCGAGTTCAAGGAGGGGGTGCGCTCGGTCTGCCTCTACGGCGGGGCCCCCATTGACAAGCAGATTGCCACCCTGAAAAAGCGCCCTCAAATCGTCGTAGCCACGCCGGGACGGCTGATGGACCACATGAAGCGCCGGACCGTCCGCCTGGACAAGGTGGAGACGGTGGTGCTGGACGAGGCCGACCGGATGCTGGACATGGGCTTCGTCCGGGATGTGACCCGGATTCTGGACCAGCTCAAGCACCGGAAAAATATGGGCATGTTCTCCGCCACCATCAGCCGGGAGGTCATGGATATCTCCTGGGTGTACCAGCGGGACCCGGTGGAAATCACCGTCCGGCCGGTGGAGGAATCCAAGCCGGATATTACCCAGTACCGCATAGACCTGAACGGCCGGGAACAGAAGCTGGACACCATCGCCGCCCTCATCACCCACGGGGAGTACGAGCGGGCCATCGCCTTCTGCAACACCAAGAACATGACCGACCGGCTGGCGGGCCTGCTGAACATGCGGGGCATCTCCTGCGCGGCCATCCACGGGGACATTCCCCAAAAAATCCGGGAAAAGACCCTGGAGAAGTTCAAAAAGGGGGGCATCCGGGTGCTGGTGGCCACCGACGTGGCCGCACGGGGGCTGGATATCGACGATGTGGACGCGGTGTTCAACTACGACGTGCCCGACGAGCTGGAGAACTACACCCACCGCATCGGCCGCACCGGCCGGGCCAAGCGCCACGGGGTGGCCTATACCTTCATCGCCACCATCTCCGAGGGCCTGCGCATGGACGACATCATCCGCAACACCCGCTCGGAGGTCCAGCGGCTGAAGTACGACAAGGACGGCTGTCTGATGCTGGTGGAGCCCTGACCCGCCACCCAGCGATTTTATTCTTTTTTAATCTTCCGGGAAGGATTTTTTAACCGGCTGCGTGATAAGATGGTCTCAGAAGAAAACAAGGAGGTCCTCACAATGAACGAACCGAAACGGCTTTACCGTGTGGAACAGGGGGCCGCTGTACTGTCCGGCGTGTGCGGCGGGATCGCTGAGTACCTGAATCTGGACCCCAGCCTTGTGCGGCTGGTATGGGCGGCCCTGAGCCTGGGCAGTGTGGGGGGCGGCGTAATCCTCTATCTGGTGGCCGCCGCCATCCTCCCCCGAAAGAGCGACGTTTACCCCGGTTATTAAAACAAGCGGCAGCGGACAGCCAACCGGCTGTCCGCTGCTGTATTATGTGGAGGTGAGCCGCTTTTTCACCGGCAGCACCCCCCGTCAAGTCCTGCAAATTTGCGCCCAAATGTAAATTTTCCCTGTTTCATCTATTATTTTAGCACGAACAGCCGATTTATTCAAGGGATGGTCTGCGCAGGCGCGCCCCCAAAAAGCGCGTTGCCAAGGGGCGGTTCCTTTGGTATAATATAAAATGGGTTTTTATAGAACCCAAATTATAACGAAAAGTGAGAGATCGCCATGAACACACGCTATGACGCGGCCATTCTGGGCTGCGGCGAGGCCGGTATTTTCGCGGGCTATGAGCTCATGCGCCGGTGTCCTCAGCTCAAGGTGGTCACCCTGGACCAGGGGGCCGACATCTATACCCGAAGCTGCCCCATCGTGGCCGGGAAGGTCAAGGAGTGCATCCACTGCAAGGTGTGCGATACCATGTGCGGCTTCGGCGGGGCGGGGGCCTTCTCCGATGGGAAGTACAACTTCACCACCGCCTTTGGCGGCTGGCTCACCGACTTCATGGACGCCAGGGAGGTCATGGACCTGATTGAGTACGTGGACGCCATCAACGTGGAGCACGGCGCCACCGATCAGGTCTTTTCCACCGACACGCCCGCCGCCCGTGCCCTGGAAAAGCGGGCGCTGGAGTTCGACCTTCACCTGCTCCAGGCCCGGTGCAAGCACCTGGGCACCGAGAATAACCTGAAAATTCTCCAGAGCATCTACGAAACCGTCCGCCAGCATGGGGAATACCGCTTCCGCACCCAGGTGGAGACCATCCAGCGCCTGGGGGACGAGGGCTTTCGGCTGACCTGCGCCAACGGGGATACGGTGGACTGTACCTGGCTCATCGCCGCGCCGGGGCGGAGCGGGGCCGAGTGGTTTGCCAACCAGTGCAAGGGCCTGGGGCTGGAGCTCATCAACAATCAGGTGGATGTGGGCGTCCGGGTGGAGCTCCCCGCCGTGGTCTTTGAGCACATCACCGACGTGGTGTACGAGTCCAAGCTGGTCTACCGCACCAAGGGGTACGGGGACCAGGTGCGCACCTTCTGCATGAACCCCTACGGCCATGTGGTGGCCGAGAACGTGGAGGGCATCAACACCGTCAACGGGCACTCCTACTCCGACCCGGCCCTGCGGAGCGAAAATACCAACTTCGCCCTGCTGGTGTCCAACCGCTTCACCTCCCCCTTTAACGAGCCCTACCGCTACGGCAAGCACATCGCCTCTCTGTCCAATATGCTGGCGGGGGGCGTGCTGGTCCAGCGGTTCGGGGATTTGGTGGGGGGCAGGCGGACCAACGAGCACCGGATGAGCAAGTCCTTCGTTCACCCCACCCTCACCGCCGCCGTGCCCGGGGACCTGTCCCTGGCTCTGCCCAAGCGGCAGCTGGACGATATCATTGAAATGATCTACCAGCTGGACAAGCTGGCCCCCGGCACCGCCAACTATGATACCCTGCTCTATGGGGCGGAGGTCAAGTTCTATTCCTCCCGGCTGGCCCTGTCCAATCAGCTGGAGACTGCCCTGCCCGGCTTCTTCGCCGTGGGCGACGGGGCGGGCGTCACCCGTGGTCTGGCCCAGGCGGGGGCCTCCGGCGTCAAAGCCGCCCGGACCATCGCGGAACGCCTGGAGAAGTAGTGCTTTTTCTGCGTGAAAAGCATAGACCGCCGTTACGATGCAATGGGCACAGACCTTCCGGCGGTGTCTGGCATAATACGCAAACACATGATAGATGAGGTAAGAACGTGGCAATTCATAATAAATCACACTACAATCACGCACTTATGTCGCTCAATAAAATGCGCAAAGACAATACCCTTAAGTACAAAACGCCGATTAACTTTACCTGTCCTGACAGACCGATGTTATGTCTTGATATTACGGATTGCTGTGACTTTTTGAGCGCACTTCCCGATGAATCGATCCAGTTGATCTGCATTGACCCACCCTATAACCTTGAGCTTGCGGGTTGGGACATTTATGATAATTATATTGAATGGGCATCCAAGTGGTTGGACGAAGCATATAGAGTTCTCTCAAAAAGCGGAAGTATGGTTATTTTTGGCGGAATCCAGTTTCGAGAAGTAAAGTCCGGTGATTTGATTGACATTATACATTATGTCAGGTACCATACAAAGTTCAAGTTGGTGAATACCATCATTTGGCGCTACAAAAACGGTATGTCTGCTCATCGGTATTTCGCAAACCGGCATGAAGAAATCATTTGGTTAACGAAATCAAATGATTACTATTTTGACCTGGATTCTGTAAGAGAACCTTATTCCGAAAAGGACCTTGAGGCGGCATTAAAAGACAAGCGGTTAAACCCCGAAAATACACGGAAGGGCAAAAATCCGACGAATGTATGGGAAATCAACCGGCTGAACGGAAATAGCAAAGAGCGCGTAGGGCACCCAACACAAAAGCCGGTTGAGATTATCGACCGTCTCGTTAAGGCGCTCTCCTATCCAGGTTCTGTTGTCCTTGATTTTTTTGCAGGAAGCGGAACGGTTGGACGGGTGTGTATCGCCGAAGGCCGACATTGCCTGATGTGCGACAGTAACAAATCTTCTATTGACTATTTTAACCGCCACCTTGATCTCATGCGAAAAATGGGGCAGTGTGCGGACTATACCTCCATCGATAATGTGGAGAGCTTCTTTGCACGATTGGAGAGAGAATCATTATGAAGGGGAATCAGCAATCCGAACGATTGACAACGCAGCAAAAAGCAGCCGATGGCGTATTGGGGATCTTTGAAGAAAGCGCTCAACAGCATGATAAAAAAGTTCACCGCACCTCTATTCTTACTATGGAACAGCTAAAAAAAGAGTTTCCTATGTTAGAGTTTCGGTACAGGAGCGAACTGCTTAAACAGGAGATAAACGAAGCACTGCAAAAAATCGACCAGAGTCTCGGACAGACTCTGTTTCTTCCAAATGCTCGCATAAAACCAGATGGCGGCATCATTGAAGTGAAGGACGACTGCGGTAACTGGAGAATCGTGGTCGTGTCAGAAGCGAAGTATCAAGGTAAAGATATCAAGAATATCAAAGCAGGAAAATTGGTTGGGAAGAACCATAACCAAGTTCTTATGGCTGCGGGAAATGCCATAGAGCGTGCGCACAAAAACATATGTGAGATTGCGAACTTCATGTTGACAGAGCCCTACTTTCCATACATTTTGTTCCTGGAAGGCTCCAATTTTCTGACACATGACATAATCGTCACACGTCCCGACGGCAGCACCTATACCATAGCATATTGCAATGGCATGTTGAACCGGTTGGACCGGCTGACAGCAGCAAATTATGGGATGCCTATCAATACCAATCTCTGTGAAAATCGATTTGTTTCTGGCAACGGGTTGACCATCATGTTACAGGCCGCTTCAATTTATACGCAGGGAAACGGCGGTCATTGGAAGGACGTGGAAATGGTCTCCATTATGATGGAGGTTGCCAGAACGTCCTTACGGATGCTTGGAAAGGATCTATTTCAGCAGCTGACAAAATAAAGCGATTCCTCTTTGCCTAGCGGCAAACGGATGCAATTTATTTGGAAGCTCACAGAATACAGGGAGGGATCAACTATGGCAGTAACACGCGTCAAGCTGGGGCACTCCACCCTGCGGGAGAAGCTGGGCGCCCTTCTGTTCCTGGCCTGCATCCTGGTAGGCTCCGTCATCGGAGCGGGCGTCGTGGGGCCCATGCAGTATCAGGCCCAGATGGACGCCCTGGACCTCTCGCCGGGGAGCGTCGGCAGCGCCGCCGACCACAGCGCACCGGAAGTCTCCACTCTGGCGGAAATGCAGGCCAATGAGCGCTTTATCCTGGTCAACGAGGAATTTGGCGACTGGCAGCGGAGCACCGGCGCAATGGTTGGAGATACCTACTACAACAAAATTACCCTCACCGACGGCACCATCCTGGCGGCTCGGATCAATTTCGATTCGGAGCAGACGGAATACATCCAGGACGGCAATACGGAAATTACCCTCTGGAGCGACGACCACGTTTTGGTGACCTATCCCATCGGTACCCTGCGCCCCTGGCCGGAGGGGGTGGAGCAGGCCGCTGCCGCTGCGGACTGGTTCACCTATAAGGACGGCTATGTGGACATGGAGGGGGACTTCGGCATAGAACCCCCCGACAAGGACAGCATCGTCCGGGACGCCCAGCTGAAGGGCTCCGCCATCGGCATGGCCGCAGGCATCCTGCTGGTGCTTGTTATGATGTTCCGGGGAGACAAAAAGGAGCGGAACGCCTCCACCCCCAAGAACGACCTGGAGCGCTGGATTCTGGGCACCTATGCCAACTGGGCCCAGTTCTTCCACCAGCTCAATTATAAGGGGAAGCTCGCCGAGCCGGACACCATACACAGCCCTCTGTACTTTGGGGGCAAGCGCAAGGACAACGACGGAAAGAAATTCACCATTGAGACCCTCAAGGACTCCTGGGACATCAAGAACCTCCAGGATTTGCTGGAGACGGTGGACTACATGAGCCGGGGCCCCGGCCTTCAGAACTGCACGACCCAGGCGGACCGGGCCTGGGAGCTGTGCCGCTCCACCCAGCTGCTGGGCATGGCCTACATCGCCGGGTGGCTGAGCCGGGAGGACATGGTGGAGCGCTCCTGCGCCGTCTGCCGGACCATTCAGAGCACCTTCCAGGGCTGGGAGGAGCTTACCCAGAGCTACCTGGATGGGTGCATTCAGTGGACCCTCCAAAGCGGCCTGCCCATGTCCCGGGCGGATATGCGGCGGAGCATTCACGACAATCTCTGCCGCCGGGCGGACAGTCCCTACCGTCTGCCCTGGGACCTCCAGCTGGACGCGGGTGCCTGGGCCCGCCGGGCCGCAGCCGCCGCAGATTTAGAGCGCTGACGGGCCTCTCCGGTCCCTTTGACACGTTATATTCATTATAGTATTCATTCCGCCCCACCCCTGCGCCGGGGCGGAGAACTGGGCGCACCAAAGGGTTTTCCACATTGTCCACAGGCTTTTCCACACTTGTCCACAGGGCAGAAAACCGCTGGATATCCACATTTCAGTTGACATAACCCAAGTCAAGCACAAAATCTACGGCAAAAACCACAAACTTTTCCTGGGCAGCGGTCTTACTCCTTGAACCGTCTCAGCCCATCGGAGTATCCACAGGGGGAAAATGTTATGTCTGATACCATTGCCGCAATTGCCACAGCTCCCGGCCCTTCCGCCATCGGCATTCTCCGCCTCAGCGGGCCGGAGGCCCTGTCTGCCGCCAGCGCGGTGTTTCGCAGCGCCTCCGGCCGACTGCTGGAGAGCTATCAGGACCGCGTTCTGGTCTTTGGGGAGCTTCTGGGCCCCGACGGCCGGCCCATCGACCAGGTGCTGGCCACCGTGTCCCGGTCGCTGCACAGCTACACGGGAGAGGACACGGCGGAGCTCCACTGCCACGGTTCACCGGCGGTGCTGGCCCTGGGGCTGGAGGCGCTGTTTGCCCAGGGCGTGCGGCAGGCGGGGCCGGGGGAGTTCACCCGGCGGGCCTTTCTCAACGGGCGGCTGGACCTGACCCAGGCGGAGGCGGTGGCCGACCTTATCGACGCGGAAACCCCCGCCGCCGTCTATCAGGCCGCGGGGCAGCTCACCGGGGCACTGAGCCGCCGGGTCATGGAGATTTACGACGTTTTGGTGGATGTTCTGGCCCATTTCCATGCGGTGCTGGACTACCCGGATGAGGATGTGGACCCATTTCGGGAGGAACTCATTGCCGCCGCCCTGGAGCAGAGCCGGGCCGAGCTGTCCGCCCTGCTGGCCACCTATGAGCGGGGGCGGTATCTCTCCAAGGGGGCCCCGTGTGTGCTGGTGGGGCGTCCCAACGTGGGCAAGTCCTCGCTGCTCAACGCCCTGGCGGGGTATGAGCGGGCCATTGTCACCGAGATTCCCGGCACCACGCGGGACACGGTGGAGGCCCGCTGCAACCTTGGGGGGGTGGATTTGCGGCTGGTTGACACCGCAGGGGTGCGCAAGAGTGCCGACCCGGTGGAGCAGGCTGGGGTTGCCCGCAGCCGGGCGGCGATGGAGCACGCGGCGCTGATTCTGGCGGTATTGGACCAGTCCCGCCCTGCCAGCGCGGGGGATTTGGCTTTGATTGGGGAGGCCTCCTCCCTTGCGCCGGTGATTGTGGTGCTGAATAAGTGCGACCTGCCCCCTGTAATGAAACTCAGCGGGGCGCTGGAGCATCTGCCCCAGGTCCGCGTCAGCGCGGCCACCGGCGAGGGCATCGTCCAGCTGGGGGAGCAGGTGGCGGAGCTCTTTCCCGCCCTGCCGGACTGGGCGGCGGGGGAGACAATCACCAATGTCCGGCACTTCGAGGCCGCCCAACGGGCCCTCAAAGGCGTGGAGCGGGCCTCCGAGGCCCTGGTCCGCGGGGTTACGCCCGACGCCCTCCTCACCGATGTGGAAGAGGCGCTGGCCGCGCTGGGCGAGCTTACAGGGACTTCCCTTCGGGAGGATATTACTGCTCGGATTTTTGAGCGGTTTTGTGTCGGGAAATAAATCCGTTTCGGTTCTCCTTTTGGGGCTCGAAAACTGCCTGCGCCAGTGGGGGCGGGCAGTTTTTGTTTCCCTTTTACTTCTTCCTCGCTATTTTGGAGGGTTTCGTTTTCTGGTCCGGCCTCCGGCGGGTTACTTTCTAAATGATTAGAAAGTAACCAAAGAATCACTTGGGAAACCTATGGTTTCCCAAGACCTTTCCTCCAAAAAACGGGGGACGGGGGCGGCGTCTAACCGTTCGTGAGTCCGCAAGCCCTTTGGCGCTCACACGCCGCTTTGGCCTTGCATAGTCGGAACTTCGACCGCACAGTGTGCGGCCCCACGAGCGAAAGGATAGCCAACAAAGACAAAAGTAGTTGCGTTGATTTCGGTGCGTAGAAATGCCGCCTTTCGGACTGCCATCTTCTACATGATGGATTTGGGGTCGAGTCGGTGCGGCGGCGCTGGGAGGTCAGGTTCAGGACGAACAAGGTAGAAACTATCGAGTGCTTCGTCCGTGACGGAGTAAGGACAGAGCACCGGAGCACTGTGCTTGAGCAGCCTGGGGAGGAATCCAAAGGAGGGGGCGGTTTGGGCGTTTAGAAACGTGCCTGTGGCACGTTTTAGCCCAAATCCAATCAAAAATTTCCTTTAACTGGAAATCGAAATCCCCCGCCTCTGACTGATTCTTTGGTTACTTTCTGATCATTCAGAAAGTAATCCGCCGGAGGCAGGACCAGAAAACAAACTCGTAGGGAGGAACGAGGAAGAAGCAAAAGAGAACCACCAAAGCAAACATAAAAAGAAGGAAGGGCCCGCCCCCTCCGGGGGCAAAGCCCTTCCAAGAAAAACCCCTTAACCCTTGGGTTTATTTGGCTCCACGCCGTCAAAGACGGCCTTTGCAGAGGCGCACAGCCCTGCCAGCCCCTGAATCTCGCTGGGGATAATAATTTTGGTGGCCTTCCCATCTGCGGCCGCCTGGAACGCCTCCAGGGCCTTAATCTTAACGACTTGGTCGTTGGGACACGCCTCATTCAAGAGCTTCAACGCCTCCGCTGTGGCCCGCTGCACCTTCAAAATGGCCTCAGCCTCGCCCTCCGCCTTGAGAATCGCCGCCTGCTTGGCCGCGTCGGCCTGGAGAATCATGGCTTCCTTTTCACCTTCGGCCACCAGAATCTGGCTCTGCCGCTGGCCTTCCGCCCGGAGGACCGCCTCGCGCTTCTCCCGCTCGGCCTTCATCTGCTTCTCCATAGCGTTCTTGATATCCGGGGGCGGCTGAATGTTCTTGACCTCCACACGATTGACCTTAATCCCCCAGGGGTCCGTAGCCTCGTCCAGCAGAGAACGCATCTGCGCATTGATGGTGTCCCGGCTGGTCAGTGTCTGCTGTAGGTCCATGTCGCCAATAATATTACGCATGGTAGTCACCGACAGGTTTTCAATGGCGCTCATGGGCCGCTCCACGCCGTAGGCATAGAGCTTGGGGTCGGTAATCTGGAAATACAGCACGGTGTCAATCTGCATGGTCACGTTGTCCTTGGTAATCACCGGCTGGGGCGGAAAATCCACCACCTGCTCCTTCAGAGAGACAACCTTGGCCACCTTCTCCAGAAAGGGGATCTTGAAATGAGGGCCCACGGTCCAAATGGCGTGGAACGCCCCCAGGCGCTCGACCACATAGGCCTTGGACTGCTGAACGAACTTGATGCTGGTGGCCACCACGGCGATGATGAGCACCACCAGGACGACCAGGATAATACGTACCGGTATGGGCAGCATTCTGATTCCTCCTTTTTTTGTTACGGTTCTTGGACCTGGGCGGGAATGGGGGCCACAATGGCCTTGACTCCCTCAATGCGCAGGACCTGTACATGGGTTCCCTCCGGGAGAACGGTCCCATCCGCCGCCGTGCGGGCGCTCCAGACAGCGCCCCTCACCTTGACCTGTCCCTGGGCGGCGATGTTGTCAATTGTCTCAACGACCACGCCCTGGGCTCCGATGGTCCGGTCGGCATTGGTGGCGGCCTTTTTGGGCACGGTATAGCGCACCGCCAGGGGCCGCACCGCCAGCAGGCAGACAATCGCCACCACCAGGAACACCGTGAGCTGAATCCACACGTTGTCGGTGAAGAACGACGTCACCAGCCCCGCCAGCGCGCCCACGCCGAACCAGATGGAGACCAGGCCCACCGTGGCGGCCTCTACCGCGAAGAGCAGCACCACCGCGCCCAGCCACGCGATTCCTTGAATTGGCATTTATGACCCTCCTTTGCTCGGTTGATGGACCCTATTTTATCACACTCCTGGGGAAAAAGAAAGTATCTTGTCTTATCAAAATTTCCTCCGCCAGCAGAAGTATTTGCCAAGCGGACAAAAATGCGGTATACTCAGCTTGTCGAAAAAGTCCTGCGGACTTTTCTGCCAAGCTGAGGGAAATTTCAAAACTTGTTTTACAAGTTTTGAAATTTTGTGATTCCGACGGGAAAGAAAACCCTGACGGTTTTCTTTCATACTATCTTTCCCTCCGAATCCTTTGGCCGAAGCGGTTTTTCGACAAGCTGATATACTGCCTTCAATCAATCAAATGCGGCGGAGGAGAAAAATATGAGTGGGTCACTGCGTCTATGGATACCGACACTTTTTGGGCTTGAAGGGCTTTGTGCCGCCGAGCTGCGGCGGCTGGGCCTGTCGGAGGTCCGGGCGGAAAACGGCCGGGTCCTCTGCGCCGCCCGTCCGGAGGACATACCTCGGGTCAACCTGAACCTGCGCACCGGGGAGCGTGTTCTTCTGCTGCTGGGACAATTTCCGGCGGGGGATTTTGACGCCCTCTTTGAGGGAACCCGCGCCCTGCCCTGGGAGGACTTCATTCCCAGGGACGGCGCCTTTCCGGTCAAGGGACACAGCCTCAATTCCACCCTCCACGCTATTCCCGCCTGTCAGTCCATTATTAAAAAGGCGGTGGCCGCGCGGCTGGGGGAGAAATACGGCCTGTCCACCCTGCCGGAGAGCGGAGCCCTGCATCAGCTTCAATTCGCCATTCAGCACGACACCGCCTCCCTGCTGCTGGACACCTCGGGGGCGGGCCTGCACAAGCGGGGGTATCGGGCGGTAGGCGTAACCGCCCCCCTGCGGGAGACGTTGGCGGCGGCAATGGTACTTCTGTCCCGGTACCGGGGGCGGGACCCCTTTTGTGACCCCTTCTGCGGCTCGGGCACCATTGCCATTGAGGCGGCGCTCCTTGCCAAAAACCGGGCCCCCGGCCTGGAACGCTCCTTTTCCGCCCAGCGGTGGGGGTGGCTGGACAGCCGCTTTTGGATGGACGCCGCCCAGGAGGCCATGGACCGGGAATTTGACGGGGAGTACCACATCTGGGGCGGCGACATCGACCCCAAGGCGGTGGCCATTGCCCAATCCAATGCCGTCAAGGCCGGGGTGGAGGATTTGGTGCGCTTCGAGGTGGCCGACGCCCTCCGGTTTACCCGCACCGCCCCCCGTGGGCGCATCGTCACCAATCCCCCCTATGGGGAACGCATTCTGGAAAAGCGGGAGGCGGAGGACCTCTACCGCGGCTTCGGCAAGGCCGTCCGGGCCCTGCCGGAGGGGTGGCAGGTGGACGTGCTGTCCTCCCACACGGAATTTGAGCGGACCTTTGGCCGGCCCGCCGGAAAAAAACGCAAGCTCTACAACGGTATGATAAAATGCGACCTCTTTTTCTATGGACACTGAGCCGCCCCCTATTCTCCCCAAAGGAGCGACCCGAATGAAACATTTATTCATTGTCAACCCCTGCGCGGGGAAATTTGACCGCAGCCATGAGCTTCAGACCCGCGTGAGCGCCTTTATGGCGGGCCGGAATCTGGATTGGGAAATCGTAGTGACCCGGTACGCCGGACACGCCATAGAATACGCGGCCAAGGCCTCCGCCGCCGGGAAGCCCCTGCGGATTTACGCCTGCGGCGGGGACGGCACCCTCAACGAGTGCGCCGCCGGAGCGGCCGGGTACGCCAACGCCGCCGTGACCCACTACCCCATGGGCTCCGGCAACGACTTTATCCGCATGTTCGGCCCCGACGCCGGGCGGTTCCAGGACCTGCCCGCTCTGCTGGAGGGGCCTCAGGCCCCGGCGGACCTCATCGACTGCAACGGACGGCTGGCGCTGAACGTGTGCTCGGTGGGGCTGGACGCACGGGTAGGGCTGGGTATGCGGGACTTCAAGCGGCTCCCCCTGGTGGGGGGCTCCCTGGCCTATCAGCTGTCCACCCTCCGGTGCTTTGTCCAGGGCATCCACCGCCCCTACCGGGTGGAGGTGGACGGGGAGGAACTGCCGGAGCGGGAGTTCACCCTTGTGTGCGCGTGCAACGGGCGGTATTACGGCGGGGGCTTCAACCCCTCCCGCTCCGCCATGCCCGACGACGGGGTGCTGGACTTCATCGTGATCCGGGCGGTTTCCCGGCTGACGGTGGCGGCGCTGATTGGTACATACGCCAAGGGCGGCGCGCCCGACATCCCCGACCGGGCGCTGGTCCGCCGGGGGCACAGCCTGCGCGTCTCCTGCGGGCAGGAGGAAATGGTCAACCTGGACGGGGAGCGGATGGACGCTCAAGATCTGACCATCCGCCTGTCTGAGAAGCGGGTGAATTTCTTCTTCCCCCAGGGGGCCCACTGGAATCCGGCCCGCCGGCGCCAGGGTGGGCCCCCTATGCGTTAGCACTCGTCCCCTCGGATTGTGAACGAAACGTGAATTTTCCGGGAGCGGCTCCCATTTTTTCAAAAAGGGGCTTGATTTTTGCCTTTGACTGCGGTATGATTGAGCACGTGGTTAGCACTCGAGCAAAATGAGTGCTAACGCCTGACAGGTTTTCACAGTTTCAATCAAACATAGATGAAGGAGGAACCCCAAATGAATCTCAAACCCCTTGCAGACCGCGTCGTCCTGAAGATGGTAGAGGCGGAAGAAAAGACCAAGAGCGGCATCATCCTCACCGGCTCCGCCAAGGAGAAGCCCGAGGTGGCCGAGGTCATCGAGGTGGGCCCCGGCGGCCTGGTGGACGGCAAGGAGGTCACCATGACCGTCAAGAAGGGCGACAAGGTGATTACCAGCAAGTATTCCGGCACGGAAGTGAAAGTAGACGGCGAGGAGTATACCATCGTCCGTCAGGGCGACATTCTGGCGATTGTCGAGTAAACATTCCATCATTTCACAACATCACTGCGGAAGCGCACTGCTTCCGCTTCTATGGAGGTAATGCAACATGGCTAAAATCATCTGCTACGGCGAGGAGGCCCGCCACGCTCTGGAGCGGGGCGTGAACCAGCTGGCCGACACCGTGAAAATCACCATGGGTCCCAAGGGCCGCAACGTGGTATTGGACAAGAAGTTCGGCGCCCCCCTCATCACCAACGACGGCGTGACCATCGCCAAGGAAATCGAGCTGGAGGACCCCTTTGAGAACATGGGCGCCCAGCTGGTGAAGGAGGTCGCCACCAAGACCAACGACGTGGCCGGCGACGGCACCACCACCGCCACCCTGCTGGCCCAGGCCATCATGGGCGAGGGCCTGAAGAACCTGGCCGCCGGGGCCAACCCCATGGTCATGAAGAAGGGCATCGCCAAGGCCACCGCCGCCGCCGTGGAGTCCATCAAGGCCAACTCCAAGAAGGTCAGCGGCACCGAGGACATCGCCCGCGTGGGCGCGGTTTCCTCCAGCGACGAGACCATCGGCAAGCTCATTGCCGAGGCCATGGAGAAGGTCTCCGCCGACGGCGTTATCACCGTGGAGGAGTCCAAGACTGCCGAGACGTATTCCGAGGTCGTTGAGGGAATGCAGTTTGACCGGGGCTATGTGACGCCCTACATGGTCACCGACACCGAGAAGATGGAGGCCGTTCTGGACGACGCCATCATCCTCATCACCGACAAGAAAATCTCCAACATTCAGGAGCTGCTGCCCATTCTGGAGCAGGTGGTTCAGTCCGGCAAGAAGCTGCTGGTCATCGCCGAGGACGTGGAGGGCGAGGCTCTGTCCACCCTGATTGTCAACAAGCTCCGCGGCACCCTGAACGTGGTCTGCGTCAAGGCCCCCGGCTTCGGCGACCGCCGTAAGGAGATGCTGGAGGATATCGCCGTCCTCACCGGCGGCACCGTGATTACCTCCGACATGGGCTATGAGCTCAAGGAGGCCACCATGGACATGCTGGGCCGGGCCCGTCAGGTGAAGGTCTCCAAGGAGAACACCATCATCGTGGACGGCGCGGGTTCCTCCGACGCCATCAAGGGCCGCGTGAACCAGATTCGCAGCCAGATTGAAACCACCACCTCTGACTATGACCGTGAGAAGCTCCAGGAGCGTCTGGCCAAGATGGCCGGCGGCGTGGCCATCATCCGCGTGGGCGCGGCCACCGAGGTGGAGATGAAAGAGAAGAAGCTCCGCATTGAGGACGCCCTGAACGCCACCCGCGCCGCAGTGGAGGAAGGCATCGTAGCCGGCGGCGGCACCGCTTATGTGAACGCCGTGGCCGCAGTGGAGAAGCTGATTCCCCAGGTGGAGGGCGATGAAAAGACCGGTGTGCAGATTGTGGCCCGCGCCCTCACCGAGCCCATGCGCCAGATTGCCACCAACGCGGGTATTGACGGCTCCATCGTTCTGGAGAAGGTCAAGACCTCCGACAAGGTTGGCTTCGGCTTTGATGCCTATCACGAGGCCTATGTGGACATGATTACCGCCGGTATCGTGGACCCCACCAAGGTCACCCGCTCCGCCCTGGAGAACGCCGCCTCCATCGCCTCCGTGCTCCTGACCACCGAGTCCCTGGTGGCCGACAAGCCCCAGCCCCCCGCTCCCATGGCCGCTCCCGCTCCCGATATGGGCGGTATGTACTAAGACAGCCTATCGTTTAAGCGCACGCTTCAAAACCGGGCCCTGCTTCAGCGGGGCCCGGTTTTTTGTGGGTCTATGTATCTATTTCAGGGCAATTATGAAGATTTCTCAGGAAATATATCTCGATATCCGGAATTATTTTCTTTTCAAGGATAATTTTTGGTGTTATAATAGCATCAGTTATCACGACGCCCCAGGCGTGCTGTGACAGAACAGTCCATCCCCGGCGCGATACCAGCTTCAGGGAGTGATGTTTGGTTTTCGGGAAATGCTGCCGGAGCGTCATGATTTTAGAAATGGGAGGTCGGTACCATGAAAACAAGGAAACAACTGGTCAGCCTGCTGTTGGTATTCTGCATCATGCTGGCCCTGGCCCCTGCTGCGGCGGCGGCGGACTCCACGTATACCCCCGCGGTTATGCCCAACCAGGTATTTACCAGCAGCTTCACCAGTATACGCATGACCCTGCCCCAGCTCCAGGAGAAATTCCCGGAGGGGCGGTATTGGAACGGCGGAAATGTGGACGCCACCACAGGCGCTCCCTGCCCGTCCCACGCCAACACCAATACCTGCAACTGCTTCACCTCCGATGGGAAACGCGCGTGGCAGTGCTACGGATTTGCCCTGAAGCTGGGCTACGACGCCTACGGCACCAGTCCCCGCAGCTGGAGCACCACCACGGATAAAAGCTATGTGGACTCCCTGAAGCCCGGGGACATTGTGGACAACAGCGGCAATCCCTATCATACGGTTTTTGTAATCGGTGTCACAGATACGGATGTCATCGTCGGTGAGTGCAACTATGGCGGCCGGTGCCTCATTCGCTGGGGGCGGCACATTCCAAAGGCCACCATCCGGAACTACGGGACCCTGAAAATCTACATCGCCCCTACCACCCTGCCCACGGGCTCCTCCGTAACGCCGGAAATCACCCTTTCTCAGTCCTCGGTGAGCCTGCCAGCGGGGGGGAGCGCAACCGTGACCGTCGGGACAAAATCCCCCGGCACCATCTACCTCAAGGCCTACACCAGCAATGCCAACGTGTGCGGCGGCTCCTGGGGCTCCTGGAACAGCACTGGAACCCAGCGGCCCCTGACCCTGAGCGGAAATGCCCCCGGCGCCGCCACCATTTCCGTCTACATGTACGACGCCAACAACGACGCCCAATTGACCGCTCAGACCATTTCCGTCCAAGTCTCCGCCAACTCCAGCCCACAGCTTCGGGTGGAGACTCTGACCACCCTGAACCGCGCTGGTACAGCCTCCCTTTACCCCACCGTGTTCAAGGGCTATCTGCGCAGCGCGGAGAAATATGACGCCTACGGGGACCGCAGCGGCGGGGAGCACATCGGGCGGATTTATGTGAACGACGAGTTCCGCGTCCAGAGCGTCTACACCAACGGCGGGGAGCTCTGGATGTCCGCCCTCTGTCCCTGGGACGGGTATCCCTCGGGGCGGACCATTTATGCCCGGCTGGACGGGGCGCTGGATACGGCCTTTGCCCCCTATACGGCCATCGCCGCCTCTTCCGCCACGGTGTACACCCGCCCGGATGGACAGACTCGATACGGCTCCCTGGGCGGGGGCGACGCCGTCACGGTGGTGGGGCAGTCCGGCGGGTATGTCCAGGTCATTTACCCGCTGATTGCCGGAGGATATAAAATCGGGTGGTGCGACGCCGGTGCTCTGTCCAGGCCGGACATTGCCTCCGTCACCGCCGCCTCCGCCACCTCGGTCAAGCTGCAATGCAGCCTCGCCGCCAACGCCGCCAATCATCTGGTGATTCTCAACGGCAATATGCAGGAGGTTGCACGCAAGGCGGTGGGCGGCAGCGCCCTCACCATCAGCAAGCTGACCCCTGGAAACACCTACTATCTGTACCTTGAATCGGAGCTGTCCAACGGAACGGGTACGGTGACCTCGGCGGTCAAGAAAATCATCCT
Source organism: uncultured Flavonifractor sp. (assembly GCA_910585415.1). GTDB lineage: Bacteria > Bacillota > Clostridia > Oscillospirales > Oscillospiraceae > CANAAV01. The sequence continues at coordinate 36,916 of CAJUDT010000002.1, forward strand.
GTAACAAAATCACATGTTGACTGGGAGCGTGACAGCATGAAAAAGTATGTGCAGACCTTTGCCATTCCGGTCCTTCTGGCGGCGCTGCTGACGGTACACGCCTCCGCCCTGACCTTTGGGGACGTGGGCGGGGACGCCTGGTACGCCAGCGCGGTTTCTGATGTGAGCGACATCGGCATTATGGTCGGAGACGATTTGGGAAACTTCAACCCGGACAAACCCGTAACCCGCGCCGAAATGGCCATCATCGTGTGCCGGGTGCTGGAGCAGACCATGGACGAGGACGCCTATACCCCCGTCTATCTGGTGTCGGAGAATTTCCCCGACGTGCCGGAGAGCCACTGGGCCAACGGGTACATCAACAAGGTTTCCTTCCTGGAAATCGCGGTGGGCTATGACAACGGAAACTTCGGTCCAGGGGATAACGTGACCTATGAGCAGGCCGTGACCATGCTCGTGCGCGCCCTGGGGGGAGGGGCCGACGCGGCCGCGCAAGGCGGGTATCCCAGGGGCTTCCTCCAGGTGGCCGGGCAACTGGGGCTGCTGTCCGGCCTCCAGGGCGCGGCGGAGGGCAAGCCTCTCTCCCGTGCCAATGTGGCGGTCCTCCTGTCCAATTACTTCCGCCTCAATCCGCCGGAGGGCCTGCCGGGTACCACGCCGGGCGGCACACCGGGCGCTACACCGGAGCCTCTCCCGCCGGACAGCGGGACCGACAGCATCCCGCCCGACGACAAATCGGACAACGCCCCCGGCCAGCCGGGCACTTCCCCTGGGGACAGCAAGCCCAACCCCGGGCAGGAAATCGGGGACACCCCCAATCAGGGCGGAGACTCCCTAGAAATTGAGGACTCCCACCAGCCGGGGCAGACCCCGGGAACCAAGCCGAACCCCGGCAGCACCGGCGGCGGCACATAATCCGGCTTAACCGGCGGTCTCGCCGGTTGACGGCCTCCATTAGAAAGAGTGATTGAAATGAACACCACCGGCCTCCGCAGCAGGGGAGGCCGGTGGTAACTTTTATTACGCCGTAAATGACAATTATGAACCTAAGTCTGAGGTTAAAATCCAATCTGAATCTTTCAACATGATTTGCATTTGCTTAACCAACTTATGAAATTCCACTTCTGAGAGAGGCCCATAAACCTCTTCGGAATTGACATCTACTATGTAAAAGGATGTGGTCAAGCTGGAATTATTAGAATCAGATTGTTGCTGTGCTAAGATAAAATTATCATTCCACGCAATTTCGGATACATACGATCCTACTATTTCATTAGCACTGGTGTCACTAACTCTATTAACAAGAACAATTTCATTTGGGTTTAATTTCCAAATCTCATAGTCATTGGGTAAGTTTGAATAAGACCAATCACCTGTTCCAGCACAAGAGGACAAGAAAAATACCTGTATAATAATAAGTAGCTGAATAAGATAGTGATTCATTCTAAATCCGCGATTAGACAAACCTTTTCATAATAATCCTCCTATTTTCGTTGTAGAAGTTTTCCTATTGCGAATATTATCTGTATTTACCACGCAAATCAATTCTAACGTATCCCGCTGGAAAAATCAAGCCCTTCCTGCGCCCTCTCAGCCCTGATTTTCCCGCTCCAGGTTATTCGTGGTATTTTATTATTCCGCCCGCCCGTGGAAGCGGGTCAGCAGGGAGGCCACCTCTGCGCGGGTGGCGGTGCCGCTGGGGTTCAGCTTACCGTTGCTGCCCTTCAGGATATCCTCGGAGACGGCCCAGCGGACTGCCGGAACCGCCCAATCGGACACTGTCTCTCCGTCGGTGAAGGTACTCAAATCCGCCTCAGCGGCTGGGCTTCCCTCGGCGCGCCAGAGCATGGTTACCAGCTCTTCCCGGCTCAGGGTCCGCTCGGGGGCCGAGCCGTCGGAGAGGGACTCGGCCACAGCCCAGTTCTGGGCCTCCTGATACCAGGGTGTTCCGCCGCCAGCCAGTTCCTCGCCGCTCATCCGGCCCAGTACGGTCCAGGCCATTGCCCGGCTCATACCGTCCTGGGGACCGAAAACCGTTTCGCTCTTGCCGGTCATGAGGCCCTGCTCAAACACATCGCTCACGGCGTCATAGTACCAAGCCTCTGGCTTTACGTCCACAAAAGGAAGAACGCTCGCAGCCGACATGGGGTTATAGGCCGCTGTATTCAACGTGGGACCGTTCAAGAAAGCCACCGCGCCATCTGCGGCCCGGTTCTTGGGCGGGTGGGACTCGGAGAACTTCAGGCCCAGCACCACCGTGTCCGCACCCACCATGAGGAAATCCTCCCGCTCATAGCCGGACTTGGGGCCGCTGACCCCCTTGACTGTGGGGTCATTCCAGGTCACGTCCACGCCGTACCACTTGCCGTCGGGCATCTGCACCGAGTTCCACATGTGGAACTCCCCGGCGCTGTCCGCCTTCACTTTGGCGTAGCCGTCCACCAGCACGCAGGTAATCCCCAGTTTTCCACACAGGACCTGGAACGCTCTGGCGTACCCATCGCACACAGGACCCTCGGTTCCCGCGCTGCCCACCAGGGCACTTAAACACTCATGGGGCCAGTTGGGGATGTTTTGCAGGTCCTGGGAGGTGTTGTACTCGTTGTGCTCCGTCAGCCAGCGGTTCAGCTGGGCCGCCTGCTCGTGGGGGGTGGTGGCGGTGACGGTGCTCAGAATGGCCCCCACCGCCTGGTCCCGGCGGAGGATGTCCGCCTCAATAGCGGCCTGATTCGGGTACTTGCTGTCCCGGACGGTGAAGCCGTCCTTGTCCGCCAGGACGAAAAAGATGTAAGTCTCCTGATAGGTCTGGGTCCCATCCCGGAGGGTCACGGTCACCATGCGCAGCTTGCTCCGGCCACTGAGCCAGAAAATCTCCGGGTGGTCCCGGTCAAAGGCCTGGAACGCGCTCTGGGCGTAGGCGCAGGCCGCTTTCAGGTCCGCGTCATAGCTGGGGCTGCTCTTGGCTACCTTGGAGACGTAGATAGCGTTATAGGTGGAGGTGCGCACCAAATCGCCCTCCTTGAGGGCGGCATACTGCACGGCCTTATCGCCCAGGGAGGCGTCCACGGTATCATAGCCGCCGGTAAAGTGGCTCTCCTGGAACACGCCCCCGCCGGAGGAATAGGGGAGGTCCAAATCCGAAACCAGCTCCAACACCGACTCCACCTCCGAGGTCCCCTTGGAGCCGCCGCCGGTGGGGAAGCGGTAGTATTTATCGTCAATGAGCAGGTCATACTGCTCATCGTAATCCCCGCCGATGCACAGCATGGTATACAGGTTATTCGCGTAATCCGGCAGGTCCACCCGGTCAATCCAGCGGGTATATTCCCCGTCCTTGACGATCTCCTGATACTCCGACTCCCCCTGGCCGGAGACGCCCACCGGCGGAGGGGTCTGGACCTGCACCTCATCCTCCACCCGCTCCACGCGGGGCCCGGTGGGGGTGGGCTTCGGGGTGGATACCGGGCCGGGGTCCGAGGGCCTGGACGGAGGCGGGGTGGGGGTGGGCGTCGGAGCCAACGTGGGGGGCGGTGTTGGGGTCAAGGCAACGCTAAAAGAAAGGTTAATTGCCGCCGATACTGAGTCCAGGAAGACAGACGGGTCAATGGTGACAGTAAGGGGTGCGTTCTCTACGGTCCCGGAGAGAGTCAGGGTCAAGGTTTTGTCGTTGTTGCTCAACACTGCAGAAAGTGGAGATGTACCCAAGTTCCGGGTGGCAGAGTTGGTGACGATATAATTTGTCACATCTGTCGCAGTGTTCAGGTTAAAAGTCATATCGGAATTGATAATGACGACTGGGTTTGTCATGCCGGGAGTAATACCGGAATCCTCCTGCGTCAGTGTAGGGGTAAAGAATATGTTGCCTGAAAAGGGCGTAAGATCTGGATAAGTTGCAAGAAGCTCATTAAATACATCATCAAAAGAAGGAACGCAGATTCTAGTGAGGTCATCCGGGCTGCCCCCATAGTAAATGGGACCTTTGGGAGGTGCGATGTCATCACCATTGAAAATGTTGCCAGCCACCAGTTTGGCGTGTGAAAATGCACCCTCTCTAATTGTAGTAACACTTTTGGGAATGGTCAGGCTCAATTCTGGACACGCTTTGAACGCAGACTCGCCAATACTGGTCACACTGTCCGGTATGATCACGCTGGTCAGGGAAAGGTTGCCCATAAATGTCTCGGGTCCGATAGAAGGTACGCCGTCCGGTATGGTTACACTGGTCAAAGAGGTGCATAAGCCAAATGCATTATCTCCGATAAAGGTCACACTATCCGGTATAGTCACGCTGGTTAAATCCAAACACCAACGAAACGCTGAGTCTCCGATAGAGGTCACGCCGTCTGGTATGGCTATGCTGGTCAAAGAACCGCAATTTTCAAACATGTTGTCGGCGATGGCAGTGAGACCTTCTGGCAAGGTTATGCTAGTAAAGTTGCAATCATAAAATGCACTGTTTCCAATAGAGGTCACACTATCGGGTATGGTCACGTTGGTTAAGTTGCAAAATGAAAACGCATAGTCTCCAATAGAGGTCACACCGGTGGAAATTACAGCATTTTGAATATTTTGACGTTGGCTGTTCCATGGCGCCGGGTTATCGTATGTATAATTTTCCATTGCCCCTGTTCCGCTGATAGTCAGTGTTTCGGTGGCTGTATCCAGTGTCCAGGTCAAATTATCCCCACAGGTACCGGAAGTGGCCCCAACGTCGGGTCCCGCCTCTGCCCGCGCGGGGCCAGGCAACAGGACCAGGGCCATACACACTGCCAGCACGGCAGACCAAAACCGTTTCTTCATAAGCCTCATCCTCCACGTTTTACGGCCGGATACCCCGCAGAGTGTCCGGCCGTATTTTATTATGCTATGCAAATTAATTCTAACCTGTTCCCAGGGAAAAATCAAGACCTTCCCGCGCCCTCTCAGCCCTGATTTTCCCGCTCCAGGTACTCGTCATAGGTCATCTTCCGGTCAATGAGCTTCCCCTCGCTGGTGAAGTCAAACACCCGGTTGGCTACCGTCTGGACCAGCTGGTGGTCGTGGGAGGAAAAGAGCACATTGCACTTGACGGCCTCCAGGCCGTTGTTGAGGGCGGCGATGGACTCCAAATCCAGATGGTTCGTGGGCTGGTCCAGCAGGAGCACGTTGGCCCCGGAGAGCATCATCCGGGAGAGCATACACCGGACCTTCTCCCCGCCGGAGAGGACCTTGACGGGCTTATACACCTCGTCCCCAGAGAAGAGCATCCGGCCCAGGAAGCCCCGCAGATAGGCCTCGTGGGGGTCGGCGGACCACTGGCGGAGCCACTCCACCAGGTTGTCCTCGCAGTCCTGGAAGAACTCCGTGTTGTCCTTGGGGAAATAGGAAAATGTGGCGGTCTGGCCCCATTTGACGGTCCCCTCGTCGGGCTCCAGCTCCCCGGTGAGGATTTTGAACAGGGCGGTATGGGCGTTCTCGTTGTCCCCCACGAAGGCGATCTTGTCCCCGTGGCCCACGATGAAGCTCACCTTGTCCAGAACCTTCACCCCGTCGATGGTCTTGCTCACGCCGGTGACAAAGAGGATATCCTTGCCCACCTCTCGGTCGGGGGAGAAGGCCACCCAGGGATACCGGCGGGAGGACGCGGGGATTTCCTCCAGGGTGATTTTTTCCAGCAGCTTCCGCCGGGCGGTGGCCTGCTTGGACTTGGACTTGTTGGCCGAGAAGCGGGAGATAAATTCCTTGAGCTCCTGGGCCTTTTCCTCGTTCTTCTTGCTCTGGTTCTTCATGAGGTTCTGCATGAGCTGAGAGGCGTCGTACCAGAAATCGTAGTTGCCCACGTAGAGCTTGATTTTGTTGTAGTCAATGTCCACGATATGGGTACAGATGGTGTTGAGGAAGTGCCGGTCATGGCTGACTACAATCACCGTGCCCTCGAAGTCCAGGAGGAAATCCTCCAGCCAGTTGACCGCGTTGATGTCCAGGTTGTTGGTGGGCTCGTCCAGCAAGAGAATATCCGGCGCGCCGAAAAGGGCCTGGGCCAGCAGGACCTTGACCTTGAGCCGGGCGTCCAGGGTGGCCATATCGTTCTGATGGAGCTCGGTGCCCAGCCCCAGCCCCTGGAGGATGCGGGAGGCGTCGCTCTCGGCCTCCCAGCCCCCCAGCTCGGCAAATTCCTCCTCCAGGAGGCAGGCCTTGATGCCGTCCTCCTCGGTCATTTCCTCCTTGGCGTAGAGGGCGTCCTTCTCCTTGCCGATGTCATACAATCTCTGGTTGCCCATAATGACCGTATCCATGACGTTGTACGCGTCATAGGCGTTCTGGTCCTGCTTGAGCACCGACATGCGGGTTTTGGGGAGGATAGACACCTCTCCCGAGGTGGGCTCCAGGTCCCCGGAAAGGATCTTTAGAAAGGTGGACTTGCCCGCGCCGTTGGCCCCGATGATGCCATAGCAGTTGCCCTTGATGAATTGCAGGTCCACATGGGAAAAGAGGGGCTGTCCGCTGTACTGCAGCCCCAAATCGGAAACGGTAATCATATTGTACTCCTTTTTGCAGATTGAACCGAAAGACCGGTTGTATATATCCCCGATAGTATACCATAAATTCCAGCCATTGCAAGACGGAAGCGGACTTTTTTCCAGGATTTCTCCGCCGGGCGCAAAATACCGCCGGACGCCGCCCTGGGGGCCCGTCCGGCGGTGGTGATTTTATATGTCGCGGGCGGCTTTCAGGGCCTCGCCGATGGTGCGGCCCTGGGCCTGCTTGGCGTGGCGCTCCACGTCGTTCTGATTCCGGGGGCTGCGGATGAGCTGGGCGGGCCCCAGGACGCATCCGCCCTCACAGGCCATACCCTCGATGAAGTTCACATCGCCCACGCCTTTGATGGCCTTCAGGAAGGCCACCCGGCAGGCCTCCAGCCCGCTGCACGCCTGGGATTTCAGGGCGAAATCGCTCCCCTTCTCCTTCAGGGCCTGGGCCACGGCGGCGGACACCCCTCCGCTGCGGGCAAAGGTCCGGCCATAGCCGCTGGCCTGGTCCAGCTCTGCGGGCTTGAGGGACTCCAGCTCGATTTCCTTGGACTCGAAGAGGGCGTAGAGCTCCTCGAAGGTCAGGGCGCAGTCCACCGCGCCCATGGTCTTGCCCAGGTGGATTTCCTGCTTCTTGGCCACGCAGGGGCCCACAAAGACCACCTTGGCGGTGGGGTCCTTCTCCTTGATGTAGCGGGCGGTCATGACCATGGGGGAGGGCGTCTCGGAAATCAGGTGGGCCTGCTCCGGGAAGTGCTTTTCCACAAAGCTCACAAAGGCGGGGCAGCAGGAGGACGCCAGCATCCCCTTTTCCAAGAGCTCGTCCGCCTCATGCTCGGCGGTCATGTCGGCCCCCAAGGCCACCTCTACCACGTCCTCAAAGCCCAGCATCTTGAGCCCCGTCACCACATGCCCCATGGTCAGGGGGGCAAACTGCCCGGCGATAGAGGGGGCGACGGCGGCGTAGACCTTATAATTCCACTTCTCCGCCCCCTTGAGCAGCTGCACCGCGTCCACGATGAAGGATTTATCCATAATCGCGCCAAAGGGACACTGGTAGGTACAGGTGCCGCAGGCGGTACACTTGGCCGGGTCCACAAAGGCCTTCCGGTCGGGCCCCATGGAGATGGCCCCCGCCTTACAGCCCCGCTCGCAGGGCCGCTGGTTCTTCTCAATGGCCCCATAGGGGCAGGCGGAGATGCACTTGCCGCAGGTGATGCACTTGGCGTGGTCGATGACCGCCCGGTGGTTGACGATGGAAATGGCCTCCTTGGGACAGGCGTGGATACAGCGGGTGGCAATGCACCCCCGGCAGGCGGGTCCCACGGCGATTTCCGTAACCGGGCACTCGTCGCAGGCGATATCCAGGACCTCCACCATATTGGGGTTGGCCTTATCTCCCCCCATGGCCAGCTTGGTCCGCTGGGTGATAATTGCCCGCTCCTTATAAATACAGCAGCGCAGCTTGGCCTCGGGGCCGGGGATTATCTCCTCCGGTATGTCCAAAATCCCCGTCTGGAGGTCGTCCTTCCAGGCCAGCCGGGCCACCGCCCGCAGTACACCGTTTTTCAGTTCCTGTACGTTTGTTTCAAATACCCGCATATCCTGCCGCTCCTTTCATTCTCTCAGAAGGAAATATCGTTGCCTGACGCTTTTTTACAGGGATATGATAACCGTTTTCCGTACAGGTTGTCAATCCTTAATGTTTCCCTGTGTTCACTTGTATTTCCGGCCCTTTTTGGTAAAACTCCCAGTTCATCCACCCCGGCGGAGGCGCACCCCCTCCTTCCGGCGCGCATAGTCTGGATTACAAACGGTAAGGAGGTTTTATCCATGCAGACCGATCCAAAAATCTGCTTTTTCCTGGGGGCAAACTCCCCCAGCGGCTTCTACTCCCTCTATGACCAGCTCATCGACCCGGCCCAGGCCAGGGACATCCTGATTTTGAAGGGAGGCCCCGGCTGCGGCAAGTCCTCCCTCATGCGCCGGGTGGGGCAGGCCGCAGAGGAGCGGGGATATCAGGTGGAGTACATCGTCTGCTCCGGCGACCCGGACTCCCTGGACGGGGTGGTCCTCCCTCAGCTTCAGACTGCCCTCGTGGACGGCACCGCGCCCCATGTGGTGGAACCCAAGTATCCCGGCGTGGTGGAGCGCTATCTGAACCTGGGGGAGTGCTATGACAAGCCCGCCCTGATGGAGCGCAAGGGGGACATTATCGCCTGCATGTCCGGGTACCGGGAGTGCTACGCCAGGGCCTACCGCTGTCTGACGGCGGCGGCACAGATTGGGGAGGATATGCGCTCCCTGCTGGACACACCGTACTTACAGGCCAAGCTGTCCAAGCGGGCCCGGGGCATCCTCAGCCGGGAGCTGAAAAAGACCGGTGGGGAGCCGGGCAAGGCGGTACAGCGCTTCCTGGGCGGCGTCACCTGGAAGGGGGTTCTGTGCCAGTTTGATACGGCGGACGCCCTGTGCAAGCGGGTCTATGAGCTCTGCGACACCTACGGGCTGGCCCATGACCTGCTCACCCGGCTGGCCGCCGGGGCCATGGCTGCGGGGCAGGATGTAATCGTCTGTCCCTCTCCCATGTGGCCCGACCGGATGGAGCATCTGCTCATTCCCTCCCTGTCTCTGGCCTTCCTGTCCTCCACGCCCGCCCTGCCCTATGAAAAGCGGCCCTACCGCCGCATCCGCCTGGACGCTATGGCCGACCCGGAGCTGCTGCACCGGAACCGGGCCCGCCTGAAATTCTCCCGCAAGGTCTCCGCCGCCCTGACCGAGGAAGCGGTGGAGTCCCTGGCCCAGGCCAAGTCCATGCACGACACCCTTGAGGGCCTCTACAATCCCCATGTGGATTTCCAGCGGGTCTATGACACCGCCGACGCACTCATCCAGGAGCTCCTGGAGGGGGACAGCTCCCAGGGATAGACGCAAAACAGGCAGAGGACCCGGCCGGTCCTCTGCCTGCTGTTTCGTCAATTGGTCTGGATGAACACGCCCTGTTCAGCGCTCCAATCCACAGTAAAGCCCAGGGCCGTACCCAGGTCCCGGAGCTTATAATAGGTGTACCCATTGCCGCTGTCGTCGGTGAGGACAATGGACTCCAGGGCGGCGGCGGAGCCGTTCACCTTGGTTTCAGAGGTGGGCACGGTGTAGGCCCGGTCGCCGGTGAAGGGGGTACTCATCTCGGAGCCGTTGGGGGTGTAGGGCTGTCCGGTGACGATGTTCACCGCCCCGTCCCAGGAGACCTCGAATTGGGCGGGGGTGCCGTTGAGGGTAGCCGCCACGTCCCGGAGCTTGACATAATTGGTATCGTTGCCGTTGGCGTCCTTGAGGGCGTACATCTGGAACTCCACCGCATTCCCGTCCACCGTCACCGTCTGGGTGGAGGCGTAGGCCAGATTTTTGGGCGTCTCCGGCGTAGGGGTGGGGGCTGGCGTCGGGGTGGGCTGCGGAGTCGAGGGTTTCTGCCCGGTCGCGCCAGGGCCATAGGGGCTGTCCGACGCCCAGAAGAGGTAGGAGAGCGGCTCGCCGCGATTGTATTCACGGCCAACAGCCATGCCGTCCACCAGCTCGCCGATATAGCCCCCCCAGTCCTTAGGGACCACGATGTTGCCGTTGATATCTATAATTCCGTCTTTGTCGGAAGCGCCTAAATTGGAAATGTTGTACTCAAAACGTGTACTCCTCAGCTCAGCGTAGCTGTAGAGATAAGGCAGGGTCATGGAGCCGTCCATGGTGACGACAGCCCACATCGTGCTTTTTGACACCAATACCCGGTCTTCGCCTACGCAGGCCACGATATTGGCTCCGTTCAGCCCGGGCACAGACCGTAGTGTGCCGGTCTTGTCCATCAGGTACATCTCGTCATCCCTGCCCGTCACCGGCAGGTAGCCGTTACGGAAGACGTAGTCGGAGCCCGGTCCCAATTCAACCGTGTCCTCCATGTACCACCAGCCAAAGGCAGGCTCATAATCCACCCGCCTTTGCGGGAAGTGGCCCACAATATTGCCGCTTTTGTCAATCACGACATAGTGATCGATCTGTCTGCCGTCATGCGAGTACTCACTCGATGTCGAGCGGAGCTGGGCCACGGCTACGCCGTCATGAAAGTCATAGGTGCGGACAAAGTTCTGTGTGGTGATACCCATGCCGTTGGTGTCAATGTAGAGGTTTTTTCCGTTCAGCTCGACCCAGGCAATGCCTTCGCTATACGCACTGGCATCCTGGAATCTGGCGGAAAAGGCCAGGCTGCCGGTTTTGTTGATATAGCTGTAGGCTGTTTCCCCGGTATAGGGGTCATAAAGGCTGACCGGGGCAAGGCCGCTGTTGAAGTTTCCCTTCAGGTCGTAGCCTGAGCCGGTACCCAGCTTGTTCCCGTTCACGTCGTAGAACGTATAGGTATCATTCTCTTCCACCATAAGGACGCCATCTCCGATGTGCTTGGCATGGGCCAGCTCGGCGGGCAGCGGGGTTACATTGACGGTGATGCCGCTCTCCGAGGTGTAGGAGCTCTGGGGCGCGGCCAGGGCCGTGGTGGGCAGCAGGGACAGCAGCAGCACCGTTGCTGTCAGGCCCGCCAGGAGCTTGCGTGTACGTTTCACGGTAAATCAGAACCTCCCAAAATATCCACATGCTGTATGTGCTTGATATGCCCAATGATAGCACATTGCGCCAACTACTGCAACCCCGAACAGAACTACCGCGGTCCGCTCACCGCTGCTGGGCCTCAATGACCGCCCGAACGGTCTGCTCCAAGACGGCCATATCAATGGGCTTGGCCGCGTGGGCGTTCATGCCGGCCTCCAGCGCGTCCCGGATATCCTCGGCAAAGGCGTTGGCGGTCATGGCGATGATGGGAATGGTCAGGGCCAGGGGGTGGCGCAGCTCCCGAATGGCCTGGGCGGCCTCATAGCCGTTCATCACCGGCATCTGCACATCCATCAGAATCAGATGGTACTGCCCCGGCGTGGACCGGGCAAAGGCCTGCACGACCTGTTCGCCGTTTTCGTACACGTCGCAGGTGGCCCCCACCATGTCCAGCAGCTCTCCCAGAATCTCCGCGTTGATTTCGTTGTCCTCGGCCACCAGGATACGCATTCCGTGGAGAATGCTCTGTTGCTCTTCGCTGTGGTCCTGGCCCGATTCCGCCGGGCTCTCGCCGCCGCCGTTGAGGACACTGTCCACCTTCTGCCGAAAACTGGTGAGGAAGAAGGGCTTGGGCATGAAGGTATCCACCCCGGCGGACCGGGCCGCTTCCTCGATTTCCGGCCAGTCGTAGCTGGTCAGCACCAGGATGGGGGACTTGCCCTCCGTGCCGGCCCGAATGCGGCGGGCTGTCTCCACCCCGTCCATGCCGGGCATTTTCCAGTCCATCAGGATAATATCATAGGGCTCCGCCCCGGCCTGGGCCACCCGCTCCAGGGCGCTCCTGCCGTCCAGGGTGTAGTCCACCGTCACGCCGGTGCCCTCCATGGTCAGGCGGATGTTTTGGCAGATGACCTCCTCGTCGTCCACCACCAGCATCCGGGTGATGTTGTGCTTGTACCAAAAGTCCTGGTCGATGGCCTCCTCGCCGATGTGCAGCTCCAGGTCTACGGTAAAGGTGGAGCCCTTTCCCTTCTCGCTCTCCACGGTAATGGCTCCGCCCATCAAATCTAAGAGGTTTTTTGTAATAGCCATACCCAGGCCGGTGCCCTGAATCTTGTTGGTCACACTGTCCTCCTCCCGGGTGAAGGCCTGGAAGAGCTTTTGCTGATATTCCCGGCTCATGCCGTAGCCGTTATCCGCCACAATAAAGCGGTAATGGGCCAGCTGCTTGGCGTGCTGGGGCAGCTCCTGGACCGTCAGCGTCACCTGCCCTCCCTCGGGGGTGTACTTGACCGCGTTTGACAGGAGGTTGAGCAAAATCTGATTGAGCCGCAGCTTATCCATCACAACATGCTCGTGCTTGAGCTCCAGGCTGTACACGTCAAAGGTGTGGCCCTTGGCCTTCATCTGGGGGCGGATGATGGCGTCGATGTTCTCAATCAGGTCCACCATGTTCTCGTTGGAGAGGTTCAGGGTGGTCTTGCCCGCCTCAATCTTGCTGATATCCAGAATGTCGTTGATGAGCCCCAGCAGGTGCTGGCTGGAGGCGGTGATTTTCCGGGTGTACTCCCGGACCTTTTCGGGGTTCTCCGCGTCCCTGGCCAGCAGGGCGGCAAAGCCGACAATGGCGTTCATGGGCGTGCGGATGTCGTGGCTCATGTTGGACAGAAAGGAGCTCTTGGCCCGGTTGGCCTCCTCGGCGATTTGGAAGGCCTGCTCGGCCGTCTCCTTGGAGCGGGCCAGCATGGCGTTGGAATCCTCCAGCCGGGCGTTGAGCTCCTCCTGCCGGCGCAGGTTGGCCTGCTCCTGGAGAAGCAGGCGGGCGCTGTTTCTCCGCCGGGTCATCGCCGCCACCGCCAGCAGGCTCAGGGCCAGCACCACCACCCCCAGTCCCACCAGGGTATACACCACCGTATTGACCATGCGCACCGTCCCGGAGGCCACAAACTCCGCCGGAGTGAGGAAGAGCAGCAGGGTATCGTAATCCTCCAGGGCGGCCAGGCAGTAATAATACTCCTTGCCGCCATACCAAAAGCTGGTGCTGACAATTCCCTCTTCCGCCAGGGCGCTGCGGATATCGGAAATGCCCTGACCCTCCATTTCCTCCAGCACCTTGACGACGTTGTAGGACTGAATGGTGTTTTCCTCGGTAATATCGTGCATCCGGGTGCCGTCGCTCTTGAGGACATAGGTCTCGTTATGGCTGCCATAGGCCGAGCTGGCGTAGGACTGGCTCAGGGTGTGTACGTCCTTCAGGAGAATGGCGTGGGTAAAGCGGACCCCCGGCGTGCCCGTCTCCAGCGGGGTGTCCAGGGCCTGGACAAAGGCCCAGCAGCTCCCCGGATAGAGGAAGCTGTCCGAAATAAAGGCGTACCGCTCCGCCCCGCCGGAAAGCCGGTCCAGATCCGTCCAGACCCCGTGCTTTCCCTCCATGTCGTAGCAGTTCCCTCCGCTGTCCAGCAGCACCAGCTTGGAGCTGTCCCGGTCCATCCCCAAAAGCTCCTCCAGCCGGCCGATATCCGGGGCGGACGCCTGCCCGGCGGCAGCGGCCCGCTCCTCCAGAAGGCGGACCGCCGACATCAGGGTCCTCCAGTGGGCCTCCAGGGCATTGTCCAGGTTGACCCGCACCTGGGCGGTCACCTCACGGAGCTGGGCAGAGCGCTCCACATAAATCTGCTGCTGGAGGTATCCGTTAAACAAAAAGCCGCCCGCCGCCAAAACCGCCAGCAGGCAAACCGTCAGCGCCACCGGACCTGGAACCGGACGGCGCTTTTCTTTGGTTGACATATCCTTTCACCCTCTCTTCCGGCGCGTTGACGCCAAAAAATCAGATAAATCCCGCCGCTGCGGTGTTATTCCCAGGGATTTCCGCCTGGGGAGACGGTCCTTTGCTCCGTCAGCCAGGTCCGCAAAAACTCCCGCACGGAGCCCGGTTCCTCCTGAATCCCATAGGTCCGGGCCGCTTCTTCGGTATACCCGTTCATGACAAAGGCCACACGGAAGGTTGTTCCGGCCTCCAGTGTACCTCCCCCCCTGGTCACCAGGACATAGGGGAAGGGGATGCCGTCCCCGGCGGGGTCAAACCCGGCCTCAAGCAGCTCCTGTATCTGCGCGCCGGTCAGCTCCGCGATGCCGTACTTTCCATCATAGCCGGTGGTAATCGTGGCGGACACCTCCGAGCTGATTCGTCCCGCGTACAGCTTTCCGGTGACACCGGCGGAGGTTTCCACCCCGTTATGGAATCCGCCCAGGGGGATGAGCGCCGCGTCGGCGTCCACACTGCTGCCCAGGGCCTTGCCCAGGAGCACGGCAGTCTCCTCCAGGGTGAAATCGGCGGTACTCTCGCAGAAATAGAGGTCCTCAGAGCCCTCCAGATGGGCCCGCTGCAATTCGTCCATGCGGGCAATGCAGGCGGGGCCGTCCATGCCGTTCTCCCCCCGGAACCACTCCTTGAAGGCCTGCCCCATGTCGGACAGAACCTTGTCCCAGTTCTCATAGGTCATGGGAAACACCCGGCCCTCCCGCTGGGCCAGCTGGGCGTCGTAAAGTAGGGCGTCCTCCGCCATCGGGTCGTTGTCCAGCACACCCATGACGCAGGGAGTCGTTTCGTTGATAAGGGCCGCCTGCCCCTCCGGGGAGTAGAGCAGGGACAGCAGCTCCAGCGCGTCCTCCAGCTTTTCCTCGTTCCCCGGCTCGGCCAGCCGCTTGCTCAGGCCGAAATAGTAAAAGGGGCTGTAGATGTACACATTTTTGCTGCCGTCCTCCCCGATGTAGGGCATCATGCCCAGCTCGTCGCTGGCGCCGGGGATGGTGGTATAGCTGACCGGCTGGACCACGGTGCAGAACACGGCTTTCCGGTTCCCCAGATAGTCGGCGATGAGTTCCACACTGGTACGGTCCTCCGGGTCGGGGGTGAGCATACCCATGTCGATGTACGCCTGTACCAGCTCCATGGTTTCCTCCCAGGTCCCCTGGGCTGCGGCCTCCCCGGTCAGGAAGTCCTGCTCCCATTGGACCCCCATTGGCGTGGTAAACCAGCTGGTCTTGGCCAGACTGAGCACTGCGGTGAAGGGTCCGCCGGTGAGCATGGTGCCCACCACGCCGGGAATCAGGCCCTCCGCCCGAATCTCGGCACACAGGGCCTCCAGCTCGCTGCGGTTGGCCGGAACCTCCCAGTCGTGCTCTTCCATCAAGGTCTTGTTGTAGTAGATGCCGTACATGGTGTTATTGACCGGCAGGAGGTAGATGCCGCCGTCAATGGAGATTTGGTCCAGAACGGCGGTGGATACGTGGTTGATAAACTCATAGCCCGACAGGTCCAGCAGACGTTCCTTGGCCAGCTCCCGGTCCAGAACCCGGGAGGTGATAAAAATATCCGGGATATCATCGGCCCGCATCTGCGCCCAGCTGTACCCGGTGGCGTTGCCGCCCGTGTAGGAGAGAAACTCCAGCTCAATGTCCGGGCAGGTCTGCTCCAGCAGGTCCAGAAAGGGCTTATGCTTGCTGTAGTTGCTCCAGGTACCCCAGGTCAGCGCGCCGCTGCGCTCGGAATCGGACGCCGGTCCGGCGGACGTGCAGGCGGATAAGAACAGAAAGGCCGCAAATGCCAGCGCCGCAAGACGCCGGTGTGCGTGGTGTGTCATAGGGTCGTTCTCCTTTCAAGCTCAGTTCAGCGGAGGCAGAGGCCGGTTCCCCCTCCGCACACGGCCCTATTATACCAGACCGCTCCCACCAAGGAAAGTCTAATTTACACGATTCTTACATCCGCCGGCCACGGCTCCCGGCGCGGCTGTTTTTTCGGCGGCGGAGCAGAATATGGTTGCAATTCGTACAGAACTGTGGTACACTCAACAAGTTCACAATGTAAACGAATTGGAGGGACTGCCATGGACGAGGACCTGCGGGAGCGGCTGCTCAACGCATGGATTGGGCTCAACGGGTATTTGAAGGACTCCCGCGTGACCCAGGCCATGACCTACAACGAGGCCGTGACCATGAAGCTGGTGCTGGACCAGTACCGGCAGGACGGCGTGGGCCGGACCCCGGTGCAAGCCATTCTGCGCAAGACCCGTATGCTCAAAAGTCAGGTCAACCGCACCGTCAACGCCCTGTGCCGTCAGGGCTATCTCACCAAGGAGAAGGGCGGGGAGGACGCCCGGGCCCTCTTCGTCCGGCCGGTGCCGGAGCGGCTTGCGGATTTTTTGGCCGTTCACGCCCGCTCCCTGCAAATGGCCCAGACCATCATTGACGTAATCGGGGCGGAGGACGCCGCCCAGTTCGTCCGTATCTGCCAGCGGCTTCTTGCCGCAGAACCCACCCTATAAACCGATGTTACAAGAAAAGGAGTGTATCCGTTATGGCAATCCGCATTATCACAGATTCCGCCTCCGACCTGGTCCGCCCTCAGCGGAAGGAGGTCACCGTCCTGCCCATGTCCATCACCTTCGGCGAGCGGGAGTATCAGGACGGGGTCAATCTGACCCATCGGGAGTTTTATGAGCGCCTGGTAGAGGGGGACGACCTGCCCGTCACCAGCCAAATCGGCCCCGGCCAGTTCGGGGACGCCTTCCGCGCCGCCGTGGAGGCCGGGGAGACGGTGGTAGCCGTGACCCTCTCCAGCAAGCTCTCCGGCACCTGGCAGAGCGCCTGTCTGGCGGCGGAGGAATTTCCGGGTCAGGTCTACGTGGTGGACAGCGAGAGCGCCGCCATCGGGGAAATGATTCTGGTGGAACGGGCGCTGGAGCTGCTGGACCAGGGGCTGGAGGCCATGGAGATTGCCCAGAAGCTGGACGGGGAAAAGAAGGACGTGCGTCTGGTGGCCCTGCTGGACACCCTGGAGTATCTGAAGCGGGGCGGGCGGATTTCCCCCTCCATCGCCCTGGTGGGCGGGCTTTTGTCCATTAAGCCGGTTATCGCCGTGGAGCGGGGAGAGGTGGTTCTGCTGGGCAAGGCCAGGGGGTCCAAGAACGGCAACAACCTGCTCATGGGCGAGATTCAAAAGACCGCGGGCATCGACTTTGCCCGGCCCTACCGCCTGGGCTACACCGGACTCAGCGACAGCCTCCTGCAAAAGTACATCGCGGACAGCCGCGCCCTCTGGGCGGAACACGCGGACCAGCTGCCCATCTGCACCGTGGGCGGCACCATCGGCGCCCATGTGGGCCCCGGCGCGGTGGCGGTGGCCTTCTTCTGCAAGAGCGCCAAACACTAACATATAAACCCCCTTTTCGAGGATATGGATTTGCGCGGCATTTGCCCCATTTACATATCCTCGAACACGTGTTAGAATAGAGGCACCCGACTACGCAAGCAAGGAGCGAGTGTCATGTCCTACCGCCCTCTAGCCGACGAAATCCGCCCCCAGTCCCTGGACGAGGTCATGGGGCAAACCCATATCCTGGGGAAGGACGGCCTTTTGCGCCGCATCATTGACGGCGGCAGCATCCCCAATCTGGTCTTTTACGGCCCCTCCGGCACGGGAAAAACCACGGTGGCCAACATCATCGCCAAACGCACCGACCGGCCCCTCCACCGGCTCAACGCCACCACCGCCTCCATCGCGGACATCAAGGACGTGGTGGGGCAGATCGGCACCATGCTGGCCCCCAACGGGGTGCTGCTCTACCTGGACGAGATTCAGTATTTTAACAAGAAGCAGCAGCAATCCCTGCTGGAGTTCATGGAGAACGGCGGCCTGACCCTCATTGCCTCCACCACGGAGAACCCCTATTTTTACGTGTATAACGCCGTTCTCAGCCGGGCCAGTGTCTTTGAGTTCAAGCCCCTGTCGGCCCAGGATGTGCGCCCGGCCGTCGAGCGGGGCATCCGCCTCATGGGGGAGCGGCTGGAGGCCCAGGCGGACTGCGAGGCGGGGGTGGTGGACCACATCGCCGCCGCCTGCGGAGGAGACGTGCGCAAGGCCATGAACGCCGTAGAGCTGCTCCTCCACTCCGCCCGCCGGCGGGGGGATGTGCTGACAATCACCCTGGCCGACGCCCAGACCGCCGCCCAGCGCTCCGCCATGCGGTACGACCGGGCGGGGGACGACCATTACGACATCGCCTCCGCCCTGATGAAGTCCCTGCGGGGCTCCGACCCCGATGCCGCCCTGCACTACCTGGCCCGCCTGCTGGAGGCGGGGGACATGCTCACCGCCATCCGCAGAATTTTGTGCTCCGCCAGCGAAGATATCGGCATGGCCTATCCTCAGGCGGCGCTCATTGTCAAGGCCTGTGTGGACAACGCCCTACAGCTGGGCCTGCCGGAGGCCCAGCTTCCTCTAGCACAGGCAGTCATCCTCCTGGCCACCGCGCCCAAGTCCAATTCCGTGTGCGCAGCCATCCATGCCGCCTGGGCCGACGTGAAGGCGGGCAAGACCGGGGACTATCCCCGGCACCTTCAGAACGTCCACGCGGATTCGGCGGGGCTGGAGCGGGAGCAGGGGTACCTCTATCCCCACGATTTCCCCGGCCACTGGGTACCACAGCAGTACCTCCCCGACGCCCTGGCGGGCGCCCAATACTACCACTTTGGGGACAACAAGAGCGAGCAGGCCGCCAAGCGCTATTGGGACGAGCTCAAAAGCGGAAGGGGGGAATAGCAATGCTGTTTCTCTCCGGGCGCTTCTTCCTCTTCTGGCCGGTGACGGCGCTGGGGTATCATCTGGTCCCCCGGCGCTGGAAGGCCGGTTGGCTGCTGGCGGCAAGCTGGTTCTTCTACCTGTGCGCCGGAGCGGCATACTTCCCCGTTCTGCTCTTCGTCGTCCTCTCGTCCTATGCCGCCGGGCGGCTTTTGGAGCGGAGGCCCCGGCGGGGCCTTTTGGCGCTGGCGGTGCTCCTTCCGGCGGGGCTTCTGTTCGTGCTGAAATATCTCACCTTCGCCCTGGAGCTGGCTGCGGCGGGACTGGCGGCGCTGGGGCTGACGGTTTCCTCGCCCGCTCTGAAGCTCCTGCTTCCGGCGGGGCTGTCCTTTTATGTATTCCAGGCCGTGGGCTATGTCATCGACGTATACCGGGGGGACCAGCGCGCCCAGCGGAGCTTCCTCCGCCACGCCCTGTTCCTCTCCTTCTTTCCCCAGCTTCTCTCCGGGCCCATTGCCCGCTCCGCCCAGCTGCGCCCCCAGCTGGAATCCCCGCCGTCCGTCACCTGGGACAGCCTGCGGGGCGGGGCGTTTCGGTTTTTATGGGGGGCCTTCAAAAAACTGGTCATTGCCGACCGGCTGGCCCTGCTGGTGAACACCGTCTTTGCCGCCCCGGCGAATTTTGGGCGGCTCCAGGTCATAGGGGCGGCGGTGGCCTTCTCCCTGCAAATCTACTGCGATTTCTCCGCCTATTCGGACATGGCCCTGGGGAGTGCGCAGACCATGGGCTTTACCCTGACGGAAAATTTCCGCCAGCCCTATTTTTCCAAAAGCATCCAGGAATTTTGGCGGCGGTGGCACATCTCCCTGTCCAGCTGGTTCCGGGACTACCTGTACATACCCTTGGGGGGCTCCCGCCGGGGGCGGGTGCGGAAATATGTCAATTTGCTGGTGGTCTTTGCCGTCAGCGGCCTGTGGCACGGGGCGGCGCTGACCTTTCTGGTGTGGGGCCTGCTCAACGGCGGGTATCAGGTACTCGGCGCCCTCACGGCCCCGGCCCGGATGCGCCTGCGGCAGGCCGTGGGGCTCCGGGAGGACGGGCGGCTGACGGCGCTGCTTCAGATGGGCTGTACCTTTCTGCTGTCCACCCTTGCCTGGGTGTTTTTCCAGGCGTCCTCCCTGTCCCTGGCGGGGCAGGTTTTTGCCCGGATGGTGCAGGGGCCCCTGTGGGTCTACGCCAGCGCGGGGGTGGACCGCTGGGATTTCCTGGCGGCGGCGGGAGCTCTGGCCCTCCTGCTGGCGGTGGACTGGGCGGAGCAGACGCAGCCCCTTTCCCAGCGGTGGCTGAAGGCGCGGGGACCGGTCCGGTGGGCCTCCGCCCTGGCGCTGCTGCTGGCTACGGCGGTTTTCGGGTGCTACGGCCCCGGCTATGACGCTCAATCCTTCATCTATTTTCAATTTTAAGGGGGGAGCGGCATGAAAACAAAGCGTCCGGTCCTGGGCCATATCTGTTCCGCCGTAGGATTTGTTCTGCTGGCGCTTCTGCTGCTCCTGGGGGCAGGGGCGCTCCTGCGGCCCCCGCAGGAAACCTACGGCTCCACCTGGCGGGCCTACCGGGCCGAGCCCAGAAACAGCATTGATGTGCTCTACCTGGGCTCATCCTGCGCCTACTGCGACATAGACCCGGTGGAGATTTACCGTCACAGCGGCCTCACCGGCTACGTCATGGGGGGCTCGGAGCAGACCATGTCCCTGACCTACTGGTATCTCCGCCAGTGCCTGGAGACGCAGACGCCCCAGGCGGTGGTCTTTGAGGCCACCGGTGTGTTTTTCCAGCGCTATCAGTCCTTCACACAGCCCAACATCGCCTATATGCCCTTCACCCTCAACCGCCTGGGGGCCATCTGCACCGCCGCCGAGCCGGAGCTGCGGCCGGGACTGCTGCTGGATCTTTGGTTTTATCACGACCGTTGGAAGGAGCTGTCGCCGCCCCTCCTGGGCCCCAGTGACTACAAGGGGTATACGCCCGTGGAGGGAACGGCGGAGGAAATCCGTCCGGACCCCACCTCCCGCCAACTCAGCCAGGAGCAGTATCAGGAAAATCTCTCCTGGCTGCTGCGGAGCCTGGAGCTGTGCCGGGAGCGGGGGATTCTGGCGGTGGTGGCCGTCAACCCCACCTATTACCGCTGCGACCCGGAGCAGTACCGGCGTTTGGGAGAGGACCTCTCCCATGCCGCGCCGGACGTGGTCTTTCTGAACTGGTCCGCCGCCTTTGCGGACCTGGGCCTGGAGCCGGAGGTACACCTGTACGACAAAGCCCACCTGAACCGGGAGGGAGCGGCAGTTTTCGCCAAGGGCCTTTCTGATTTCCTCACCGGCGCCCTGGACCTTGTGCCCATGGAGCAGACAGCGCCAAACCGAACGGCCTGGGACGCCCTTCTGACCCAGCGCTCTGCATCATAACACAAAGCCCCCTTCCGGCGGTTGCGGCAGCCGGAAGGGGGCTCGTTTCTTGGGGGTTTACTCGTTGCCGGGGTAGGTGCGCGGGGCCCGGCGGCTGATGGTCAGGGTGTACCCGTCCAGGATGGAGACGCTCTCTCCCTCCGGGGCCACGGCGTGTTCGATGGTGACGGTGTCTCCGATGTTCAGGGTGACCACGTCCCGGTTCTGGACGGCGGAAACCGAGTAATAGACGGCCTCATCCTCCAGCTGGATAAAGTAATAGGTGTCTCCCTCCAGCACGGCGGTGCGGATATCCGCCACCTGGCCGCTCACCTGGGTCTGGGGCAGGGCGTCGGGCACGGCGATGCCCTTGGACGAGAGCAGCTTGATATAGGCCTGCTCGCACTCGGGTACGGTGGAGCCCACGGCCATAATCTGATATTGGGCCACGTTGACCATGGCGTAGCTCTTGACCAGATTGGCCGAGTCCTTCAAGGGGATGAAGTAGGTGGGCTCGTCGGCGATGTTCAGCAGCAGGGGGAAGGTGGCGGTGTACCGCAGGTCCTGAACCGCGCCCTGGGCGGAGGCCTTGGCGGCTTCCTCGGTGGCGCCGGGGGCGGCATAGAACTTCGTCTCCTTGGTGCGCTGGTTGGACAGCAGGAAGCCCAGATTGGACTGGTCGGCGTTGGCGGAGGTCACACCGGTGTACATATACACGTCGTCGTTGAGGGCGATATAGTTGTACCCGCTGGTGGTCACGGTCACGTCCCGCTGGCCAAAGATGGAGTTGAGGAAGCCGTTGACCAGCATACCATGGTAGTCGTACTGCTCCATAATAAGGCTGGCGGTGTACAGATTGTCCACCCAGGTGGGCACCTCGTCATAATAGGTACACGCGCCGGTGACGGCGTCCACCAGCACGGCCCCCTGAATGTCGGTGCCGCCGAAGAGGCCGATGCGCTTGACCACGCGGGGCGCAATCCACCAGGGATGGCCCTCATCGTCAATCTCGAACCGGGGGGCGGAGAACATGAAGGTGGGGAACTGGAACCGCAGATGACGGAGGATGTTGCGGTTCAGGGGTTCCGAGTAGGAATATTTGATGCCCTCGTCCAGGCGGACCACGGTGGCCTCCTGGGTGACCATGTCTACAATCACATAGGCGGGCAGGCCCTCGCCCCGGTTGGTAAACCATTTGATGAGGTCGGCGTAGGCGATGGGAGCCACCCGAACGGGCCGGCCCTGGTAGTTGATTTGGGTGGAGTCGTTGGAGTACTCGAACTGGCTGACCATATCGCTGAGGGTGCCCATTTGACGGTCCCCCAGGAAGTCGGCGGAGTCCCGGTCCAGGGTGGGAATTTCATTGAAGGAAATCTCGGCAATTTCGGCGGCAAAGTCCCCAGTCTCCACCTGGAGCAGCTCCCGATAGGCCCCAGCCCGGAAAATGGGCATGGAAATCACCGTACCCACCAGGGCCACGACCAGCAGCAGGGCAAAGAGAATCCCCACCGGCAGGCACTGGGCCTTGATGAACCGGAAATACTCCTTGGGCCCGCCGTTTTCCATCTGAAAGCCGGAGGAAACCAGGGCGCTCAGGAGATAGACCAGACAGAGCAGGCCCACGAATACATAAAAATCGCTGGACTGGAGGTTGATGGCGGGGAGTGTCAGATAGAAATAGACAAATCCCACGATGAGGGTTATGACCAGATTGAACACAATTTTCCCGCCCTTGCTTCGGGGCAGGTGGAGCTTCTTTTTTGGGGCTTGACTCATGAGGAAATCTCCTTTTAACCGTTGGCGGATGGAATGGATGCCTTTAGTATAGCCGATTTGGCCGGAAAAGGCAACCATAACAGGGCGAGGAACCATTAAAATCCGATGAAAAAAGGCCGGACCCGCTAAGGCCCGGCCGGTTTCCATCGTTTGGTGCCTACAGCGCGGCGCAGCGGGCCTCGATGTCCGCCTCTCCGGCCTTCATGGCCTGGAGGGTGCGCTCCAGCAGGTCGTTGAGCTCCCACCCCAGGCGCTCCGCCCCCTGGGCAATGGTCTCTCGGGAGCATCCGGCGGCAAACTTTTTGTCCTTGTACTTTTTGCGCAGGCTGGACAGCTCCATGTCCTGGACGCTCTTGGAGGGGCGCATGAGGGCGGCCGCCCCGATGAGCCCGGTGAGCTCGTCGCAGGCAAAGAGGACCTTTTCCATCTCGTGCTCGGGCTCCACATCCCCGCCGGTCATGCCCCAGCCGTGGCTGACCACCGCGTGGACCAGGGCCGAGTCGGCCTCCCGGGCCTCCAGAATCTCCCGGACCTTGACGC
The DNA here is from genome assembly GCA_910585415.1 of uncultured Flavonifractor sp. GTDB lineage: Bacteria > Bacillota > Clostridia > Oscillospirales > Oscillospiraceae > CANAAV01. The sequence continues at coordinate 60,351 of CAJUDT010000002.1, forward strand.
AATGCTCGTCGGGCCACATCTCGAAGTCCAGGTCGTGGAGCAGGCCCGCCTGGCCCCAGAACTCCGCCTCGCCCCCGTAGCCCAGTTCCTTGGCAAACCAGCCCATGACGGATTCCACCGTCAGGGCGTGGCGCAGGTGGAAGGGCTCCTTGTTGTACTCCCGCAGCAGGTCCCAGGCCTGCTCTCTGGTCATTGACATGATGGACAACATCTCCTTTTGCTTTTTGCCATCATACCACAATCCAAAAGATTTTGTAAAGACTTTCCCACAGGCCTTGCGCTCCTTCGGTATTCGTACTATACTGGGTGCATCAGCGAAAAGGAGGTTTTGTACGATGCAATATAAAATTCTTGGTGAGCCCATGCCGGTTGTGGTCTGCGACCTGAGCAGCGGGGAGTCCATGATTACCGAGAAGGGTTCCATGGTTTGGATGAGTCCCAACATGAAGATGGAGACCTCCGCCGGGGGCCTGGGCAAGGCCTTTGGGCGGATGTTCTCCGGCGAGGCGATGTTCCAGAATATTTATACCGCCCAGGGCGGCACGGGTATGATTGCCTTTGCGTCCAGCTTCCCCGGCTCCATCCGGGCGGTGCAGATTACACCGGACCGGCCGGTGGTGGTGCAGAAGAGCGGGTTTTTGGCCTCCGAGCAGGGGGTGGAGCTGTCGGTGTTCTTCCAGAAGAAGGCCGGGGCCGGGTTCTTCGGCGGGGAGGGCTTTATTATGCAGAAGCTCTCTGGCAACGGGATGGCTTTTTTGGAGATTGACGGGTATGCCGTGGAATATGACCTGGGGCCAGGGCAGCAGATGGTCATTGATACCGGCAATCTGGCTATGATGGACGCCACCTGCTCTATCGACATTCAGAGCGTTAAGGGGATTAAGAATGCCCTCTTCGGCGGGGAGGGGCTCTTTAATACCATCGTTACAGGGCCGGGTAAAATCGTGCTTCAGACGATGCCCATTAGTAGTGTGGCTTCTTCTTTGTCGCCCTTTATTCCCACCGGGAGCTGAGGGCTGGCTTTGTCTTTCAAAAAGACCGTGCCGCGGGGGGTGCCTGCGGCGCGGTCTTTTTGTTGGTTTCGTTTCTGTTCTGCCTCTTCCTCGGGACTCCCTACGTTTCGTTTTCTGGTCCTGCCTCCGGCGGGTTACTTTCCAGTGATGGAAAGTAACCAAAGATCACCGGGCCTGCGGGCCCGGACCCGGGGTCGGGGGGCGGCGGTGGAGATACGGGGCCTGCAAGCCCTTTGGCTGTTACCCGCCGTTTTAGCCTCCGCCCTCAACACTT
>CAJUDT010000003.1 GCA_910585415.1 uncultured Flavonifractor sp.
AATGCAGTTTTCGGCTTTAGCCGGAAACGGAATGGAGCGGATTTCGCCCCGACGCAGGGTCCGGGCCCGCAGGCCCGGTGATCTTTGGTTACTTTCCATCACTGGAAAGTAACCCGCCGGAGGCAGGACCAGAAAACGAAACGTAGGGAGTACCGAGGAAGAGGCAGAAGGGAACCCCCGAAAGCCCCCGAAAGCCCCGCAGGACCTGTATGAAACCCACAAATCAAGGCAAAGATAGTCGGAAGGGAGGAACTCCATGCCCATCCCGGAGCAATTTATTGATGAATTAGTGGCCCGGTGCGACATTGCCGACGTAGTCGGCCAATATGTCCACCTCACCCCGAAGGGCGGGAGCCTCTGGGGCTGCTGCCCCTTTCACAACGAAAAAACGCCCTCCTTCCATGTGGTGCCTGAGCGGCAGATTTTCAAATGTTTCGGCTGCGGCAAGGGCGGAGGGGTAATCTCCTTTATTATGGAGATGGAACACCTCCCTTTCCCCGATGCTGTCCGGCAGCTGGCCCAGCGGGCAGGCATGGAGCTCCCCGCAGAGGACGGCGATGGACAGGGCCGAAAAAAACGCGCCCGCGCCCTGGAGGCCAACAAAGCCGCCGCCCGTTTCTACCACGACTATCTGAAAAGCCCCGGCGGAGCCCCAGTTCGGGACTACATCGCCCAGCGGCAGATTACCCCCCGCACCGCCACACGCTTCGGCCTGGGGGCCGCCCCCGACGCCTGGGACGCTCTGACCCGGCATCTAGTGGAACAGGGCTTTGACAAGGGGGAGCTCATTGAGGCGGGGCTGACCGTGGCCGGGAAAAATGGCGGTGTCTACGACAAATTCCGGGCCAGGCTCATGCTCCCAGTCATCGACGTACGCGGAGACGTAACGGGCTTTACCAGCCGCATCCTCCCCGGTGTGGAGGGGGCCAAGTACCTGAACACCCCGGAAACTCTCATCTTCAAAAAGGGACGGCTGGTTTACGCCCTCAATTTCGCCCGCAAAACCCAGCGGCCCAATCTGGTCCTGGTAGAAGGCAACATCGACGTGATTACCCTCCACCAAGCGGGCTTTGACAATGTTGTAGCCACCATGGGCACCGCCCTTACCGAGGACCATGCCCGCCTGCTCGCCCGGTACACCCATGAGCTGGTCCTCTGCTACGACAACGACCCGGCGGGAAAAAAATCCACCGACCGGGTCCTGGGCATTCTGAAAAACGCCGACTTGAGCGTGCGGGTCCTCCAGCTCCCCAACGCCTACGACGAGCAGGGGAACCCGCTCAAGCAGGACCCGGACGATTTTATCAAAAAATTCGGCCCCGCCGCCTTTGAAAAGTGCCTCAACGGCTCCGCGGAACAAAATGACTACCGGCTGGAGACCATCCAGCAAAAGCACAACCTGTCTGAGGCCGAGGGGCGCATGGCCTATCTGAAGGAGGCGGTGGAGGCGGTGGCCTCCCTGCAAAGCTCCATTGAGCGCGAGATATACGGCGCCAAGGCCGCCGCCGCCGCGGGCATCTCCCCAGAGGCCATGCGGCAGGAGGTAAAGCACGTACTCAAAACCCGCTTCCGGCAGGCCCAGCAGAAACAGACCCGCCGGGATTTGACCCCCGCCGTCCAAATGCAGCCCAAGGCCCGGGAGCTGCGGTATGACAACCTCCGCTCCGGCCCGGCGGAGGCCGGGGTGATTCAGCTCCTGCTGCTGGACCCCGGTCTGTTCCCTGCGGCGGAGCGGCGGCTTCGGCCGGAACAGTTTTCCTCCCCAGTGCTGGGAAAAATTTACGTCTCCCTGCTGCGGCGGCGGCAGGAGGGGGCCGGCGTTCAGCTGGCCGCCCTGGCCGGGGAGCTTACCAGCGAGGAAATGAGCTATCTGACCGGCGTGATGGACCGGCCTGCCGACCTCTCCCGGGGGCAGCAGGCCATGGAGGATTACATAGAGATCATAGAAACTGAGGCGCTCAAGCGCTCCGGCGGGTCGGAAGCCGACCCCCTGCTGGCGGCGCGGGAGAAGTTCAGAGAGAAAAAGCAATGGAGGATGACCACATGAGTGAAAAGAAAACGGCTCCCAAGCAGACCAGCGCTCCCATTCTGGAGCTGGAGAAAAAAGCCAGCGCCCCAATCTATGAGCTGGAGAAAAAGGCTCCCGCCAGCGGCCCCATTCTGGAGCTGGAGAAAAAGTCCCAGTTGAGCAACGAGCAGAAGATGGAACAGGGCAAAGTGGAGATTATGAAGGTCGTCGAGGGCGTGCAGGGGGCGGAAAAGCTGGCCGAGCTCATTGAGCGCGGCAAGAAAAAGGGCAAGCTCTCCGCCAGCGAGCTTATGGACGTGCTGGAAAATCTGGACCTGGAGACCGAGCAGATGGACCGGATTTACGACACCCTGGAAAATCTGGGCATCGACACGGTGGGGGAGGATTACCTTCCGGAGCTCCCCGACGAGGTTCCTGCGGCCGAGGACCTGGAAGACATCCCCGAAGAGGAAATCGTGGACCCCAACACCCTGGTGGACTCCTTCAACATCGACGACCCGGTGCGCATGTACCTGAAGGAAATCGGCAAGGTCAATCTGCTCACGCCGGAAGAGGAAATCGAGCTGGCCCAGAGCATGGGGGCCGGGGACACGGCGCGGGAGCAGCTGGACGCCATCCTGGGCGGGATTGACATCCACGAAACCCGCCGCCGTCTGGCCCAGGAGCTCCACCACAGCCCCACAGTGGCCGAGGTGGCCAAGGAGCTGGACATGACGGTGGAATACCTTCAGGAAATTCTTGCCCTGGAGAAGGTGGCCAAGAAGGGGGAGCGGGCCAAGCAGCGCCTGGCTGAGGCCAACCTCCGTCTGGTGGTCTCCATCGCCAAGCGGTACGTGGGCCGGGGGATGCTCTTTTTGGATTTGATTCAGGAGGGCAATCTAGGCCTCATCAAGGCCGTGGAGAAGTTCGACTATACCAAGGGCTATAAATTCTCCACCTACGCCACCTGGTGGATTCGTCAGGCCATTACCCGGGCCATTGCCGATCAGGCCCGGACCATCCGCATTCCGGTGCATATGGTGGAAACCATCAACAAGGTGATTCGGGTCAACCGTCAGCTGCTCCAGGAGCTGGGCCACGACCCCACCCCCGAGGAAACCGCCGCCGAGATGAACATGCCCGTAGACAAGGTCCGGGAGATTTTGAAGATTGCCCAGGAGCCCGTGAGCCTGGAAACCCCCATCGGCGAGGAGGAGGACTCCCACCTGGGGGACTTCATCCCCGACGAGGACGCCTCCGAGCCCTCCGAGGCCGCCAGCTTCACCCTGCTCAAGGAGCAGCTGGTAGACGTGCTGGGCACCCTGACGCCCCGTGAGGAAAAGGTCCTCAAGCTGCGTTTCGGCATCGAGGACGGCCGCACCCGCACCCTGGAGGAGGTGGGCAAAGAGTTCAACGTCACCAGGGAGCGCATCCGCCAGATTGAGGCCAAGGCCCTGCGGAAGCTCCGCCACCCCTCCCGGTCCAAAAAGCTGAAAGATTTCTTGAATTGACCGGGGAAACTCCCCGGAACCGGTGCAACATCCACACAGACAACCAAATATAGGCTTGAATTATTCCTCCGAATACCGTATAATTTGGTCAAAGCTTTTGTTCGGGACCAAAAATACGATAATCGGAGGAATGTTTTATGAAGCGAATTTGCACCCGCCTGACCGCCGCGCTGGCTCTGCTGGCGCTGGTCCTGAGCCTCACCCCTGCCGCTCTGGCTGTTGGCGAAGTTACCGCCAAGGCGGGGAACATCGACCTGACCCTGAACGGGACGGCCATGAAGCTGGGGACGTACAACATTGCCAACAATAACTATGTCAAGCTCCGTGACGTGGCCCAGCTGCTCAAGAGCACCGGCAAGGGGTTCTCCATCACCTGGAATGGGGCAGAACAGCGCATCGACCTGACCTCCGGCGGGACCTATCAGACCGTCGGAGGCGAGCTGGGGGCCCTGGCCGAGGGAACTCAGACCGCCGTGCCCAACGCCTCCTCTGTGTGGCTGAACGGCAAGGCCGTGTCCCTTACCGCCTATACCATCAACGGCAACAATTTCTTCAAGCTCCGGGACCTGGGCTCCGCGCTGGATTTCTTCGTGGGCTGGGACGCCGCCACCGGGAACGTCATTGTGGATACCGGCAAGGGATATGTGCCGGAAGCCCCTGCGTCCAACGGGGACCAGAGCGCTATGGCCCGCGCCATGCTGGCCGCGCTGGAGGCGGATATGGCGACCCATGACGAAAACAGCTACGCCAACGCCCGGCTGGTGGATGTGGACGGGGACGGCGTGGTGGAGCTGCTCACCAACCGCTTTGACCCTGACATATGGGTCAATCTGACGATCTATGATTGGAAGAATGGCACACTCCAGAAGGTGTGGGAGTATCGCCCGAGCGGCTCATGGGAGTGGTACCTGTGCAAAAACACGGCCACCGGCGAGGTGGGCGCCGAGTTCCACATTTCCGACAGAGGCCCCCTCAGCCTCTGCTCCAGCTCCTTCAACTATCCCTCCAGCAGCTTTGTGCTCCGTTATCAGTACAAGGATGAGACCTTCTCCAGCATCGTATACGAAGGCTTTTTTGGTGACGACAGCGAAACCTACACCCAGGCGGAGTGGCAGGTGCTCCGCGACCAGAACCAGCGCCTGGAGCTTTTGATGGAGATGTACGACAGTGGCCCGGAATGGGAAAACGTCGCCGCCGTGCGGGCCCAGCTCAACGAGATGTTATAAAATCTGCGCACTATACATGATGTATTGAAAATAGAAGCTTGGAGGGAATCCACATGAAACAACTGCGCGCCAAACTGACCGCCGCCCTGCTGCTTTTCGCGCTGGTGGCAAGCCTCTCCCCCGCCGCCCTGGCCGTCGGCGGAGTCGTTACCAAGGCGGGCAACATCAACCTGACCCTGAACGGGACAGCCACGAAGCTGGGTACATACAACATCGCCAACAACAACTACGTGAAGCTCCGGGATGTGGCACAGCTGCTCAAGGGGACCGGCAAGGAATTCTCCGTGACCTGGAACGGCTCCGCCCAGAGAATCGACCTGACCACTGGACAGAGCTATCAGTCCGTGGGCGGGGAGCTGGCCCCCCTGGCTGCGGGGTATCAGATGGCCGTGCCCAATTCCGCTGCCGTGCGGCTCAACGGCGGGGCGGTGAAGCTCACCGCCTATACCATCAACGGCAACAACTTCTTTAAGCTCCGGGACCTGGGCTCCGCCCTGGATTTCTACGTGGGCTGGGACGCTGCCGCTGGGACCGTCGTTGTGGATACCGGCAAGGGCTATGTACCGGAAACCTCCGCGTCCGGCGGGGACCAGAGCGCCATGGCCAGGGCCATGCTGGACCGGCTGAATGCGGATACCTCCGGCGACCACTGGGCTGCCAATGCCTGCCTGTTGGACATAGATTTTGACGGCGTGTTCGAGCTGATGACTATTGGTTACGGCGACGACGAGTGGAGTACAAAGCAGTCCCTTTACGACTGGAAGGACGGCGCACTCCAGATGGTGTGGAGCAAGGACATAATCGGCGATGGCTTTACTTGGTATCTGTGCAAAAACACCGCTACCGGCGAACCGGGCATAGAGGAATATTTGGAGCACGGTGGCGATTATTTGGGCGTCTACAGTATCTTCTATTACCCTTCGGGGGAATTCTGCATCGACGATCGTACCCACGCTGATGGAAGCGGCGGCGTGGTGGAGGAGTATTTCATTGACGAGAACAACGTTACCAAGGCGGAGTGGCAGGCGGCTCTCGGCCAGCACCAGCGCGTACAGCTGTTGATGGGCGAGAGCCAGGGGTCAGAACACATCGCCGCCGTGCGGTCCCTGCTCAACGGGATGTTATAAAATCTGTGCGCCATACACAGTGTATTAAAAAACTTGGAGGGAATCAACATGAAACAACTGCGTACCAAACTGACCGCCGCCCTGGCGGTGCTGGCTCTGGTCCTGAGCCTCACCCCTGCCGCTCTGGCTGTTGGCGGAGTTACCGCCAAGGCGGGGAACATTGATCTGACCCTCAACGGGACCGCTATGAAGCTGGGCACCTACAACATCGCCAACAACAACTATGTCAAGCTCCGTGACGTGGCCCAGCTGCTCAAGGGCACCGGCAAAGAGTTCTCCGTAGCCTGGAACGGCTCCGCCCAGCGGATTGACCTGGCCTCCGGCCAGAGCTACCAGCCTGCGGGCGGGGAGCTGGCTCCTTTGGCGGCGGGGAATCAGACCGCTGTACCCAATTCCGCCTCTGTGTGGCTCAACGGAAGCGCGGTGCGCCTCACCGCCTACACCATCAACGGCAACAACTTCTTCAAGCTCCGGGACCTGGGCTCCGCCCTGGACTTCTTCGTGGGCTGGGACGCGGCCACCGGCGTGGTCAACGTGGACACCACCAAGAGCTATGTCCCAGAAACTCCCGCCGTGGATACAAGCGCTATGGCCCAGGCCATGCTGAACGCCCTGAACGCGGAGATGGCGGAATATGGGTACGACGCCCATTTAGCGGATGTGGATGGAGACGGCACCCTAGAGCTGGTCACCCTGGGTGGATATGCCAAGCTCTACGATTGGAAGGACGGCGCGCTTCAGTCGAGAGAAATTGGAGCTGTGGTGGGCGGCTGGTGCGAGTGGTACTTGGTCTGGAACACCGCCACAGGCGAGCGGGGCATTGAGTGGCGCTGCGAGGGCGGCGGCGATTTCAGCGGCGGTACCAGCACCTTTTATTACCCCACACGGGAGCTCTCCATCCTGGACCACAGCTATGCTGTTTATGACGAAAACACCGGCGAGTACCTAGATGTTCCCCCGAGAGAGACCTACCGCATCGGCGAAGCCGAGGTCACCCAGGCGGAGTGGCAGGCGGCTCGGGACCAGAACCAGCGCCTGGAGCTGCTCATGGATGACATGGGTTCGGAGGAAAACGTCGCCGCCGTCCGGGCCCAGCTCAACGGGATGCTCTGAGCACGGTCTGAAGTTCACATAAGCAAACGAAACGGGGTACGGACGCCGCCAAGCGCCCGTACCCCGTTATATGTTTTCCGGCATGTCTGCAAGGCGGGGCGGCCTCTCCCCCGCCGAGCACACCGCCGCTCTCCACCCATCTCCGCCGTAAGCGCGGAAATACAGGCCCTCCAGCTCCCCCGCTTCCCCCGGCTCCAGCAGGGGCACGGCAATGTCTTTCGGCGGACGGCGCAGGCCCTCCCCGGTACATTTGCACCGGGCTTCCTTGAGGGTCCACAGGCTGTATAAGACATCCCAGCGGCTCCCCCGGTCCTGGTACCACTGAAATTCCCCCTCACCGAGCACATACCGGGCCAGCCCCGCCCGCCGGGGGCGCACCCGCTCTACATCCACGCCCAGGGGGGCCCCTCCCGCGCCGCACAGGAGCAGGCCTCCGCTGTGGCTCACATTGAAGTGGAGCGCGGGGCGGTCCGGGAACCAGGGCTTGCCCCGCTCGTCCCGCTCCATCCGTGGGAGGGTTTCCAGGCCGTACTCCGCCCGCAGAAGGTCCGCCAAACGAGCATAAATCTCCCCATCTCCGCCAGCGCCCATCCACAGCACCACGCCAGACACCTCCATCCGTCAAAAGGGGCGCGGACAAAACCCCGCGCCCCAGCTTGTCGAAAAAGTCCTGCGGACTTTCCCGCCAAGCTGGGGAAAATTTCTACACTTGTTGCACAAGTTCCGAAATTTTGTGATTCCGACGTGAAAGAAAACCCTGACGGTTTTCTTTCACACTATCTTTCCCTCCGAAACCTTTAGCCAAAGCGGTTTTTCGGCAGTCTGAGGGGCGCGGACAAAACCCGCGCCCCTATAGTGTATCCGATTTTTTTGGAAAAGGCAACGCCTACTCCGCCGTTTCAAAGGTCCCCAGGAATACCGGTACCTGCCGTTCCAGGTCCACGATACCATACACAAAGGGATGGTCCAGGACCAGCCGCTCCGGCTCGGGTACCGGCATTGAGCAGGCTTCCCCGATGGCGGCGGTGACGGCGGCGGCCTCGGTGCCTTCCTCGTTGACCTCAATGCGGGTCTTGTGGACCACGTCGCTGAGGTACAGGGGGCCGTCGGCCTGCCCCATGCCCTCGAACTGGGCCTGCCCCTTGTCAAAGGCCGTCTCCAGACCCAGGGACACCAGGGCCTCCGTCAGGGAGCCTCCCCACTCCGCCTCGAACTTGGGCAGGGAGAGGGAGAGCAAGGTGTCCTCCGCCGCCGACAGCACCTGGGGCAGAGTGTCCCCGCTCCACTTTGCCAGATAGCCGCTCAAATCCCCATCCTGGGGCATGAGGGCGAAGAACGCCAGCCGTCCATCGTCATAGGGCAAAACCACGCCCCGCTCGCTCCCGGTGTTGATGTACTGCTCATTCCGGGTTCCGTTGTGGAGGTAATCCGTCTCCTGGGTCTCGCCGGTCCCGGGGTTGAACACCCCCAAATAGGTGTCGCTGGCGTCGAATTTCCTGGCCCAGGTATTTTTCAGGTACAGCGCGTTCGCCAGCAGAAGCACCGCGTCGGGAGAGAGGGGCTCATCCAAAATGCCGTCAATCATCCCGCGGGTCTGCTCCTTCACCCAGGCGTTTACCTGCTCCACCGTCTTTTGGGTGTCCAAGTCCGCCTCATAGGCCCCCGCCCGGTAGATGTCCGCGCAGCGGTTCAGAAAATCCTCGTTGGGGGTCATGCGCTCGTCAATCCAAAGGCCCCCGGCAATGCTGCATTCGGTGGAGCCCTCCAGGCTCAGGTAATCCTCAATCAGAGAGGCGCAGCTGCCGTTGAGCTCCTCCAGTGTCACCCCTCCCCCCAGGGCGTCCAGGAACTCCTGAAGGGTATCCCCCTCGGCCCCGTTGGCGCACATGGCAAGGCAGAAAAGGACGCTCAGTGGGGAAACCAGGGTATTTTCCCCCTCATCCCGCACCTGCACCAGGAGCTTGCCGCCAAAGTCCACCAGGGCCTTGTCAGCCGTCCCGGAGGGGACTGCGTCCACCTTGGCGTCTCCGGTTCCGGGGTTCATGGGCTGTGCCGCCTGCCCCGAGGGAGCCGCCCCACCGGCACACCCGGTCAGCAGCGCCAGGGCCAAGCCCGCCGCAAGCAAACGATACCACTGTTTCATTGCGATTCCTCCTTGTATTTTTGGTCTGTGTCTATACTCATGGTGTCTCAAAGGTTCCCAGGAACAGGGGAATACCCCGCTCCAGGTCCACTATGCCGTACACAAAGGGGCGGTCCAGGATTAGTACTTCCGGTTCTGTCGTAAAGGGCATATCTGCCGTTGGCGCAAAGATCATCGCGGCAACGGCGGCGGCTTCCGTTCCATTCTCGTTGACCTCAATACGGGTCTTGTGGAGCGCGTCGCTGATATGCAGCGGGCCGTCAGCCAGCCCCACCCCGCCAAACTGAGCCCGTTCCTCGTCGAAGGGAAGTTCCAGTCCCAGGGCCTTGAGAGGCTCCACCAGAGAACCGCTCCATTCCGCCTCGAACTTGGGCAGGGAGAGGGAGAGCAAGGTGTCCTCCGCCGCCGACAGCACCTGGGGCAGAGTATCCCCGCTCCATCCGGCCAGATAGCCGCTCAAATCCCCATCCTGGGGCACGAGGGCAACGAACGCCAGCCGTCCGTCATCATAGGGCAAAATCACGCCCCGCTCGGTCTCGGTGCAGATGTACCGCTCGCTCCGGGTGCCGTTGTGGAGAAATTCCGTCTGTATTTCCTCGCCGGAGGTTGTGTAAAAGGGCTGCTCCCCGGTGTCCTCGGCCTCAAATTCGTTTGCCCAGGTGTTTTTCAGGTACAGCGCATTTGCCAGCAGCAGCACCGCGTCGGGAGTGAGCGGTTCATCCAGGATGCCATCAATCATCCCATGGGTTTGCTCCTTCACCCAGGCGTTCACTTGGTCTACAGTCCTCTGGGTGTCCAGGTCGGCCTGATAAATTCCGGCCCGGTAATACTCCGTACACCGGCTCAGAAAGTCCGCATTGGCGCTCAGGCGGTCATCCACCCACAGGCTCCCGGCGATATTACATTCTGTAGAACCCTCCAGGCTCAGATAGTCCTCCAGCAAAGATGCACAGCTGGCATTGAGGGTATCCAAATCCACCCCGCCGCCCAAGATGTCCAAAAATTCTTGCAGGGTCTCCCCCTGGGCCCCGTTGGCACACATGGAGAGGCACAGCAGGACGCTCAGAGGGGAGACCAGGGCGTTTTCCCCCGCTCCCCGCACCTGGAAGAGCAGCCTGCCCCCAAAGTCCCCCAGGGCCCGGTCCGCCGTATCCGACGGTATGCCCGCCGCCGGAGCGCTTCCGCTATCGGGGGTCAGAGGCTTCACGCCGCCGCCCGTACACCCGGCCAGCAGCGCCATAGCCAGACCCGCCGCAAGGATACGATGCCATTTCATTCGGCCATTCCTCCTTGTATTTTTATGTCATGATTATACTCAAGGTGTCTCAAAGGTCCCCAGGAACAGAGGAATACCCCGCTCCATATCCACAATACCATACACAAAGGGGCGGTCCAAGCACAGCTCCTCCAGCTGCGGGGCCGCGCCGCCGCCAGCAACGCCAACGAAGGTAAACGCAAAGGCTTTCGTCCCCTGCTCATCCACCTCGATACCCGCCCCGTGCTCCACGGCGTTGAGGTAGAGGGGGTAGCCGTTCTCGCCGGTCCCCATGCTGGAGAAATCCGCCCGGTCCCGGTCAAAGGCCTGCTCCAGCCCCATGGCCTTCAGGGGCTCCACCAGGGAGCCCTGCCAATAGGCGGTGAACTTGGGCAGAAGTAAAAGAATCTCTTCCTCCTCTGCCCCGGTAATGAGCCCGGTCAGCCGGGTCCCGTCCAGGGTGTTCAGGTAGTCGGTCAGAGCCGTCCCCTCCGGGGGCAGCAGGGCCAGAAAGGCCAGCCGCCCATCGGTGTAGGGCAGCAGAACTCCCTGCTCCTGTTCGGTATGGATGTACCGCTCTGTACGGCTGCCGTTAATCATCAGGTCCACCGGGGCAGTGGAGCCGTCCTCCAGATGGAAGTCCCGGTTCTCTGCGGTGAGGTCCGGGTCGAAGTTCTTGGCCCACTTGCCCTCAAAATACACGGCGTTCACCAGGGCCAGGACGGTGCTCGGGTCGATGCTGGACAGGGCCTCCTTGATGTGTCCGCCGGTGTTGTCGGAAATCCAGCGGTTGATTTCCTTCCGGGTACCGTCCTGGGTGAAGTCGGCGGAAAAGAGTCCGGCCTCATAGCTCCCGGTACACAGGCCCACAAAGGCGTCCTCCGCCCGCACCCGCTTATCTAGCCAGAGGCTGTTGGCAATGGACAGGGTGCTCTCCCCTGGTGTGATGCCATAGAGCTCCGACCGGGCGGGGTCCCCCTCCGTCAGGAGGCGGCTGGTCTCCAGGAGGTCCCGGCAGTTGGCGTTGAGGCCCTCCAGGTCCCCCGCCCCGGCCAGCAGGGCCTCGAACTCCGCCAGAGTGTCCCCTCCGGCCCCGTTGGCGCACATGGAGAGGCAGAAAAGGATGCTCAGGGGAGAGAGCAGAGTGTTTTCTCCCTCCCGCCGGGTCTGGCGGAGCAGCTCCGTGCCAAAGTCCCCCAGGGCCTGGTCCAGGGCGTCGTCCTTGGCGGCCACCACCGGAGGCGAGGCGCCGTCTGTTTTCAGAGCCGTCACACCGGAGCCGGAGCAGGCGCACAGCAGCAGAGACAGGGCCAGTGCAAGAGACAGTGTTCTGCGTTTCATCACAGATTCCTCCTTCATGATTCTGATACCCCCCAGGGGGTTTGTCTTTTAGACGCAGTCCGGCGGAAAAGGTTCCATTCTTTGGCTGTTTTCCAACATCGTCTGCCGCTCCTTTTGGCTATGGGGCTTCAAAAGCGAAATTAGACTCTTTACATAGTGGGCATTTCGCGGTATGATAGATTCACGCAGGCTCTCTAAGCCTGCACTTGGGGAATCTTTCATCTTTTTTTAAGAAATGTTCTATCGAATCTCTAAGGTTTTCATGGTATAATGCGGTTTAGCCGTTCCACAAGCGGTATGTTTCTATCAGACGGGGGAGTGCTGCCCATGGCAAGCTATCAAAACAACAACAATTCCGGCGATCTGCTCTCCTGGATCGTCACACTGGTTTTCCTGGTGAGCCCCGCGTGGCCCATCGGGTTGATTCTCCTGTTCCGCAAGCTCATGGGCAAGTCGGGCTCCAGCCGCCGGACGCAGCACCCCTATGACCTCATGCGGGAGGGGGGCTCCGCCCCCGGCACCCAGGGCATGGGCGGGACCCAGAGCGGACCGCAGGGCCATTACCGCCGGCGGCAGACTCCGCCCACCGGGGAGCCGGGCATGACCTACACCGGCGGAGGCCGGCGGGGCCGCCCCGTCAAGCTGGGCTGGGGCAAGGGGCTGACCTTCGTGGGCGTGGTGCTCATGTCCGTCTTTGGCCTGGGGCTGGTGACCAGCTTTCCCTTTATGCTGATGCAGGAGGGACTTTGGCCAGCGCTGGCGCTATGCTCACCTATTGCGGCCTTTTTCGGCGGCGGCGCGGCCATGACCTGGGTGGGCAGACAGCGGACCAAGAAGGCCAAGCGCTATCGAAAATATCTGGCCCTCATCGGCAAGCGGGACAGTGTATCCATCACCACCCTGGCGGAGGCCATGCCCACCTCGGTCCACAAGGCCTGCGAGGATTTGCAGGACATGCTGGACAGCGGTGTCCTGCCCACCGGGTATCTGGACATGGGCACCGGGCGGCTGATGCTCAGTGACGAGGGCATCCCGGAGGAAAGCCCCGCGCCCCCGGAGCCCGAGGCAGAGCCGGAGGAAGAGGACAGCGGCGACGAGCTGGACATGAACGACGATGATGCGGTTCTGGCGGAAATCCGCCGGGTGAACGACGCCATTGCCGACGAGGAAATGAGCCGGAAAATTGACCGCATTGGGGAGATTACCAGCAAGATTTTCGCCTACCAGAAGCAGAACCCCGGCAAAGCGGGACAGCTGCGGAGCTTTTTGAGCTACTACCTGCCCACCACCCTGAAAATTCTCCGGGCCTACGCCCAGATGGAGGCCCAGGGGATTGAGGGGGAGAATATCCGCTCGGCCAAGGGGAGAATCGAGGGCATGATGGACAAAGTGGTGGAGGGCTTTGAGAAACAGCTGGACCGCCTCTTTCAAAACGACGCTATGGATATCACCACCGATGTGGAGGTCCTGGAGCGGATGCTGGAGAAGGACGGCCTCTCCGGGGGCCAGGGCCTGACTCTGGGCGGGTAGTCCTTATTCTGGAACGGAAAAGGGCCAGTCTGGACACTCCATCCCGCAGAGCAATGAAACGAAAAACAACGTACTGAGACCCCTGAAAGGTCTCGGTACGTTGTTTTTTTGAACCGCTGGCGGATGTAGGGGGTTATCTGGAAAAGCCCCGCATTTTGCGCTGGGCGGCAAAGATGTTTTGTGTTATCTTCTCCTGGTCGTTTTCGTTCAGCTCCAGGAACTGGCACCCGTACTCGTATTTATCCTCGCCCCGGCTGATGATCCGCAGTACCTGACAGAACATGGCGGACACCTCCCGGTCCTCGAAGAGCTTGACAGTCAGCAAAAATTTATCCTTCTCCCGATACTGAAACTCGGAGGCGATACAGGCCCCGCCCACACTGATGTTCAGCAGCCTGCAGGGCTTTTCCCCCGCGTTCGGGCCGCCGAAGGTGGTGGCGGTGGCGTCCAGGTTGGTGTCCAGGCGGAAGAAGGCGCGGGCGTTCTCCACCTTGACCAGTACCAGCTGCTCCACCTGCCAGATATGCTTGGGCTTGGGGGTGATGAGGCCCTCCAGATAGACCGCCTTGCGCTCGTGGTCGTTGTATCCGCGGATGTGGACGGGGATGGGCTCTTCCGATTCCTCCGTTTCCTGGGACAGGGCGGACTCGGAAAACTGCTGGAGCTCCGCTGTGCGCTCCCGCAGGTTGACCAGCTTGGCCACAAAGAGCAGGTCGCCCTCTGGGGTGGTCACCTCCACCCGCATATGGGAATAAACCTCCAGGCCAATCGGCTCCCGCTGTGCTTCCTCATCCTGAACCGGCCACTTTTTCCCATGGCTCTTAAAAAAATCAAACAGTCCCACTTGCTTTGCTCCTTTTCACCGGCTTGCACCGTTAGGCTGTGTATGCGTTCTGTTACCATTATAGTGCAAAACCCAGCGAATGGCAAGCGGTATTTCGGCGTCCTCTCCCCGCTGGCGGGAAATCCGGCAAAGATTTATTTTACAAATGGCCGGTTTTATAGTATACTGGTTCCGCACGGCCTTGGGCCGCTGAAAATCAACAGATTATAGGAGTGTTTTATATGAGCCGGATGGTCGGTACTATATCAAGAGGCATTCGCGCCCCCATCATCCGAAGCGGGGACGATTTGGTGGAGATTGTCACCGCTTCCGTGCTGGAGGCCGCCCGTCAGGACAGCTTTTCCGTGCGTGACCGGGATATCGTCGCCATGACGGAGGCCATCGTGGCCCGGGCCCAGGGCAATTACGCCTCGGTGGAGGACATCGCCGCCGACGTACGGACCAAGCTGGGGGGAGAGACCATCGGCGTTCTCTTCCCCATCCTCAGCCGCAACCGCTTTGCCGTCTGCCTGCGGGGCATTGCCAAGGGCGCCAAGAAAATCGTGCTGCTGCTCTCCTACCCCTCCGACGAGGTGGGCAACCATCTGGTGGACCTGGACCTGGTGGACGAGAAGGGAGTAGATCCCTATCAGGATGTACTCACCCTGGAGCGCTACCGGGCGCTCTTCGGATACCACAAGCACCCCTTTACCGGGGTGGACTATGTGGACTATTACGCCCAGCTCATCCGGGAGAGCGGCGCGGAGGTGGAGATTCTCTTCGCCAACGATCCCCGCGCCATCCTGCCCCACACCAAAAACGTGCTGTGCTGTGACATCCACACCAGAGCCCGCACCAAGCGCCGCCTGCTGGCCGCCGGCGGGGAAAAGGTGTTCTGTCTGGACGAGATTATGAACGCCCCGGTAAACGGCAGCGGGTGCAATGAGAACTACGGCCTGCTGGGCTCCAACAAGTCCACCGAGGACAAGGTCAAGCTCTTCCCCCGGGACTGTCAGGGGCTGGTGGAGGCCATTCAGGCCCGCCTGCTGGCCGAGACGGGGAAGCATGTAGAGGTCATGGTCTACGGCGACGGGGCCTTCAAGGACCCGGTGGGCAAGATCTGGGAGCTGGCCGACCCGGTGGTTTCCCCCGCCTACACCGCCGGTCTGGAGGGCACCCCCAACGAGCTCAAGCTGAAGTATCTGGCCGACAACGACTTCGCCGCCCTCTCCGGGGAGGCCCTGCGGGAGGCCATCAAGGGGGAGATTCAAAAGAAGGACGGCAATCTGGTGGGCAACATGGCCGCCCAGGGCACCACCCCCCGGCGGCTCACCGATTTGATCGGCTCCCTGTGTGATTTGACCTCCGGCTCCGGGGACAAGGGGACGCCCATCGTCTATATCCAGGGGTATTTTGACAATTACACCGCCGAATAAGAAAACCCGCGGGGGCCCGTTCTATGGGCCCCCGTTTCATGTGCGGAGGATTTTAGCGATATCCCCCTCTTGCACCTCCGGGCACCCCCGTAGTATAATAAATCAAACTACCAATCAGAAACAGGCGGTGGCGCGAGTTGAGCACACAAACAGAACAGACCTCCAAGACCCTGGAGGAGGTACTTCCCGGCGAGCGGGGCATCATCCTCCAGGTGGGCAGCGAGCGGGGGGCGGTCAAGCGGCGGCTGGTGGACATGGGCCTCACCCCCGGCACCGAGATTATGGTGCGGAAGGTGGCCCCCTTCGGGGACCCCATTGAGGTCAACCTGCGGGGGTATGAGCTCTCCCTGCGCAAGGAGGACGCGGCATACATCACCCTGGCCGTGGGGGCGGAGGGGGAGGCCCTGGCCCAGGCCCGGCGGAAGCGCATTGGCATGGTCCAGCACGTCCCCGCGCCGGAGGTCCTCCGCCGCATGAGCGAGGCCCATCTGCATGAGAAATCGGTCCATGGCGGCGTGCCCGATTACGCCAGCCACGACACCCGCGTAATGAAGCTGGCCCTGGTGGGCAACCCCAACTGCGGCAAGACCACCCTCTTCAACGCCCTGACCGGCTCCAACCAGTACGTGGGCAACTGGCCGGGGGTGACGGTGGAGAAGAAGGAGGGCCGCACCCAGGTGGACGGCCGGGAGGTAACCGTGGTGGATTTGCCCGGCATTTACTCCCTGTCCCCCTACTCCATGGAGGAAATCGTCGCCCGGGACTTCATCGTGGGGGAGCGGCCGGACGCCATCCTCAACATTGTGGACGCCACCAACATCGAGCGCAACCTCTACCTCACGGCCCAGCTCCTGGAGCTGGAGCGGCCCATGGTGGTGGCCCTGAACTTTATGGACGAGGTGGAGCGCCACGGGGACCATATCGACACGGCGGGCCTGTCCAAGGTCCTGGGGGTGCCGGTGATTCCCATTACCGCCCGCTCGGGCCGGAACCTTCCGGCCCTCTTGCAGGAGGCCCACCGGCAGATGCACGTGGGCTTTACCGTGGAGCCCGACGACCTCTATGACGACTACACCCACCAGATTCACCACAAGGTGGGGGAGCTCATACACGACCGGGCCTATGCCGCCCGCATCCCCGCCCACTGGGCCTCCATCAAGCTCATTGAGGGGGACGCCCTGGTGGAGAAGGCCCTGGGACTGGACGGGGCCCTCAAGGACCAGGTGGAGGCCGTCTGCCAGGAGTACGAGGGCGCTTACCGCCTGGGGGACCGGGAGACCCTCCTTGCCGACGCCCGGTATCAGTTCATCCAGCGGGCGGCAGGCCAGTGCGTGAAGAAGGGCCGTCCCCTGGGCGCGCCCACCCGCTCGGATAAAATCGACGCCATTGTGACCCACCGCCTTTTTGCCATACCGGTCTTTCTGCTGATGATGCTGTGTATGTTCGCCCTGACTTTCGGGCCGGGGCAAGCTCTCTCCGACGGGGTGGATACCCTTATCAGCGGATATTTTGCGGACTTTGTGCGAAAGGGCCTGGACGCCGCCGGGACCGCCCCCTGGGTGGAGGCCCTGCTGGTGGACGGCATCATTGCCGGGGTGGGCGGTGTGCTCACCTTCCTGCCGCAGATTGCCATTCTCTTTCTGTTCCTCTCCTTCCTGGAGGATTCCGGGTATATGGCCCGGGCGGCCTTCATCATGGACCGGCTGCTGCGGCGGTTCGGCCTCAGCGGCAAGGCCTTTATCCCCATGCTCATGGGCTTTGGGTGTACGGTGCCCGCCGTCATGGGGGCCCGGACCATGGAGAACGAAAAGGACCGGCGCATGACCATTATGCTGGTGCCCTTCATGTCCTGCTCGGCCCGCCTGCCGGTGTACGGCCTGCTGACCGCCGCCTTTTTCCCGGGAAAGGGCGGACTGGTGGTCTTCTCCCTGTATGTGCTGGGGCTCTTGTGCGCCATTCTGTCGGGTATTCTATTGAAAAAATTCGTCTTTCAGGGAGAGCCCGCCGCTTTCGTGCTGGAGCTGCCCCCCTACCGCCTCCCCACCCTGAAAAACATCGCCTTCCATGTGTGGGAGAAGGTCCGGGGCTTCCTGGTCAAGGCGGGCACCCTCATTCTGGCTATGAGCGTGCTCCTGTGGTTCCTCCAGGCCTTCGGGTTTGAGGGGGGCGGCTTTGGGCTGGTGGAGGACGCGGAGCACTCCCTGTTGGCGGCGGTGGGGAGTCTCCTCGCCCCCCTGCTGGTCCCCCTGGGCTTCGGCACCTGGCAGGCGGCGGTGGCGCTGCTCACCGGTCTGGTGGCCAAGGAGATGGTGGTTTCCTCCATGAGCATGTTTTACGGCTTCTCGGTCACGGCGGGGGGCGCTGCGGTGGCGGCGGCTCTGTCGGGGACCTTCCATAGTCCTGCGGCGGCCTACGCCTTTTTGGTGTTCGTGCTGCTGTACGTGCCCTGTGTCGCGGCGGTGTCCACCATCCGCAAGGAGATGGGGTCCATCAAATGGACTCTGGCCAGCATCGGCTGGCAGCTGGGCGCGGCCTATCTGGGGGCGCTGATTGTGTATCAGGTGGGAAGCCTGTTTTTATAAAGGAGGCGGCATTTTGAAGTACCTCATTTACGCGGGTGTTGGATTGCTCATCCTGTGGTCGGCGGGCTATCTTATATACCGCTTCCATCAGAGCCTCAAGGGCAAGCGGGGCTGTGGCTGCGGCGGGTGCCCCAGCTGTCCCCACACCCATTGCAGGCACAGGAAATCATAAACGGGAGGGATTGGTTATGGACGAAAAACGGCAGACCTTGCAGCAGTGGATATCCGAGAGTGCGCGCATCGTCTTTTTCGGCGGAGCGGGCGTGTCCACCGAGAGCGGTATCCCCGATTTCCGCAGTGTGGACGGCCTGTACAACATGCACTACAAGTACCCCCCGGAAACCATCATCAGCCGGAGCTTTTTCGACGCGGACCCGGTGGAGTTTTACCGCTTTTACCGGGACAAGATGCTCTGGCCCCAGGCCAAGCCCAACGCCGCCCATCTGAAGCTGGCGGAGCTGGAGCGGGCGGGGAAGCTCAAGGCGGTGGTCACCCAGAACATCGACGGACTTCATCAGGCGGCGGGAAGCGTGACGGTGTACGAGCTCCACGGCTCGGTCCACCGGAACTACTGCATGAAGTGCCATGCGTTCTACGATTTGGACTTCATGGTGCAGGGGGAGGGCGTACCCGTCTGCCCGGTGTGCGGCGGGACGGTGAAGCCCGACGTGGTCCTGTACGAGGAAGGACTGGACCAACAGACCATGGAGAACGCCCTGAACGCCATCGCCAAAGCGGATATGCTCATCATCGGCGGTACCTCCCTGGCGGTGTACCCGGCGGCGGGGCTTGTCCACTACTACCGGGGACACAAGCTGGTCCTCATCAACAAAACCCCCACCCCCTATGACCGGAACGCGGATTTGATTGTCGCGGGGCCCATCGGGGAAATTCTGGGGGGCATCTCCCTTTGAATTTGAAACAGGCAGGAGCGGACCCTCCCCACCATACCGGCGGGGGAGGCCGCTCCTGTATTTCAATATTATTTTATTGAAATACAATAAAAATAAATTGACAAACAATACCTACGGTGGTATCATAGCGGCAAAGGAGGGATGTGTTATGAAGCACACCGATGTACGGGCCTTGTCCCGCTTTGTATACGCTCTGGTGAGCGCTGTGTTTGTCCTGAACCTGCTGGTCCTGCCTCTGGTGCCCGGTATGGTGGCCATGAAGGGGGACGGTCTGGCGGAATGCGGCCGCCTGAGCCTGGAGGTGTCCCTTCCGGCTCCGGTTGTCTTTTTGCTGGTGTGCTGGCAGTATTTATGGCGGATTTGGCGCATGGGGAGCTATGACGTGGTATTGACCGTCTTTCTGCTCTTCTGCGGAGGGTGTACCGCCGTCATTCTCTGGCAGGGGCGGAGGGTGCTGGGCGCCATCGCCAAGCAGACCCCCTTCTGCCGGGAAAACGGCGTCAGCCTGCGGCGGGCGGCGGTGTGCTGTTTCCTGATTTCCGGCGCGGCGGCCCTGCGGGTGTGCTGGGGGTTCTGGTACTACCGCACCATCCTGCCGCTGCTCACCTACAACGCCCTGTTTGTGCCCCTGTTTTTGATGGCGGGGCTTCTGTGTATGGTCATGTCCGCCCTCTTCCGTCAGGCCGCGCAGCTCAAGGAAGAGAACGATCTGACCATTTAAGGGGGGCAGTGCCGTGGCAATTATCGTAAATCTGGACGTGATGATGGCAAAACGGAAAATCGGCCTTAGCGAGCTGGCCCCCAAGGTGGGGCTGACCCTGGCCAACCTGTCCATTTTGAAAAACAACCACGCCAAGGCGGTCCGGTTCACCACCCTGGAGGCCATTTGCAGGGCGCTGGACTGCCAGCCGGGGGATATTTTGGAGTACATCCCCGACCCGCCCGGCGCTGGAGACGAAGGAGGAACGTGAGATGTACGTTTATTTCTGGATGAACCTGGGCCAACTGGCCTTTGGGCTGCTGGCGTGGGCGGTCCCCATTCTCTCTCTGCTGCGGCGGAGCGGCGGACTGCTCTCGTGCAGTGTGAGTCTGGCCTCCTGCACCCTGTCCCTGTGCCTGGTGGTGTGCTATCTGGCCCATCTGGCCGACATCGGGGACGTCTCCGCCTTTTTGGACACCGCCAATGCCTTCCGGCTGTGCGCCGGTATACTCACGGTGGGCACATTCCTGCTCAATACTCTGGCCCTGGCCCTCCAGGCCCGGCGTTTTGGGGGTGGCGTCCATGGATGAACGGCCCACAACTCTGGCCGCACGGTTCGGATGGTTCGCCCTGGGGCATTTCCTGATTTCCATTGTCCTGACCGCCCTGTTTGTCTGCGTCATCGGGCCCCTGGCGGCGGTGGTGATGGATGGCGCACCGGAATGGACGGCCTCCGCCCTGCTGGCGGGCATGA
Organism: uncultured Flavonifractor sp.; assembly: GCA_910585415.1. Taxonomy (GTDB): domain Bacteria; phylum Bacillota; class Clostridia; order Oscillospirales; family Oscillospiraceae; genus CANAAV01. The sequence continues at coordinate 20,464 of CAJUDT010000003.1, forward strand.
CCACCCTGGCTCTGGGGGCCTACTTCCTCGCGGGGGCCTATACCGCCTCTGCCCGCCGCTGGACGGCTCCGGCCAAGGACGCCGAACGGTTTTTGGCAATCCTCCTGCCCACTCTGGTGGCCTGGGCCTGGGAGGGGGCCGCCATCGCGGGTATGGCCGGGGATTTCCCGCTCCTCCAGGCTCTGGCGGGGATGCTGCTCTACAGCGCCCTGTTCCTGGCCTCCCCCTCGGTGCTCTTTCTCTTTTTCTGTATGGGCGTTCTGCATGTGGGCATGTGGCTGGACGACCCGGGGTTCTGGATGATGGCCGCTCTGGCGGGCGCTCTGCCGCCCCTGCTCTTCGCCCTGGGGAGCTTCTGGCAGGCCGGGCGCAGACCAACTCCCCCGGAGGCGCTTCAAGAGCCGGAGCGGTAGCCGCTCCAGCCTGTTCCAGCCGCAACGGCCCCGAAACCGCAAAAAAGCTGAGACATCCCAAATTACGGATGTCTCAGCTTTTTGTTTTTCAGAGCCGCTTACCCGTTCAGCGCGGCGTCCTGCAAAGCGTCAAAAGCCGCCATACACTCGTCCACCGTCGCGCCGCCCAGCAGCTCCCGCACAATCCGGCAGGTGTTGCCCCACTGCTCCACATTCATGCTTGCGTTGGAGCCCAGCACATAGACGCCCTCCTCAATGCGCTCGTTGAGGGGCTTCAGGGCGGGAACACACTCCACCGATACATTTTTGGAGGGGGAAATGACCCGGTTAATCTTCGAGTACAGGGAGAGGGCTTCGTCCGAGGTGATGATATCAAGGACCGCCATCGCATCCCCGGCGTGCTCCGCCTCCGCGCCCACGGCCCAGCCGGTCATAGGCATCACCGGCATCTGTCCCAGGCGGCTGGGGAAGCCGATGACCTCCATGGTAAAGTCAGTCTTGCCATAGGCCGTATCTGTGTTCGCCGCTCCCCAGTAGGCCATAACGATGGGGGTCTTTCCCGCCAAAAAGTCCTCCCCCTCGCCCTCAATGGCCTCGCTGACCAGGGCCTTTTCCGCGTCGATGTACCCACGGTCCATCAAGGTCTGGAGAAATTCAAAGCCGGGGCGCATGTAGTCGCTGTACCGGGCCGCGCCGCTGTTGAGGGCGGCAATCTCCGCCTCGGTATTCCCGCCGTTGTACAGCTCGGCATAGGCCTGAGCAAAGACGAAGGTCTCCAGCCACCAGCGGTTGGCGCCGACGGGGATTTCGATGCCGTTCTCCTGGAACACCCGGCAGCACTCCAGAAAATCCTCCGGCGTCTCCGGCAGGTCCAGGTGATACCGGTCAAACAAATCCTTGTTGACGAACAGGCCGTAGGCCACCACCTCCTGTGGAATGGCCACCAGCTTGCCGTCCACCGTGTTGGCGGTGCGGATAATCTCCCGCAGGTTCTTTGCGCTGTCCAGCCCGGACAGGTCCATCAGCTTTCCCTCCGCCCCCAGCGCCAAAATGGTATCCGGGTTGAGCAGGTACAAATCGTCCATGTTGTTCCGGGCCCGGTCCAGGCATACCTCGTCGTAGGTCTTATCCTGATAATCCTCCGCCGTGTAGGTCCGGTATACCACGGTTACGTTCAGGGCCTCCTCGGCCATTGTGACCGTCTGGTCAGAGGCGGTCCGGGCCACATTCTCCGCGTCCGGGTCGGTCTTTTCCATGGGGCTGAACAGGTTGACCGTTTCCGTTTCCTCGGTGTAGTGGGAAACCAGGTTTTTGGAGTCCCCGCCGCCGCAGGCTGTCAGGGAAACCAGCACCAGCACCGCCAGACCGGCGGAGCTCCATCGTCTCGTCCTCATCGCTGTGCTTCCTTTCATAAACGGTATTGCTGGATGGTCTTTATCAAAAGCTCCATGTCCAGGGGCTTGGGTACATGGGCGTTCATCCCGGCATCCAGCGCGGCCTTCTCGTCCTCGGCAAAGGCATTGGCCGTCATGGCGATAATGGGTATCTGTCCCGCGTCCGCCCGCTCCAGGGCGCGAATGGCCCGCGCGGCCTCGTAGCCGTTCATCACCGGCATCTGCACGTCCATCAAGATGGCGTCAAACTCCCCCTTGTCCGCGCACTGGAAGCGCTCCACCGCCAGACGGCCGTTTTCCACGATTTCACAGGTCGCCCCCTCAATGTCCAAAAGCTCGCTTAGAATTTCGGCGTTAATCTCGTTGTCCTCCGCAGCCAGGAAGTGCATTCCCTGCAAGCCGTCCGTATCCTGGACCTCCGGGGCCCCTCCGCGGGCCTCCATGTCCCACAGCTCCTCAATTTTCCGCTGGAAGGCGGAGACGAAGAAAGGCTTGTGGAGTACCCCGGTGCGGCTGAACTGAAGGAACTCGTCCGCCCCCACCGGGTCAAATTCCGTCAGGAGCACCACGCCCGCCTCTTCCGGGAGTGCTTTTCGCAGGTCCCGGACCACCGGCAGGCCGCAGCCCTCCCAGTCCACCAAAAGCAGCTGGTATCCCCCGCCGTTTCGGATTTTCTCCAGAGCCTCCGCTCCGCTGGCGGCGGCGTCCACCGCTACCCCGGTATCCGCCATAAGGGCCAGCATATTTTCCCGGCTCTCCGGGCTTCCGCCCACGGCCAGAATCCGCTGAATGCCCCGCTCCTCCCAGAAGCGCCGGTCTGCCGCCGTCTCAAATACCCGCAACTCCAACTCCACCCGGAAAAGGGAGCCCTGGTCCACCTGGCTGGAAACCTCGATGTTCCCGCCCATCAGCTCCACAATGCTCTTGGTGATGGCCATGCCCAGCCCGGTGCCCTGCACCTTGTTGGTGGTGCTGTTCTCCGCCCGGGAAAAGGCGTCGAAAATGGTCGCCAGAAACTCCGGGGTCATGCCGTAGCCGTTGTCCTCCACCTCAATGCAGATGTGCTCGAACTGGCTGGAGCGCTGCTTGAGGCCCAGAATGCGGCACCAAATCTTTCCGCCCTCCGGGGTGTACTTCACGGCGTTGGAGAGCAGGTTGATTAAAATCTGATTGATGCGCGTCTCGTCCCCCACCAGATACTCATGGCGGATTCCGGTGACCTCCAAATGGAACTCCTGCTCCTTGGCCCTGGTCATGGGCTGGATGATGGTGTCAATGGAGGAAATCACGTCGTTCAGGGCGAAGGGCTCGTAGTTGAGGACCACTTTTCCGCTCTCGATTTTGGAGACATCCAGAATATCGTTAATCAGACTGAGCAGGTGGTGTCCAGAGGCCATGATTTTCTTGGTATACTCCCGCACCTTGATGGGATTCTCCGCCTCGTTGGACAAGAGGGTGGTAAAGCCCAGCACCGCGTTCATGGGCGTGCGGATGTCGTGGGACATGTTGGAGAGAAACACGGTCTTGGACTCGCTGGCAATCTGGGCGGCCCGCAGGGCCTCGGCCAGCTGCTGGCTGTAGATTTTCCGCTCCGCCTCCCGCTCCGCCCGCTGGCGCTCCTGCTGCCTCCAGTTCCGGTAGTACAGGAGGATGCACAGGGAAAATGCCGCCAGCAGAGAGGCCACCACAATCATGATATGCTGGTTGACGCTCCGGCCCTCCTGCTGGATGGCCTCCAGGGGCACATAGCCCACCAGGAAAATCGTCCCGCCGTTCACCGGCCACATGTAGTTTAGGGCCTGTACACCCCGAATGTTGTGGTAAAACAGCAGATTCCACCCGGATTCCAGGCAGGCGTCCACCTCCGCGCGGATTTCCGGGTCCTGAATGTCGTTCGCCCGGTAGAAGTCCGACAGGTTCAGGTGTCCGGCGCTGCGCTGCCCCATCCCCTTGGGCTTGAGAACAAAGCGCTCACTCTCCGCGTCCATGATGTACAGCAGCGCCTGCTTGTTGTAAAATCCGTCGGGCAGGGATTGGTCAATGGCGTCATAGACGTACTCGGCATACAGGGTCCCGATGGTCTGCCCGTCCCGCTCAATGGGGCATTGGATGGTATAGGACCACGTGCCCATATAGTTCAGATAGGTCTGGGAAACCGGCAGGTCCATCACCGTCCCCCCGGCGGAAAAGTCCAAATCCTCTGCGGTAAAGACCTCCCCCAGGTTGGAGACCCCCTCGGTCTTGCCGGTGAGAATCAGGGAGAGCTTGGTCATGGCCCGGCTTCTCTCATAGGCCTGAATATATGCCTCCGGGTCCTCCGCCCGTGCCACCTCCTGGGCAATCAGCACCTGAAACTCCGCCTGACTGTACAAAATGGCCTCAATGGTGTTTTGAAGCAGGTCCAGGCTTTCACTCAGGTTTTGAATGGCGGATTCCGACATCTGCTTGGATATTTTGTGTGATACAGCAAACACCACTGCCCCAAAGATGCAGAAAATCAAAATGATGGAGAAGAGCAGAGAATTTCCCTTCTTCAGTCTGTCCGGCGTCTCCTTCATGGATACCCCCCATTTCGATTCTCCTGATTCGCCTTTCGTGCAGCAGGCCGGGCCAGTCCGGTCCACAGACAGACTCCGGCGGTTCCTAATATTGTATTATACTATCCCGGTTCTCCGAGTGTCAATAGAAGTTCGTCGTGTAGCTATAGAAGTCTTTTTTCGGCCCTTCCGCCCGAGTTTTCCAAAAAAAGGTTCCCAAAAAGCCCCCGGACCTGCGCGGCGGCAGGCCTGGGGGCTCTTCAAACCGGTGCGGGGGCGGTTCCGCTACCACAGCAGCTGCCGCACCGCCTCCCCGCTCTGCTTGCTGTAGGCGTGCATGGTCTGGGCCGACTGGAACAGAATGGAGCGTCTCGTTTCGTTCAGCAGTGTGCTGGCAGCGCCGGTATCCCGGACCTTTCCCTCGGCCCCGCCGGTGTACCGGTGGATGCTGTGCAGGCCGCTGAGGTTCTGCCCCAAGCGGCTGTAGAGCGCGTTGTAGGCCGCCTGAATCCGGGCCACCCACTGGCGGTCCGCCTCTACGGTCCGCTGGGCGGCCTGAGCCCCCTCCCGGGTGGACAGGTCCAGCTTATGCAGCCGCAAGGCCCTGGACGAGAGGCGGAATTGGGGCAGGGTCACCGTGGCCTCCCCCGCCTGGAGGGCTACCCCTCTGTGTGGGGAGAGCTTTGCCCGGCCGATGTTGGCGCCGCCGGATATGCGCACCTCCCCGCAGCCGCCGAAGAGGCAGGCCCCGATATCCGCACCGGGATTGCCCCCCAGGGCCTGGACAATCCGGGCGGTTCCGCTGATGAAAATATTGCCGCTCTCCCCCTGGACCCCCGCGCCGATGGCGGCGGCGTGGTAGACGGCGGCGGCGGAAATGGTCCCGCCCCGGATGCTGATGTCGCCCACCGGCGCGCCCAGTGCGCCGCCGATGCCCGCGCCCCCTCCGGCCCCGCCGGTGGAGGTGACCGTTCCGCCGGTAATGGTGACCGGCCCCATGAATCCGCGCCGGCCCGCGCCGATGCCTGCGCCGCCGCCCGCGCCGGTGGCGGTGACGACGCCCCCCTGAATGAGAATGCGGCTGGTGCGGTCCCGGCTTCCGCCGCAGTCCCGGCCGATGCCCGCGCCGTCGGCCCCTCCGGTGGCGGTCAGGGTCCCGGCGGGCGTCCGGGTGCTGCGTGCGGCCTGCCGGTTCACACACAGGCAGGTCCCCTCTCCCAGGGATATGCCCGCAAAGCCCTCGCCGCTTTCAAACTGGTTGTCGGTGCCGTTTTGGAGGAACAGGGTCACATCGTTCTCCCGGCCCAGGTCAAAGGCCCGGCCGGAGGCCACCTGACAGGCTACGCCGCTGAGGGTCAGCTCCAGGGGCCCAATGCCGTCAGCCAGGGCAATCCGGCCGCTGAAGGGCTCCTGATTGGCGTCCACGCCGGAGCCCCCGGAAATGGCGCTCACCTGGTCCGTGAGAATGCGGAGCATCTGGGTCGCTTCCTCATAGACCCAGTCCTGGTCCTCCTCCCCGCCGGTGACGGTGAAGGGATTGGGGTACATGACCCCCTCCTCAAAGCCCCCCGCGTTCTGGTTCCAGTACAGGTAGGTATAGCGGACCTTGGGACGGCCCGACTCGTCTCTGCCCCGGAGCATGACCAGATGATAGGGGTACCCATGGGAGGGGTCCCCCTTGTCCAGCCACAGCCGCCCCGGGTCGGGCGTCAGGCCCCCCCGCAGGGCCATGCGCACCTGTTGTCCGTCCACCTCCGCGCCGGTGACAGCCCGCCACCCGGACAGCAGGGTTTTCCACAAAAGGTCAAAGGGCTCCAAGGGCTTCCCGGCGGCATCCCGCACGTTTACCGCCCGCGCCGCCAGAGAGGCGGGGCCCTCCATCACAACGGGGATTTGCAGCACATGGCCCTCTCTGTCCTCCGCCACAACCACCGCGCCCCCCGCAAGGCGCAGGGTGTTGGTGCGGTCCCCCTGCACCCGGCCCAGACGGAGCATTCCGCCGCCGTCCAAAGTCAGGGAGGCCCCCGGCTGGAGCGACACCTGTTCCAGAGTGTGGGTCCCCGTGCTGACCACCCGCCCACCGGCGCTCTCCACCGTAAAGGTGGACACGTTCACATTATGGAGCACCACCGTCCCTGAACCGGTCATACGGACGGCCACAGGCTCCGGTCCCAACCCCTGAAGGGTCACCTCAGCCCCGCCGCTGATAGTCAGCAGGCCGGTTTCCGGCTGAAAGCGCACCCCGGAGAGGTCCTGTCCCACAACCTGCACCGGTCCGAAGCGCAGAACCGCCGGGGCTCCGGCGGGTACGTCCGGCCCAGTGGCCGCCGCCAGTTCTGCGGCCTCGCCGGCGATACCTTCCCCCATGCCAAGGGCGGGAAACTCCGGCACGCTCTGCATCGCCGCCAGAATCCGCGCCATCATCTCCAGGCTGACCCCTTCCAGCTCCGCTAGAATGGCCAGAATCGAGCTGCCGTCCAGAGCGCCGTCCGCCTCTCCGCTCAGGAGCAGCTCCGTCAAAACATACTCCAGATCCGGCGCGATACCCTCGGTAAACTGGGCCTCAAAATCCTCCAGCCCGGTAAACAGCCCGCCGGTGAGCTCCTCGATGGCCTCATCCAGCGGGACGCCCCCGGCCACCTGCTCCATCAGCAGGCGCAGGCCCTCCACGGCCTCGCTGGGGTCAACCTCCTCGGGGGAGCCCCCTCCGGCAATCACCGCCCCCAGGTACAGCGCGGCCAGATAGCCCACCGGGGCGTTTTCCTCCAGGGACTTCCCGGCAATGGCCTCCAGAATCTCCGCCCCACTGGCCCCCGGCTTCAGCCCCAGGGCCTTCAGCAGGGCCTCCGGGGAGACTTCCTCCTGGAGCACCGCGTTTACCAGCCAGTTCGGGAGGGCCTGCGTCTCCTCCTGGGGGGCGTCCAGCTCCTTCATGGCCGTTTCCAATAGGGCCTCCGCCCCCTCGCCGGCGCTCCCCTCTTCATCCAGAAACAGCCGCGTCTCACCGGCCGAGGCCCCCGCAATCATCCGGTCAAGCTCCCCCAGCAGGCGCTTCAGCTCCCCCTGGAGGGCCGCCCGGTCCGTGGCCTCTCCCCCTGCCGCCTCCTGGGCCAGCTCCCCAATGCGCTCCAGGCTCTCCTGAACCTCGGTGAGCACGGCCTCCCCCACCTGGAGGGTCTGGCGGCTCTTATGGACCTGCTGCCCGGTCTGGCTGACCCGCTGCATCAGCTGCCGCAGGGTGTCCGAGACGGTGACGCCGCCCGTCCGTGTTGTCTTTTGAGCCGGAGCGCTGTCCTGCGTCTTTTCCGCCTTCCCCGCCGCCGGATAGCGGGCCACAGGAATCCCGCGATTGTTCCTGCGAATCATCATCTCACTCATTCCAGGTCCTCCCTTCCGCAAACCATCCCAGTGCCGTACGATTTATATAAAATATCGGCAAAATGGCTGCGGAGATAAGGCGCATTCCCCAAAACAGTCCCTATATCGTCCGGTTGTATGCGGACGATTCCGCTTCCAGCCGGTCGTTTGCCGCCTTTGGGGCCTGCTTTCTATTGGCCAGAATGGTCCAAGTGCTGTCTGAATTTTTTGGATTGCCGTCCAGGGTTTAAGATTGCGTTCATTCGTCCTTTTTACGTGAATTGTCCCGCTATTTGTTGGGTCAATCCCCCAATAACAACACATTTTCTCAGCTGTTTTCCTTATGTACTGTCTGCTTTTTCGGATGGTCTTGCTCATCCCGCAAGACAGTCAGCCTTACCTGCCCAGCTAAAATGCCCTCGGTGCAGAGGCTTTGCCGCTGCTGGACGGTCCCTGTGAAATGGTTGGCATACCGTTTGCACAAAATAGCGGCATCCGGACAGCATACCCGCAGCAAGTACAGCTTCCACCATTTCAAAGAGAAGGAGTTTTATTGATGGATTCAACTGTTTTACTCGCAGCCATAGGCGCAATCATTGGCGTAGCTGCTCTCATGCTGCTGGCCTACAAAGGCGTCAGCACAATTATCTACAGCACCATCGCGGTAATACTGGTCTGCATTTTCAGCCGCATAGACCTGATTGACGGCATCTTTAACGTCTTTGCCATGGAGACCGGCAAGTATCTGGGACAATACCTCTTCCTATTCGCCACCGGTGCGATCTTTGGCCGCATTTACCAGGACACCGGAGCCGCCGCCAGCATCGCCAACGCCCTCGGCAGAATTTTCGGCAAAAACGCCATCATTCCTGTCATCCTGGCCGCTACCATCATGGGTATGGCCGGTATCAGCGGTTTTATCCTGATTTACACCATTTTCCCCATCGGTATTGTGCTGTTCCAGAAAGCCAACATGAATAAATGTCTTTTCCCCGCCGTTTTCGCCACCGGCGCCTGGACACTGGGTAATGTCATGCCCGGCAGCACGCAGATTCACAATGTTGTCCCCACCCGTATCCTAGGCACCTCGCCAACCGCAGGCTGGGAAATCGGCATCCCCTTTGCAATCCTCGCCTGCCTAATCAATTTTCTCTATATTCGCTGGGAAAACAAGCGCCTGACCGAGAAGGGTATTGTCTTTGACTCCTATGAGGACATTGCCATCAATGAAAGCGCCAGCAAGATGGCCTCGGTCCCTCTGCTCGCCGCTCTGTTCCCCATTGCGCTCATCCTGGTTTTATTCAATTTCCGCGGTATGCGCGTTGAGCTCGCGGTGTTTCTCGGCGATCTGATTGCCGTCTTGATGTTCTGGAAGCGCATTCCCGCCAAGCAGTGGCTGGAGGCCATCACCGACGGCGCGGCCAGCTCCATCCGTGTGCTGGTGGACACCGCGATTATTGTAGGCTTTGGCGCTGTCATTCTCCAGTCCCCTCTATATGATTTCGTGCTCAACTGGGTTTCCACTTCCAGCATGAATCCCTACCTTCTGGCCGCGATTGCCGCCAATCTGTTCGCCCTGATTATGGGCTCCTGCGCAAGTGCCGTCAACCTGGTCATGCAGTCCCTGGGCCCTGTGTTCCTCGGCTTTGCGGAGCAGGGCTATAACATCAGCTTTATTCACCGCATCACCTCCCAAGCCGCCACCGGCCTGGATACCTTGCCCCATAACGGCGCTCTGCTCACGGTGTTCCGGGTCTGCGGCGTCAACCATAAGCTGTCCTACAAATATGTCTTTGTCTGCACGGTCGTCACACCCCTGCTCCTCACCTTCCTGCTTCTGGTTCCCATGTCTATTTTCCTGGGCTGAGACGGCCTCTTTCAGCTGTCTTTGACAGACTGTAGACCAAATACAAATATCACAAGAAAGCGAGATGCAGCTAATGGAACACTGGAAAGAGCTCTACAAATCGAGGACCATGACGGCAGATGAGGCCGTCAAGCTGATTCACTCCGGCAACCGGGTCGTACTTGGCCACGCAGTAGGCGAGCCCTGCCATCTGGTGGACGCCATGGTTCACAACGCCGCCGCCTATCAGGATGTGGAGATTGTACACATGGTCGCCATGGGCAAAAGCGAATACTGCAAGCCTGAATACAAGGGCCATTTCCGCCACAACTCCATCTTTACCGGCGGCCCCACCCGTAAGGCGGTGGAAAGCGGACAGGCCGATTTTACCCCCTGCTTTTTCTTTGAAGTCCCCAAACTGTTCCACACCACCCTTCCGGTGGATGTCGCCCTGATCTCGGTCACACCGCCCGATGAAACTGGCATGTGCAGCCTGGGCGTCTCTGTGGACTACACCTATGCTGCGGCCAAGGCCGCCAAGCTGGTCATTGCCCAGGTTAACGCCAAAATGCCCCGGACCTACGGGACCCGCTTGAGCGTCTCCGATATTGATGTGTTCGTCCCCTTTGACGAACCCGTTCTAGTACTTCCCGCGCCAAAAATCGGCGCGGTGGAGGAAGCCATCGGCCGGTACTGCGCCTCCCTGATTGAAGACGGTGACACCCTTCAGCTGGGCATCGGCGCTATTCCGGACGCGGTCCTACGTTTCCTCAAGGATAAAAAGGACCTGGGCATTCACTCCGAGACATTCTCCGACGGCGTGGTGGATTTGGCGGAGGCGGGCGTGATTAACAACCAGCGGAAGTCCCTCCACCCCGGCAAATTTGTCTCCACCATGATGATGGGCACCCAGCGACTCTATGATTTCGTGGACAACAACCCGGATGTGGAGCTCTATCCCGTGGATTACTCCAACCATCCCAATGTGATTGCCCGCAATGACCACATGGTTTCCATCAACTCCGCAATTCAGGTGGACCTGATGGGGCAGGTCAATGCAGAAACCATCGGTACCCGTCAATTCTCCGGTATCGGCGGCCAGGTAGATTATGTCCGCGGCGCGGCGATGGCCGAGCACGGCAAGTCCATCATTGCCATGCCCGCCACCACCAAGGGCACCTCGAAAATTGTGGCCAAGCTGGACGACGGTGCTGTTGTCACAACCAGCCGCTGCGACGTGGATTACGTTGTCACCGAATTTGGCATTGCGGCGCTGCGGGGGATGACCCTGCGCCAGCGGGCCCGCAGACTCATTGCGGTGGCCCACCCGGACCACCGCCCCGCCCTGATTCAAGCCTTTGAAGCACGCTTTCATGAGCAGTTCGATTAACTGAGCAGACGCCTCCGCCGTCAGAGGGCGTGCCGCACTGGTATTCGGATATCCGAGCGGCCGTTCCGGCATCCGAAAAATCGGAAAGGCGTATTCTGTACCGAAATTGGCACTTCTTTTCTATAAATACCGCAAACGTAAGGGATAACTGGTATCTCCAATACCAGCTTCGCCGCACAACACAGTATCCGAATCGCCGGACAGTTCCGGCTGTACGCCCTGTTGGTCCGCCGCCCCCGGCGCGCTGTCCCCCCTGAAATGCCTGGTGCAGCAGGGTTTTCCGCAATGTACAGCGGAACCAGCTCAGAGCCGGAATTTGGCATATGATTTGCATACATACTATATGTCCGGATACAACAATAAAGGAGGTTGTTTTATGAAGCGGGTTTTGGTGGTTGGCGGCGTAGCTGGCGGGGCCTCTGCAGCGGCACGTATCCGCCGTCTGGACGAGCAGGCCAACATCACCATTTTCGAACGCGGTCCTCATGTGTCCTTTTCCAACTGCGCGCTCCCCTATTATCTCAGCGGCACCATCGCCAGGAGCGAGCAGCTGGTACTGATGTCCCCAGAGAAATTCAAAAAGCAGTACAACATCGACGTGCGCACCGGGCAGGAGGTACTCTCCATTGACCGCGCCGCGAAAACAGTGACGGTCAAGCGGGCCAGTGACGGCACTACCTATGAGGAAGCCTACGACGTGTTGGTCCTCTCCCCCGGTGCAGCGCCCATTGTCCCCAGCTCCATTGCAGGCATGCGGCAGCCCCATGTGTTCACCGTCCGTAATGTGGTGGACATTGCCAACCTGAAGCAGTATGTGGACGGTCACTCAATTCAGGACATCGCGGTGATCGGTGGAGGCTTCATCGGTCTGGAAGTCGCCGAGAACCTGCGCAGCGCCGGAAAGAACGTGTCCCTGGTGGAGGCCGCCAATCAAATTATGGCGCCCTTCGACTATGACATGGCTCAAATTCTCCACAAAGAGCTGTTGGACAATGGGGTCAAGCTGGTGGTGGGCGATGGGCTGAAGGAAATCGGCACAGACAAAATCACGTTGACCTCCGGGGCAGAGCTTCCCGCCGGTACTGTGGTTCTGGCCATCGGCGTCACACCGGAGACCGCCCTGGCCAAGGCGTGCGGACTGGACATCGGTGTGACTGGCGGCATTCGGGTCAACCACCATTATCAGACCAGTGACCCCAACATCTATGCCGTGGGGGACGCCATCGAGGTCTACAACCGTCAAACCCGCAGGCCTGCCCGTCTGGCCCTGGCCGGCCCCGCTCAACGGCAGGCCCGCGCCGCCGGCGACCACATCTGCGGCATGAACCACAACAACCGCGGTGTAATCGGCTCCTGCGCTGTGCGCGTCTTTGGACTGAACGCAGCGGCCACAGGCCTGAATGAAAAGACCGCCCAGGCGGCCGGAATCCCCTACGATTTCGCCTATATCATCCCCTCTGACCGGCCGGGGCTCATGCCCGCAGCCAGACCGATGCACTTCAAGCTGCTCTATGAGGTCCCCACCGGCCGCATTTTGGGCGCGCAGGCCATCGGCGAAGGGGCTGTTGACAAGCGCATCGACGTGATTGCCGCCATGATTACCATGGGCGGAGATCTGGAGGATTTGAAGGAACTGGAGCTGTGCTACTCCCCCATGTTCGGCACGGCCAAAGACGTGGTCAACCATGCCGCCCTGGTGGCGTTGAATCTCCTCTATGGCAAGGTCCGTCAGGTCCCTGTCTCTGCCGTCCGGTCGCTGGTGGAAGAGGGCGCGGTTCTGATTGATGTGCGGGAACCGGCAGAATACGCGGCCGGACACCTGAAAACCGCGGTCAATCTCCCCCTGTCCCAGCTGCGGGAACGGATGGGTGAGATTCCCGCCGACCGGCCGGTCTATCTCCACTGCCGGTCCAGCCAGCGCAGCTATAACGCCTTGATGGCCCTGCAAAACAGCGGGTTCAACAACATCTGGAACATCTCTGGTTCTTTCCTGGGGATCTGCCTCTATGAGTACTACAACGATATCACCCAGGGCAGGGAGGCGATTGTCACAGCATACAATTTCAACTAACCCAACCAGATTATATTATAATGGGAGGAATTACTATGAGCGAGAAACGGCAGTATACCGACGAAGAGATTGAGGCCCTGGCCGAGCAGGCCTCTAAAAACGCAATGAACCATTTCAAGTACGGCGTAAGCTGCGGAGAGTGTACCCTCAAGGGCTTTCTGGACCTGGGACTGACCGACTTCCCTGCCGAAACCGTAGCCCTGGCCTCCGGATTCGGCGCGGGCATGGGGGCCTCCCGCCACACCTGCGGCGCGGTCAACGGCGGTATGCTTATCATTGGCACCACCCACGGCCGCAGGGACCCCTATGCGCTCCCCACCTTTGAGGAACGCGTGGACGAGCTCAACCATCCAGATACCGGCGTTTACGCCCGCCACGGCAAATATGTCCGGGAGGTTATCACCGAGTTTGGCTCCATTGAATGCCGCGACCTGACCTTCCCCTTTGAGGACTTTCACTGCAAGGACCGCGCCCGCAAATGTAAGCGGATTATCGGCTTCTGCGCCAAGCAGGCCACCAAGGCTGCCCTCAAAGATTGGAACGCCTCTGTCCTGGAGGACAAGCAGGCCTGACCGTCTCTGCCGCACCCCTTCAACAACCGTTAGGAAAGGATGATCCACTATGCCGCTTATGACCGGTGAAGCATACATCGAATCCATCCGCAGGATGAAAATGAACGTCTACATGTTCGGCAAAAAGGTCGCGTGTCCCGTTGAGGACCCAATCCTTCGTCCCTCTCTGAACTCTGTCCGTATGACCTATGATTTGGCGCAGCTTCCTGAGTATCAGGACCTGATGACCGCAATCTCGCCCTACACCGGGAAACGGGTCAACCGTTTCACTCACATCCACCAGTCCACAGAGGACCTGGTCAAAAAGGTCAAGATGCAGCGCCTTTTGGGACAGAAAACCGCCGCCTGCTTTCAGCGCTGTGTGGGCATGGACGCCTTCAATGCCGTGTTCTCCACCACCTTCGAGACCGACCGGAAGCACGGAACCGGCTACCATGAGGCGTTCAAGCGCTTCATGTGCTACGTTCAGGAGAACGACCTGACCGTGGACGGCGCCATGACCGACCCCAAGGGGGACCGCTCCAAGGCTCCCCACGCCCAGAGTGACCCGGATCTCTTTCTCCGCGTGGTGGAACGCCGCGCCGACGGTGTAGTGGTCCGGGGGGCCAAGGTCCACCAAACCGGCGTGCTGAACAGCCACGAGGTAATCGTAATGCCCACCATCGCCATGGGCCCCGAGGACAAGGACTACGCCATCTCCTTTGCCGTACCCATGGATACCCCTGGAATTACGATGATTATCGGCCGCCAGTCCTGCGATACCCGCAAGCTGGAGCACACCGAGATGGACGTGGGCAATGCTGAATTTGGCGGCGTGGAAGCGCTGACAGTATTCCACGATGTATTTGTCCCCAATGACCGTATTTTCCTCAATGGCGAGACGGAGTTCGCCGGTATGCTGGTGGAGCGGTTCGCCGGCTACCACCGCCAGAGCTATGGCGGATGTAAAGTTGGGGTGGGCGATGTGCTCATTGGCGCCGCCGCCCTGGCCGCTGACTACAATGGAGCCGCAAAGGCCTCCCACATCAAGGATAAACTCATTGAGATGACCCATTTGAATGAGACGCTATACGCCTGCGGCATTGCCTGCTCCGCCGAGGGACATCCCACCGAGAGCGGCAACTACATCATCGACCTGCTGCTGGCCAACGTGTGCAAGCAGAATGTCACTCGTTTCCCCTATGAAATCGTCCGTCTGGCCGAGGACATTGCCGGTGGCCTCATGGTCACCGCCCCCTCAGAGGCCGATTTCCGCGATGAAACCCTGGGGCCCATCATTGACAAGTATCTCAAGGGGGTGGCTGCGGTATCCACCGAAAACCGCCTGCGCATTCTCCGCCTGATTGAAAACCTGGCCCTGGGCACCGCTGCGGTAGGCTACCGCACCGAGTCCCTGCACGGCGCGGGCTCTCCCCAGGCCCAGCGCGTCATGATTGCCCGTCAGGGAAATCTGGAGCACAAAAAATCGCTGGCCAAAGCGCTGGCACACATCAAGGATTGACGCAAAAATCCGGGGGCCTGCACAGCCATGTGCCTGCGCAGGCCCCCTTTCGCTGCCTCGATTCTTGTACTGTTTTTTGGAGGTGCGTCATTATGACAGCGATGGAGCAGATTGAACAGGTGTTGAACACACAGGTACGCCCCCATCTGCACGCACACGGCGGCGATATCGTCTCCCTGAGCCTTACAGATGGGATTTACCGTTTTCAGTTCCTGGGGCAGTGTTCTGGCTGTCCCTCCGCCTATCTGACCACAGAACAGGTGGTGGCGGAAGCTCTGAAAGAGGCTCTGCCCCAGCTGGTTGAGCAGGTTATTCTGGTTCAGGAGGTGAGCCCCTCCCTGCTGGCCCAGGCCAGGGCCATTCTGGGGGGATGAGCGGTAAGAGCTTTGGGAACCAATTATGAGACGCACAGCAGGGCCCCCTCCGGCAGCTTTTCGGTGGGGGCCCTGCTCGTGTGTCAAATGGAGGGAATTTACTTGTAACTGGATTGGGCTATGCTGCAGTTTGTGCTCGTTCTTCTGCCGCCTCAGCTTCCTGATCTGCCTTGACCTCCGCCATGGAGCCGCGGAAATCCGCAAGTATTTTCTTCTTGTCGCATACCACAAAGTACATGATAATTCCGGCTATCAACGCCCATTTGGCGCCCTTTACCGCAAGGAAGGTACCCATAACGCCCATGATGCAGAAGTCCATCTTATCCTTGGCCTGATCCACCGCCACTCTGGACATGCTAAAGGCCTGGACAAACATACTAACCGATACCGCAGGCGGGAGAATGGGATTCAGGGCCACCACAATGGGAACAAAGGCCACCGCGAAGGCGGTGCCGATGCGGAAGGTGCCCATGCCGCTCCACACCGACTCCATCGCCTTCTTGCCGTCCTTATAGCGGTTGAGGATGGCGATGGCCAGCGGCGCGCCCAGAGGTCCGCACATACAGATATTGGGGCAGATCAGTGCGCACAGCAGGTTCCGAATCCCGCAGATAAGATTGGAACGGTTGGGGTTGAAGAATATCTTTTCGTCGTTCCGTGTCTCCTGAGCGTCCTTCATCAGCGCCTTACAGGTGACGAAGTCGCCAAAGCCAATGATGTAGATGACAATGGCCTGAGGGACTGCCTTGATAAACATTTCACCGGTGGGGAACCCCAGCGCAAAGGGGCTGCAATAGGACGCCAGCTGGCCAAAATCGGGAATCCGAATCAGGTTGGTCAGACTGAGCGTGGAAAAGTCCGGCCAGGCGCACTCTCCAACCAGAGGGGCCACAAGGACACAGATTAAAAACGATGGGACCATGCCGAAGCGTCCGATAAAGTCCAGAATCTTGGACTTTTTGCGCAGCTCCTGATATGTGTTGGAGAAGAGCAGGAACAGTGCAAGCGCGGTACACAGCGCCGCAGCAATGGGATACTGTCCAAACCGGCCGCCATCCTTCAGCTCACCCCACCCGGCGGAAATTGCAGCACCCAGCAAAATGCCCGCCTTGAGTGCATTTGGAACGATACCCACCAGCTTTCTGGCCAAGCCGGTGGCGCCCATGAACAGATAAATGACCGCCACCAGCAGCTGTACAGCGCACAGCGCCTGCATTCGGGCAGCGCCCTCTTCAAACTGTGTGAGGTAGACGGTGGTCAGCGCAATTGAGGGCGTCACCCAGCCGGGTACCACAGGGTCGCCCAGCAGTACCTGCAACAGATACAGCAGACCCATTACAATGACCATATCCCATACCACATCGTGGGGCAGGTGGGGATTGGCTGCGGAAATCATGGGCATTGCGCTCAGACAGCAGCAGCAGAGAAACAGCGCCAGGATGAAATCCATAATTTCAAAGCGGTAATGTAAGCCCGGCAGGCGGATCTTGAACGGTCCGGCAGGAATATGCGCCACTTCCTGGCCCGGCGTGCTCTTTATAATAGCCACAGATAAAACGCTCCTTCCTCATCCTTCATATGTGTTTGCTGTTACGGCGCCTTAAAGCCCCCAGCCGTATACCCGTTTATATTCGCTACGCAGTTCATCGCGGAAATCGGGGTGGGCAATGGCAATCAGCGCCTTGGCGCGCTCCCGCAGGGATTTGCCCCGCATCTGCGCAATGCCGAACTCCGTAATCACATAGTCCACATCGGTGCGCGAGGTGGTCACAGGGGTACCGGGCTTGAGGGTGGGGACAATCTTGGAGATGGTCCCGCCCTTGGCGGTGGCGTAGCAGGCAATGATCGACTTGCCGCCTGGGGACATTTTAGCGCCCCGCACAAAGTCCACCTGTCCGCCAATGCCGCTGATCTGGCGGGCTCCAATGGCCTCCGAGCACACCTGCCCCGTCAGGTCCACCTCAACGCAGGAGTTGATGGAGACGACGTTGCTGTTTTTGCATATGATTCTGGGGTCGTTGGTGTAATCCACCGCCCGCAGCTCAAACATGGGGTTGTCATTGACCATCTTGTAGAGCGCTTCTGTGCCATAGTAGCTGGTGCAGACCACCTTTCCTGTGTCAATCTCCTTCCGGCTGCCGTTGATGACGCCCAGCTCACACAGGTGTTTCACACCGTCGCCAATGATCTCGGAGTGAATGCCCAGGTCCTTTTTGCCGTCCAGGAAGCCCAGCACGGCGTCCGGGATTGCGCCGATTCCCATCTGCATACAGGAACCATCCACAATCAGCTCCGCGCAGTAGCCGCCGATGGCCCGCTCCACATCCGTAATCTTAGTGACCGGCGCTGGAGTAATGGGGCGGTCGCTCTCCACAAAGGCGTCGATTTCCGTTACGTGCATCACCGCATCGCCAAAGACACGGGGACACTGGGCGTTGACCTCCGCAATCACGGTTCTGGACAGCCGGGCGGCAACAATCATATAATCCGTGCTGATTCCCAGGCTCACATAGCCGTGCTCGTCGGGGGGAGAGACCTGGATGAGGGAGACATCCGGCTTCATGCTGGTGCGCAGCAGATCCGGAATCTCAGAAAAATGGCTGGGCGTGAGGTCGCCATAGCCGGCAGCCAGCGCCTTGGCCGAGTTTCCTGACACAAACCAGGGATTCATGTGGAAGTGATCCTTATACTGCTCTTCTGCGAAGGGAATCCCGTCCGAGGTGAGCATACAGCTGATCTCCACATTCTCATAGGCCTTGTAATTTTGGATCATCGCGTCAATGATCGGCAGAGGCGCGCCGCCCAGGTGGGAATTGATTACCCGATCCCCGCTTTTGACCAGAGCGACCGCCTCCTCCGCGGTCATCCTGTGTTCATCGTAATATGCTTTCCAAGCCTGACTCATTGTGTGATTCCTCCTGTCAATTTGTTTTCTGGAGCACCTCTGTAAAAAGCAAATCAAGTGCCAGCTTTTCAGCCGCAGGCGGTCCTTCACAAAAAATCATGAACACACATAAATAATGCGGAAAATCCTCCGTTTTTCGGCAGTTCAGTCATGATTATCTCCCGTTCCCCTATTACGCACAGCGGACCGGCCTCAGCTCCGCATTCCACGTTTTTGGACACGGACTGGCTTCAGCAGAAAACCATATCCGTTCCAGCCGCCTAAAACCGACCTGTTCTGCCCAAAACCGGCTGCTTGCCAAACAAAAAGAATACGTCCGAAATTCCGCCTCACAGAGTAGAATTTCGGACGTACGCCCAGCGCTAAATATCAGGGCTGGTGTCTCCATATTTTTCTTGGTACTGCTTGAACTTTCCTGCAAATGTGCTCCTTTTCATCCCAACGGACTGGGCGGCGTCCTTCATATTCCCATATTTCTGATAGGCCCTGCGCATATGGTGATACTCAATTCGCTTCAGCCGCTCATCCAGGTTGATCTGGCCCGCTTCCGCCGAAATGCTGGAGGGATGCAGCTGAATCGAGTCAAATTCACGAGCCCCAATCTCATCCTCCTCGCTGATAATCATTGCCCGCTCCACCATATTGCGCAGCTCACGCACGTTGCCGGGCCAGGAATATTGCTGAATCGTTCTCAGTGCCTTTGGCGAAAATGTCTTTTGATAACCGTATTTCTGGTTGATTTCCATCCGAAAGTGCTCAACCATCGGCAAAATGTCCCCTGGCCGCTCTCGCAGCGGCGGAACATAAATTGGCACGACGTTCAGCCGGTAATACAGGTCTATTCGGAACAGCTTCTCATTGACCATCTGGCGCAGGTCGCGGTTTGTTGCAGAGATCACCCGCACGTTGATTTTGAACGGCTTCGTCCCGCCCACACGGGTAATTTCCCGCTCCTGCAGCACCCGCAGGAGCTTGGCCTGCATATTGAGCGGCAGCTCTCCGATTTCATCCAAAAAAATGGTTCCATTGTTGGCCGCTTCAAACAGTCCCTGCTTTCCCTCCTGCTTGGCCCCGGTAAAGGCCCCCCGCTCGTATCCAAACAGCTCGGATTCAAACAGATTTTCCGCAATGGTACTGCAATTCAGCTTGATGAATGGGCCGCCGCTTCTTGGGCTGTTGTTGTGAATATATTTGGCGATAACCTCTTTTCCAACGCCGGTCTCGCCGGTCAGCATAACTGAGGAATCCACATTTGCAATCTTTTGGGCAGAGCGGAGCAGTTCTAGGGAGTTTGGGTCCTCCAGCACCAGATTATCGCTGGAAAGCAGCTGCTTCTTTAATTGGGCAATCTCGTCCTCATACCTTGTAATAAGCGTTTTATCCTTGGCGTTTTCTTCTCTCAGACTGTTGATTTCCGTCATATCCCGAATACAGCCAATCATAAGGGTGATATTCCCATCGTTGTCAAAGACAGGCTTGCACGTCACCAGGCACTGCTTTCCTGTTCGGTAAAAATATGATTCAATGGTCATCGCCCGCCGGGTTTGCTTTACCAATAAGATACAGGACTTATCAATATAGTGCTGATTCACCAGCTCCTCTGGCGGAAGATCCCGGATTTCCTCCTGGCTCAGTCCCGATATCGTCTTATAGGCGTCGTTGACATAGACGCCGTGGCCCACCTCGTTTCCGATATAAATGCCGTCGTTGGACTGGTCGATTACATATTTCCACTCGTGATAGGTCAGCAAACTCTCATACAGGCATTTGAGTAGGTCCTCCCGTGGGAGGCCGGCAAAAACTGCGGCGACCTCCTCGAAGGACGGGTTCACGTTGTCGTGAAACAAGCTGTCTAAGGGGGTATCCAACATGACGCGTTTCCTCCTTATATGATTTCCGCAGAGCTTTCCCGTCCATCTTGCTGGACGAGGCGGCCAATGACACGACAGAGCGCAGGAAAATCCTCTTTACCCACAAACCAGCAGATTTTTTCTTCCACAGCTTGGAACTCTGACACAGATACGCACCGCGCGGAGCAGCCGCAAACTGCCACCAGCAATTCCACCGTGCCGCACTCCAGGGCTGAAACAAAGGAGACGCCTGGAAAAGCAGCCTTCAGCCGTTCAACGGCCTCCACCCGGTCATATCTCGGATTACATCCGCCGCAGTATTTTACACCAACCTTTATCTCTTTTAATAATGTCATGCAATTCACCTTATTTTATTCTGAACGCCTCTAAAACAATCGGTCCAGCAAAGGGGGAAGTCAGGAGACATGAGCGGGGTGCGGGGTCCGTGGAACAGCCGCCCGCCCTTCACTGCGCGCCTTTGCACCGCTCCAGCCGAAGCAGAGGGCAGCATACCGCCGTTGCGGCCGCAACGGCAAGGAGCAGCTCGGCCACTCCGTTGGTGAACACAACGGACATGAGTACACCCGTCAGAAGCTCATAGCCTACGCCCAGCGCCGAGGCGTACTCGGCGCCAAACAGCAGATAAATCAGCAGCAGCACCAGTGCCGTATTGGCCGCGGCACCCACAGCGCCGCAGACCGCGCAGGCGGCATGGTCGCCGATTCCCCTCCGTTTCAACCCTCTGAACAATAGGCCGGGTAGCAGCCCTGTCAAAATCCGGGGCAGAAAGGCCACCAGCAGGGCCTTTGCGCTCCCGTGCTCTGCGCCCGGCACCGGCAGAAACGGAGAAAACACAAAGGTGGTCAGTGTCGGCGCTATTGTGGAACGGACCACTGACATCACGCCAAATACTCCACCCAGAAAGGCGCCGCTGCCTGGACCCAGCAAAATTGCTCCCACAATTACAGGAATATGTGAGGTTGTGGCCTTTACAAAGGGCAGTGGAATTGATCCCACCGGTGTAACGGAGAGCACCACCAAAATTGCCGTCAGCAGCGCCAGCTTCGTCAAAAAGCGCGTATGCTGTGTTCTTTGATCCACAGATATCATTTCAATCTATCCCCCTGCCAAAACAGCGCGGCATACCGCAAACCAGATTATCACTGTTTATTGCAAACAATATGCCAGCTTTTCAGGCAGAGCTCCGCTTTCTTCCGACAGGCTGTAAGCGCTGCAAATAAGCCGTTTTCTGTGTTGCCCATGCGGCCTCTCATTTTTCACTCCGCCTGTCTATCCTGATTTTTGGATTTTTTTCGACGTCTATCATTGATTTTTGAATTATATCCTGGTTGGGAGAACTTTTTTCCTCTAAACTCCGACAAGTGATACACAATTTTCAAAAATCCGAATTTTCGGACGCCCAACCAGCTCTTTGGACACGTTATATCATGTATATTGGCAACGTGGACCGCCGCTGTCAGCAGATTACCCATCGTCCCCGTCTCAATGTGCCGGCTGTGTCCGTCTGTTCCATCGTCACTTCCGCATCCCTCTATGGCTGAGGCGGTTTTGCCTTCTGCGGGCTGGTGTGGGGCCTGCGTTTCCTCCTGCGTCTCTGTTTTTCACAGTATAGCATCTTTTTCGGTATTGGTACAGCTTCTCATAACAGCTTACGGACTGTCCTTTCGTATGTGGCAGTACCGCACCCGATACGGCCTGCTCATCAACATTTTTTGACTTGACAAAGCGCCTTTTCTGGTGTAGACTATTCAAGCATAATGCCGCAAACGCTAGTGTAGCTCAGTCGGTAGAGCAGCTGATTCGTAATCAGCAGGTCAGGTGTTCGAGTCACCCCACTAGCTCCAAAAATCCGCAGAAACGTTGTGATGTTTCTGCGGATTTTTACTACATTTGCAGTTGTACAAACATTATCTGCCGGTTCACGTTTGACACCTTTTCCCCGTTCCGCCAAACCCCATACAGCAAGAGCCCATGAGATGGACCAACGCGCCGTCTCACGGGCTCCTGTTTGTTTTGTCTAACAGGAATATCTTACGCCCCCAGCCGTTCCAGGGCCACACTGTTCAGCACAGAATAGAGCTTCCCCTGGTCCACGCCGCCCTGTTGCACCAAATGGTCTGCCAGAGTTCCCCCGTCCTTCCTGGGGGCCGAGAGGCCATACAGGGACAGATAGGCCACCTGAGCCCGCAAAAAGGCTCCATCCCCCAACATCTGGTACTCCAAGGAATTGATTACCCCCTGCCGCTGGGCGAAGGCGAGGGCGTCGGACCAGGAGAAATCCGCCTGGGCGCCGCTGTCGCTGTAGCCCAGGGCCCGCAGGAGGAAGGTGGTGTACTCTCCGGCGGAGAGGATGGTATCGGGGGCAAAGGTCCTCCCTCCCACGCCCTTGGTATAGCCCATGCCGTAGGCGTAGGCCACGTACCGGTCGCACCATGCGGGGGTATCGGTGAAGGGATTGTCCCCGGTATAGGCCAGGGCGGCAGATTCCTCGCCGATGAGCCGCAGGAACATAACCAGACCCACCACACGGGTGGGGGCGACCTCCAGGTCATAGCCGGAGCCGTAGGCGGTGCCGGTGCCCCGGAACAGCCCCAGCTCCGCCAGGGCGGCGGCCAGAGCGTTGTAATCAATGGACCCGCTGGGGGAGAGGGTATAGTACCCCTCCATGACCGCTACGGCGGTATCCGAAATAATCGTCACAGCGGCAGTGGTATTCTCTCCGGCCAGGAGCCGGTGATACCGGGGAAGGGCCTCCCCAGAGGCCAGCACGGTCCCGGCGGTCACGTCCACCGCCGCCCCTCCGGCGGCATAGGCCCCGCTGGCGCTTCCGGCCAGAAGGGTCAGCGTGGAGCCGGCGGGCAGAGTGACCACGTCTCCCCGCTTGAGCCGCCGGTCCCCCGGCAGAGGGGCCCCGTTACTCTCCCCGCCCGCTCGGGCCAGATAGGCGCTGTGGCGGGTGTTCAAATCGGTCAGCACCGTCTCATAGACGGCCTGCGTCTTGGCGTTTACCCGGCTGGATACCTGCTGGAGGGCACCGGGTACATATGTGTCGTTCAGATAGCTGAGGGAAACCAGGGGGTCAGCGGCCGTGCCGCCTGCGGCATAGACCGCCGCGCCGCCGGTGAGCAGGGCTCCCAGCAGCACCAGTGCAAGGATTTTTTTCATAGCGCCTCCGAAATCATGTAGCTCAACGAGAGCAGGCTGTCGGCAAAGTGGACATCCTCCACCACCACGCCCTGTCCGGCTACATTCAGCTCAATGTTGGTAAAATTCCAAATGCCCTTGACGCCCCCCCGGACCAGCTGCCCGGCGATGCTGTCGGCGGCGCTCCGGGGGACGGTGAGCACGCCTATGGCGGTGGGGTGTTCCTTGAGGTAGTCCTCCAGCTGGCTGGCGTGGTAGACCGGAAGGCCGCACTGGGTCTGCCCCACAATGGCCGGGTCCACGTCAAAGGCGGCCGTGAGGGTAAAGCCGGAGTGCTCAAAGTGGAAATTCTCCAGCAGGGCCCGGCCCAGGTTGCCCACACCCAGAATAATGGCGGCATGGCCCCGGTTGACCCCCAAAATATCGGCAATCTCCCCCCGGAGGCTGTCCACATTGTAGCCATACCCCTGCTGCCCGAACTCCCCAAAGCAGGACAGGTCCTGGCGAATCTGGGAGGCCGTCAGCCCCATGGACTCCCCCAGGGCTTTTGAGGAAATGCGCTCCACGCCCGCCATATGCAGATCGTTGAGATGCCGGTAATACCGGGGGAGCCGCCGTATCACAGCACTGGAAACCTTTTCCTTCTTCATAGGCAGGGCACCTCATTTCTCGTCGAACCTCTCCGCCCTAGTTTACTCGATATTCTCCCCTGTGTCAACGGATAAGCCGCACCGGCGGGCTACAGGCGGGCTACACCGTTTCCTCCCAGGGCTCCGTCTGCTCGTAATAGGCGAACAGCTCCGCCGGGACGGCTTTGGCGTCCGGCGGCAACGCCGTCTCCAGGGTACACGCCCGTACCGGCAGGCCATGGGGGCCGGTACGGCGCCTGGAGCCCGTGGAAAGTATCAGCGCGCCCGAGCCCTCATTCCGGGGGGCGGAGCGCAAAAACGCCTTGGTGTAAAATTGCAAGCTCAAATCCTGTCTGCACTCGTATTCCAGTCCCAAGCTGTACATACCCCGGGGGCACTTGTGCTCCAGGGCCGAGAGGATTCCCTCTTTGATTGGCTGGACCTGTTCCGGCGGCAGGCCCGCCCAGCGGCAGGGGTCCTGAAGCATTCTGTCCATCTCCCCCCACATGTCCACCAGGGATACGCCATTGATGTAACACCGGACCGTCTCCCCTCTGTGGTCCGTAAACGAGAGCGTGCGGGACTGGCCCACGGTCAGGGTCACTGGCTTTTCCAGCAGATGCCGGACGGTCTGGGCCCCGTGCCGCAGGAGGATGGGGGTATCCGGCGTATATGGCGGCAGGCGCTTTATACCGGAGAGCTCCAGAGTCCACAGCTCCAAACACTCCCAGTCCAGTTCCTTCAGCCAGCCGGGTACTTCCCACCCGGCCCGCAGAAACTCATATAGCACCAAAACCTCCTCGCTGGGGAAATGGTCAACCAGCGGCTGTCCTGTAGAACCCCCAACCCGCAGCCGCCGGGTCCCGATGCGGATTTCCTCCAGACCCAGGTATGTGTCCACCCACATACCGCTCCCCCGCTGGAGCTGGCGCTGAGTACGCGCCGGACGGCGGGGCTCATCTGTCTCCAGGTAGGGCCCCAGAACATACAGCCTGGCCTCTTCCCCCAGGGCCATGCCGGCGATGTGATACCGGCGGTCCCCCTGCTGGAGGCTCTTCCCGATAACCCGGATATCCCGCCAGCTCCGGCAGGCCTGTTCCAGCCATGTAAATTTCATCATCCATCTCCCCAATGCGCTTGAATCAAGGACCGGAACTTGCTATAATCAGTGCCGGCAGACCTTGTATTGCTTATGGAACGGTTGGAGGTATATCGCTTATGGACCGCAAACTTTTTGCAGATTCCCTGTTCGTATCCTATGGCAGCGGGACCCCTTCCGCTGAACGGATTCCATATGTCTGTGGGACAGCCCTCACACAGGAAATCCTCCAGCGCCTGACCACTCAAATCCGCTCCGGCTGTGTCCGCTCGGTCCAGCTGGACGACGATGAGCGGGAAAACAGCCTGATTGCGGACTTTCGGAGCGGCTGGGCAACGGTTTACATCGTCAAAGACGTTGAGCACTACTATGAATTGGTCAACGACCAGTTTCCCAACTGCGGCACACAATTGACCATCACCGGCGATGGGCCCACGCCCCAGCGGCACGCCACCCAGGATATGGCGCTGATGTTGGAAATCATCGCCCATTTTGCGCAGACCGGCGGGGTGTACCCCGCCTGCACTTGGGAGCACACGGTTCACTAAACCAGCCCGCCCCGCTCCAGCAGGTCCCGCTGGGTGCGCACGGCCTGGAACCGGGCGGCCCGGTCCCCAGCCTGGAGCTCGTGGGTGAGAAATTCCGGGGCAATGCGCTTCAGCACGGGGAGGATGGCCGGGTCCGTCCAGGGGCGGTGCCGGTCAATCTGCAAAATATGCTGGTAGCTGGCACAGAAGCGCTCTATGGGGGTTCTTGGCTGATTTTGGGGAAGAAACCCCGTATGTTTTCGGACGTACGCCCCGCTGAGGGACTGGTGAAGGTGGACGCCCCGGACGGCTTGGGATAGCGTTCCATGCCGCTCCAGCATATCTATAAGGTAGAGGGCCCCCTCTTCCTGGGTCCGCAGGGCTGGGTTGGTATTCATCAGGTGCCCGGTGTCCAGAAGAATCCCTTTGTCGGGATAACGGATTCCCTCCACCAGCCGGGCGGTCATGTCCGGGTCGGTGAAGGTGAACCCCGGCCACCACTGATTCTCCACCAGAACCGCAAAGGGCCAATCCCGCCCGGTCAAGAGGGTATTCAGCACCTCCACCGAGGCGTCGATCACCTCCCGGTCCCCATGGAGCCATTGGTAGGTGTACCCCTCATCCACCGAAACATCGGACACATGGAACACCACATACCGGGCCCGCAGGGCCGCGGCGCGCTCCAGGTCCGCCCGGTAGAGGTTCAGCAGGGTCTCCGCCCCGGCGCCGCCGTAGAATTGGCGGACGGCCTCCATGGAGCCGTACTTTGCCAGAAGGGCGGGCTTGTCCTCCCGGTAAAAATCCAGCCAGTCGGGGAAAAAGGTCAGGTGGTAGCCCCCCAGCAGGTCTGGTGGGAAGTCTGCGGGCAGGTCCTCCCCGGCCCAGATGGCCTCGATGCCGCCGCACCCCAGCCGGGCCAGCTCCTCCCGCAGGCCGCTCCAGCCGCCGTATTCGGTCCGCACAGCCCCGCAGAGGGGGAGGCTGATGCTCTCCAGCATAAGGTGCAGCTCCCTTCTCCGGCCCCTTTTCGGGCCGGTTGTATGGGAGCATTGTACCACGAACGGGGCGGAACGTCCACAAAAACCTCCCGGCCGGAGGGCGTCGCGCACCGGCCGGGACGCGGGCTGGGCATCGTACAAAATTTACCTGTAAGAATTATCTATGGATTGATTTTCGGATGCTCATATGGTATAATAAGGACATTCAGCTTGATAGGCCGGCTGTGGAGGGACCGCCTCCCAGCCTATGGCAAGAAGGGAGCATATTCTTTGGAAAGCAGGGACTATGAGAGAGTCCTGAACGCTATGCCCGGTGTGGGCGTCTATGTCATTCGGGCGTCAGACCATGGACTTCTCTATGTGAATAAACGGGCCCAGGAGGTGTCTCACGGCGCCGCCCTGGGCCGGTCTTGCCACGAGGCATGGACAGGCGCGTGCAGCTGCTGCCCGCTGCTGTCCATCGAGGGCAGGCAGGAGAGCGCCGCCGTCAGCTACAACGAGGCTTACGGCGGCGTGGTGGACTTGACCGCCGCCCGCATTCTGTGGGAGGGGGAGATGCCCGCCTTTGTGGTGACGGTGGCCCCCCGCCTGGACAACGGCGGATTTACCTATCGAAAAATCATGCACATCGACCTGGAGCGGGACACCTACGACGAGCTGAAATCCGACCCGGACAGCTGGAGCCCGGAGGCGGGCCCCGTGACGGTTCAAATGGAGCGCTTCGCCCACAGCGGGGCCATTCACCCGGAGGACGCGGACCGCTTTGCCGCCTTCATCCATCTGGAGCACCTGCGTCAGGCCGCCAGCGGGGAGCAGGGGTTGATGACCCTGCTTTACCGCCGTCTGGTCAACGGCGGGTGGCGGTGGAACATGATGGAGGTCCTGCCCGACGCGGGCCCCGCCCGCAAACGGTTTGTGATGCTCTGCGTCAAGGACATTCACGACGTATTCCGGGAGGGTCTGGAGCGCGAGGGGGTCAACGCCCGGAATCAGGAGCTGATTCGCAGCCTGGGCCAGCAGAATTTCAATATTTATACCGTGGATATGGACAACGGCTCCGCCACGCCGATTCAGGTGGACGGGCGCATGTGGGAGGACCTGACGCCCCCCGCGCTCCCCTGGACCGAGCTGATGCGCATTCACATCAAGGACCGCCTGCACGAGGCCTATCAGGCGGAATTTGAGCAGATTTTCTCCCTGGAGGGCCTCCGTCAGGCCTGGGCCGCCGGACGGCAGAAGAGCGAGCTCTTGTGTCAGTGGAACTCCGGCGGGGAGCACTACCGCTATATCTCCATCACCGCCCATTTCGGCCACAACGCCCAGCCCCGGCATTTTGCGGTTCTGGCCATTCAGGACGTGGACGACCGGATGTGCCGGGAGCTGGCCAACGCCAAGCGGGACATGCAGATGGCGGCTATCCTCCGCTCCCGCTTCCGTATGCTCACCACCGTCTATCTGGACAGCGGCCAGTGTGAGCGCATGGATTTGAACCGCTCTCCCGGCGCGGAAAAAATTGTCACCGGTGACTATACCTACTATACCCAAAACGCCATGGAGCACGGCGTTCACCCGGAGGATAAGAACGCCATGTGGTCCGTCCTCTCTCTGGAGCACCTGCGAGACAAGGCCGCCAATATTTTTGGGGACTATGAGGAAGAGGTATGCCAGTACCGCCTGCGGGGGGACCCCATCCGCTGGGTGGAGTCCAGGGTGATTTATACCCGCAGGCGCAACCATGTGATGGTCAACATTCTGGGGCAGGACATTACCCGGGAAAAGAACCGGGAGGACTCCCGCGCCCGGGAGCTGGAGGACCGGGCCCACATCATCAGCAGCCTGAGCAGTCTGTTTTTCTCCACCTATTATATCGACCTGGAGCAGGACACCTACCGGGCCGTTACCCAGCTCAACCGGGTGGGAAACGTGCTGGGGGAGGAAATCAGCTGCGACGCCGCCATGCGCATCTACGCACAGCACTTCGTACACCCCGACGACCGGGAGGAATACCTGCGGGTCATGAGCGTGGCGAATCTGCGCCAGGTCCTGCGGTGGTGGAGTCCTTACGCGGCCGTCGAATACCGCAAGCTGCCGGACAACCCTGCCGACGGGCTGGAGGCCGCCACCTGGGTGCGGGCCACCGCCGTGCTGGCCCAGACCGGCCCCGGAGATATGCCCAGTACGGCGGTCTATATCGCCCAGGACATTGAGGACAGCCGGCGCAAGGCCGCACGCTAGGGAAGGAGAAGGTTATGGACAAACTTTTAATTATTGACGACAGTGCTGTCCAAATTGAGTTTCTGCGCTCCATATTGAAGGAGGACTATGAAATCACTGCCTGCCAGACGGCGGAGGACGGCCTGCGGGCCGCCAAGGAAGGGAATTTCTCGCTGATTCTTCTGGATGTGGTCATGCCAGGGACGGACGGCTTCACCGTCCTGCGGGAGCTGAAGGAGACGGAGCTGACCCGTCATGTGCCGGTGATTATGCTCACCAGTCTGGCCGATGTGCAGTATGAGGAGCGGGGACTGGTGCTGGGGGCGGTGGACTATGTGGCCAAGCCCTTCAGCCCGGTCATTATCAAGGCCCGGGTCCACGCCCATGTACAGCTCTACCGCTATCAGATGGAGTTCAAGAAGCAGGCCACCATTGACGAGCTCACCGGCGTGGCCAACCGGCGGCACTATGAGCAGATGAGCGCCGCCCGGTGGGGGGAGGCTATCCGCTTTAACCTGCCCCTGTCCATCTGCATGTTCGATATCGACAAATTCAAGGTGTATAACGACACCTACGGCCACCCGGCCGGGGACCATGTGATCTCCAGTGTGGCCAAGACGGTCTCCGCCCACTTCCAGCGGGCCACCGACCTCTTTGCCCGGTACGGAGGTGAGGAATTTGTGGCGGTTTTCATCGGCAACGACGCCCAGTCGGCCTTTGACCACATGAAGGCCGTCCGGCAGGCGGTGGAGGACCTGCACATCCCCTGCACCTCCGGTATTTCTCCCTGGGTGACCATCAGCGCCGGTGGTGTGAGCGTCCTGCCCAAGTCGGAGGACCGGTATGAGACGTTCCTCAAGATCTCGGATACCATGCTCTATGACGCCAAGCGCTTTGGCCGAAATATGGTCGTCTGGTCCAACGAGCGGGGAGAGCAGTGGCGTGAGAAATAAGCGCCCAA
The DNA here is from genome assembly GCA_910585415.1 of uncultured Flavonifractor sp. GTDB lineage: Bacteria > Bacillota > Clostridia > Oscillospirales > Oscillospiraceae > CANAAV01. Next base: position 50,267 of record CAJUDT010000003.1, read on the forward strand.
AAGGAACATGAAGCACACGGCCTCACGGTCCGGCAGTACCCGGACTGTGAGGCCGTGTATTTTTATCTGTGGAGCGCCCTCCGGTCAGAGGCCGGACGCCGCGTGCCGCACCCCCTTGGGGGCAAGGCTAGGGCGGGGGACGGCCCCATCCTTCCGGCGGGAGCGCAGGTGCATATATAGGGTGACTCCCCCGCTGACGAGCAGGAAGGAGTAAAAGCTGACCCCTCGGGAGACCAGCACCGCCGGTGTCACCAGACCGGCCCCGAAGAACAGGGTCATAGCCGCCACGAAGCCCCCCTCGGAGGCCCCCACCGCCCCCGGCAGAGGCAGAGAGGACACCGCCAACGTCACCAGGGCCTGGGTGCAGATGATATCCAGGGCTCCAAACCCGGACAGGCCAAAGGCCAGATAGACCACATAGGGCACGGCAAACAGGGCGGTGAGCTGAACCACCGTAATCCCCGCCAGGGCGGGCAGGAGGGACAGGTTCTGCCGGAGGCAGCAGGCTCCCCGGCGGTATTCCTCCAGCTGGCCTTCCAGGCGGGTTCGGGCAGCGGCGGCGTCCTTCACCAGCCGCAGGCGCACCCCCAGGCCCAGCACCCGTTCCATCAGCCGCCGGGCCACGTTGGGGAGGAACATCAAACCCAGCATACCCGCCGTCAGCAGCAGGTTCACCCCGCCGCCGAAGAGCAGCAGCAGCCCCAATCCCGTCCCCAGATTGGCCAGCAGGTCGAAGCGGAGCACCAGCACCGCCAGGGCGTAGACGATCACCGTCACCTGATAGCACACCGCGAGGAGCATCATATTCAGGGCCCCGTGGGCGGCGGGGATGTGGTCTTTTGACATATAGTAGACCTGGGCGGGCTGTCCCCCGGTGGCGGAGGGGGTGATGGAGCTGAAATAGAACCCCGTAAAGGAGTACCCCAGGCACCGCCGGTAGGGGACCGTATGGCCCAGCCGGGCCAGGACCAGACGGGAGCACAGGGCCTCGCACCCCACGAAGGCCAGCATCAGCAGCAGCCCCAGGGCCACAAAGCCCCCGTGAATCCGGCCCAGAATGCCCGCCAGACGGCTCAGGGGCTGGTCCCGCAGAAGGAGTACCCCGGTGGCGGCCATCAGCAGGACCAGCAGGCCCACGCTCAGACAATTTTTGCGCTTTTGCATCACACACGCACTCCCCTCTCGGCGGCCAGGGCGGTCAGGATGTGCCCCAGGCTCTCCCCCTCCAGCTGGGCCTTGATGGCCCGCATGTTGCCGGACATGTCCTCCAGGGCCTCGTCGTCGTAAATCAGGGCCCGGATGGCGTCCAGGCAGCGCTCGGGCTCCTTGGGGGCGATGTGCCCCAGCCCCCGGCGGACCAGGAAGCGGGCGTTGTGCTTCTCCTGCTCCAGGAAGGGTTCCCAGGCCAGGATGGGCAGCTCGGAAAAAATCGTCTCAAAGAGGGTGATGCCGCCCGGCTTGGTGAGCACCAGGTCGGCCCGCGCCATGTAGTCGTACACCCGGTCGGTGAAGCCCAGTACCTCTATGTTCTCGTACTTTCCCGCCAGCCGGTCAAAGAGCTTCTGGTTCCCACCGGCAATGAGGGTGGTCTTGACGTTGGGCAGGGCGTTGAGCTCCTCATAGAATCTGTCCCGCCGGGGCAGCAGGCCCAGGCCTCCCCCCATGATGAGCAAGTGCCGCTCCCGGCCGGCTTTCCGGCGGACGGGGCGCTTGAACTCGCTGCGCACGGGGATGCCGGTGACGCAGATGATGGAGCGGTCCACCCCTTTGGCGCACAGCTGCTCCCGGATGTCGTGGGAGCCCACCAGATAGCAGTCGGTCCCGCTGGTAATCCATTCGGAGTGGGAGGACAGGTCGGTGACGCAGGTAATCAGGGGCAGGCGGCTTCCGCTCTCCTTCTTGTAGCGGGAAACCAGCTGGGCGCACAGGGGATGGGTGGCGATCACCGCGTCGGGCCGCCGCTGCTCCAGCAGATCCTCCAGGGCGTCCAGGAAAAAGGGCTCAAACACAGGGCGGAACTCGACGGGGGCGTTTTCGGTGAGCTTGTAATACATATTAAACAGGCCGCTTCCCCGGGTGACCAGCAGGTTGAAGCACTGATACACGGCCTTGGATGTGTTGGGCATGGCGTAGGCGACCAGGTCCACCACCTCCGCCCCCATCTGCGGGAACGCCCGCAGGAGCTGCTGCCGCAGGGATTCCGAGGCGGACCAGTGGCCCATGCCAAATTTTCCGGTGAGTATGAGGATGTTCAAAGCGTTCCCCTCCTTTTTACGCTCCCCAGTATAATGGATGTTTCTTTAGAAAACATCGGGGTATTTCTTAAATTCACGTTAAGAATTACTTTCTGAATTTCAAAGAGTCCGGATAAGTAAGAGGATTTCCTGTCGAACACAACTGTTTTTGCACATTTTTTGCATTATTTTAAGCCGATTTTCCCACTTTCGGCGAATGCGCCTCCCTGCCGCCGGCGGCTCATACTCCGGCGGTAGAAATTCCGGCAACTACTTCTTGCCAACCATGCCCGGGCCTGCTATAATGAACATAGTATCCACGATTCTGGACTGGTGGTGTTGTGTAATGTCACTCAAAGATAAGCTCGCCTCCCTCCTGCGCGGTTCCAAGGCAAACGAACCCGCTCCCGAGGTACAGGGTACGGTGCAGGCCCAGGCGGCGCAGGAGCCGCCAAGCGCCCCCTCCTTTGCCGCAGCCGACCCCACAGTGGTGCAGCTGTCCTCGGACCACCCGCTTCAGCAGCTCTATCAAATGCGCCGGAAAGAGGCCGGCTCCCTGCCCGCGCCCCGGGTCTGCATCGACGAGGACGGCGTACTTCCCGAGGACTTCGTGCGCCAGGAGAAGGCCCGCCTGGAAACCGCCCTGCGGCGGATGTGCAGCACCCGCCTCAAGGTCCTCCGGGGCAGCAGCAACAACAAGCCAAAGCCGAAAAAGGGGGAAGAGGCGGACGCCAAGGCCGAGGTCAAGCCGGACGCCGTGGACGCCCTGCCCTGGTTCTTCCTTTCCAACGACAAAATCTACGCCTGGGTCCTGGTTTTCCCCCCCAACTCGGAGGGAAAGGAGCTCTCCCGCGAGCTGCTCCTGCGGGCCATGGACGAGGCCGGGATTTCCTTTGGCGTGGACTACCGCCTGATTGACCGGCTCTCCCACGATGACAGCCGGTACTTCAACCTCTTTCTCCTGGCCAAGGGCAAGCCCGCTTTTGACGGGAGAAACGGCAATATTGTGGACTATGTCCCCCGAGTCATTGAGCGGGTGCTCCAGACCGACGAATACGATCAGGTGGACTATGCCGCCCTGAACCTCATTCATAATGTGGAAGAAGGACAGGAGCTCTGCCGGGTCATCCGCCCCACCGAGGGGGAGCCGGGCCGCACGGTGCTGGACCAGGAGATTCCCGCCAAAAGCGGCAAAGACGTCCCCCTGCCCAAGGGGAGAAATACGGAAATCAGCGAGGACGGCGACGCCCTGATCGCCTCCATCGCGGGCCATGTGGAGTTCACCGGCCGCAGCTTCCAGGTCAAGCCGGTGCTGGATATCTCAGGAGACGTGGACTTTTCCACCGGAAACATCAAGTTTTTGGGGGATGTCAACATCCAGGGCGATGTGCTCACCGGCTTTACCGTCCGGGCCATGGGGAGCATCTGGGTCGGCGGCGTGGTGGAGGCGGGCAGTACCGTGGAGGCCGGCGGCGACCTCACCGTGGTCAAGGGCATCCTGGGGGACGGGACCACCTCGATCCGCTCCCACCGGTGCGTCTTTTCCAAATACGTGGAAAACGCCACCATCTGCGCCCGCGAAAATCTTCAGACCGACGCCATCATCAACGGCTCCATCTACTGTGACGGACAGGTGGTGGTCCGCTCCGGCCGGGGCAGCATCATTGGCGGCCGGATCTGGGCCGCCCAGAAGGTGACCGCCACCTCTGTGGGCGCAAAATCGGAGTGCCGCACCTCCATCGCCCTGGGCGGACTGCCCTGCACCAATTTCGAACTGGAGCTGGCCAAGCGGGAGCTCAAGGATTTGGAAATCGAAAAGGAAAAGCTGGAATGTATGCTGGACAGCCCGGTCAAGACCAGCATCCTGGCCAAGCTGGGGATGAAGCTGTCGGCCGCCGAGCTGAAGGTGGAGCAGCTGGAGGAGGACCTGCGGGGCAGCGACGAGCCGGGGAAGAAGAACGAAGGCCGGCTGGAGTGCAGCACCGCCCACCCGGGGACCGAAATCAGCTTCGGAGAGGAAACCGTCCGCCTCCGGCAGGAGAATCAACAGTGTATCGTCAAGATGGTCAACGGAGAAATCGTCGTCATGTAGACGCAGAAAGGTGGAGAACGGTATGGGGCGCACACTGTCCCGTGATGAGCTGCGCACATTGCTGGACCAGGTCACCCGTGATATCACCAACGAGGCTGGCGTTGTCCTGCGTCCGTTGGATGGCGGAGAACAGGCGCCGGGGGAGGATTTGTACACGGTGTACATCACCTTTAACCGCGGAATCAACTCCCGCCTGGCCCTGTGCGCGGGCATGTCCCTGTTTGTCCGGCTGGCCCGCAATATCACAATGATGGAGGACATCTCGCCGCAGGACGCCGAGGACGTGGCTAAGGAATACTTCAACGTGCTGTGCGGGCACATCCTGGCGCGGCTGTTCCCGGTGACCAAGGTGCCCGCCCGGTTCAGTGTTCCCGCCTTTTGCCCCGGACAACAGGTGATGGAGGGGTTTTCGGAGAATATCATTCTGAATTTTACCAGCGACCAGCGGGAACGGGTGCAGCTGACCCATTACATCCCCTGTTCCCCGCCGGCAGACGCTGCGTTAGAATGAACGGAAAGAAGGAAAGGCTTTATGAAGAGAAGAATCATGGTGGTAGACGATTCCCGTATCACGGAGCTTCAGATTCAGGGGCTGCTGGCGGATACGGACTTCGAGGTGGTGGCCCACTGTGAAAACGGGGAGGAGGCCATTGCACGCTACAGCGAGGTCAGGCCGGATATCGTGACCATGGATATCATCATGCCCGGCATTGACGGGCTGGAGACGGCTCAGGTCCTTCTGAACGAGCACCCGGACGCAAAAATCCTGATGATTTCCTCCCTGGCCTATGACGACACCATCGAAGAGGCCAGCATCATCGGCACAAAGGGGTTTTTGTGCAAGCCTCTGAGCCAGGACGGCCTGGTTGAGGCCCTGGAGCAGGTGTTGCATAACGGCTGATGCCAACGGGAAACGGCACAGGCGGCGGACGGCCGGAACGGCGGTCCGCCGCCTGTTTTTCGGCCCGCTCCTCCCCCCGCTGCCGCCGGATGGAGGCCGGAAAATCTCAGGCGGAATTTGCCGCTCTGACCCGTCAAGAAAGAAAACTCATGATTTCACCGAAAAACGTCACTTTTATGGTTGAAATCTCTGCGGTTTTGGAGTACAATAGCCTCCGCTGATGATACTTGGAAGGGTGGTTCGGGCAGTTTGGTCAATATCGTGTTGTTTGAGCCGGAAATACCACAAAATACCGGCAATATTGCCCGTACCTGCGCCGTGACCGGCATCCGCCTGCACCTGATTCGTCCGCTGGGCTTCGACATCAGCGACAAGGCGGTCAAGCGGGCGGGGCTGGATTACTGGCATTTGGTGGATTTGCACGTGTATGAGAACCTGGAGGACTTCTTTCAGAGGACCGGCGCGGAAGATTTATGGCTGGCCACCAGCAAGGGCCCCCGGCCCTATACCCAGGCCCGATTTCGGGACGAGTGTTATCTGGTCTTTGGCAAGGAGACGGCCGGACTGCCCCCCAGCCTTCGGGAGCGGTTCCGGGAGCGCTGCATCCGTATCCCCATCCGGGCGGAGGCCCGGTGTCTGAATCTCTCCAACGCTGCGGCGATTGTGGCCTATGAGGCCCTGCGCCAGCTGGACTTTCCCGGCCTCACCGGTACCGGCGAGATGGGGGAGGCCCCCTGAGCGCAGCCCGCGGCTGGCAGGTTCAACCGCTCTCCCCAGGAGAGTAAAACTCGAAAGGAGCGTTTTCCCATGAACTACAACAAGAAGACCGTAAAAGACATCGACGTGGCCGGCAAGAAAGTCCTGCTCCGCTGTGACTTTAACGTGCCCATGGCCAAGGACGGCAGCGGCGTCATCACCGATGACAAGCGCATCCGCGCCGCCCTGCCCACCATCCAGTACCTGCTGGAGCAGAACGCCGCCGTGGTGGCCTGCTCCCACCTGGGCAAGCCCAAGGGCGAGGTCAAGCCCGAGCTCTCCCTGAAGCCCGTGGCCGCCCGCCTGAGCGAGCTGCTGGGCCGCACGGTCATCATGGCCGCCGACGTGGTGGGCCCCGACGCCCAGGCCAAGGCCGCCGCCCTCCAGCCCGGCCAGGTCCTCCTGCTGGAGAATACCCGCTTTGAGAAGGGCGAGACCAAGAACGACCCGGAGCTGGCCAAGCAGCTGGCCGCTATGGCGGACGTATATGTGTCCGACGCCTTTGGCGCGGTCCACCGCGCCCACGCCTCCACCGCCGGTGTGGCCGACCACCTGCCCGCCGTGTCCGGCTTCCTGATTCAGAAGGAGCTGGAAATCATCGGCGGCGCTCTGGCCAACCCCAAGCGGCCCCTGGTGGCCATCCTGGGCGGCTCCAAGGTAAGCTCCAAGATCGGCGTTATCAACAACCTGCTGGAAATTGCCGACACCATCATCATCGGCGGCGGCATGGCCTACACCTTCGCCGCCGCCCAGGGCGGCAAGGTGGGCGACTCCCTGCTGGAGGAGGACTGGAAGGACTACGCCAACGAGATGGTCCAGAAGGCCGCCGCCAAGGGCGTCAAGCTCCTGCTCCCCGTGGACACCGTGGCCGCCAACGCCTTTGCCGCCGACGCCCAGAGCCAGGTGGTCAAGACCAGCGAGATTCCCGACGGCTGGCAGGGCCTGGACATCGGGCCTGAGAGCGTAGCCCTCTACTGCGACGCGGTGAAGGACGCGGGCACCGTCATCTGGAACGGCCCCATGGGCGTGTTCGAGTTCCCCGCCTTCGCCAAGGGCACCGAGGCCGTGGCCGAGGCCCTGAGCCAGACCAGCGCCATCACCATCATCGGCGGCGGCGACAGCGCCGCGGCTGTGCAGCAGCTGGGCTATGCGGAGAAAATGACCCATATCTCCACCGGCGGCGGCGCCTCCCTGGAGTTTATGGAGGGCAAGGAGCTGCCCGGCGTCGCCTGCCTGCTGGACGCGTAAGCATAGAAACAGACCATCTTTTATTACAAGCGCTGTCCCATCAAAATAAAAAGAGGTGTACCAACCATGAATCGCCGTTACCGTAAGACAATCATCGCCGGAAACTGGAAGATGAACAAGACCCTCAGCGAAACCAAGTCCTTTATGGAAGAGCTCAAGCCCCTGCTGGGCAAGCCCAGATGGTGTGAGGTCGTCCTGTGCGTGCCCTATGTGAACATCCCCGCCGCCGTGCGGCTGGTGAAGGACTGCCGCGTGTCCATCGGCGCGGAGAACTGCCACTTTGAGTCCCACGGGGCTTACACCGGCGAGGTGTCCGCCGAGATGCTCAAGGAAGCCGGGGTCAAGTATGTCATCATCGGCCATTCCGAGCGCCGCGAGTACTACAACGAGACGGATTTCACCGTCAACAAGAAGGTCCACGCCGCCCTGGAGGCGGGCCTGTACCCCATCGTGTGCGTGGGTGAGAGCCTGGAGCAGCGGGAACTGGGGGTCACCATGGATCTCATCGCCTATCAGGTGAAGGCCGCCCTGTCCGGGGTGCCCGCCGACAAGATGCGTCACGTGGTCATCGCCTATGAGCCCCTGTGGGCCATCGGCACCGGCAAGACCGCCACCGCCGGTCAGGCCGGCGAGGTCTGCGAGGCCATCCGCACCGTGATCCGCAAGCTCTACGGCGCCCGGGTGGCCCGCTCCGTCACCATCCAGTACGGCGGCTCCATGAACGCCAAGAACGCCGCCGAGCTGCTGGCCCAGCCCGACGTGGACGGCGGCCTCATCGGCGGCGCCAGCCTGAAGGCCCCCGATTTCGTGGAGATTGTCAACGCCGCGAATCAGGAGTAATCATCACAATCTGGGGACGGCGCTGCGCCAGGGTAGGGGCTTTCCATCGGGAAGCGCCCCCTGGCCCGCCGCCCCTGCGGAACAGAGGGTTTTTATGAAAACACCGACCACTTTGATTATCATGGACGGCTTCGGCCTCCGGGACGAGACGGCGGGGAACGCCATTGCCAGCGCCAAGACCCCCCGGCTGGACAAGATTTTTGCCGAAAATCCCCATTGTAAGCTCTCCGCCTCCGGGCTGGACGTGGGCTTGCCGGAGGGGCAGATGGGCAACTCCGAGGTGGGGCATACCAACATCGGCGCGGGCCGGGTGGTCTTTCAGGACCTGCCCCGCATCAGCCGGGCCGTGGAGGACGGCTCCTTCTTTGAGAACGAGGCCTATATGGAGGCCATGGACGACTGCCGGGAGCGGGGCTCCGCCCTGCACCTGATGGGCCTTTTGTCCGACGGCGGCGTGCATAGCCACATCACCCACCTGTTTGCCCTGCTGAAAATGGCCAAGGACCGGGGGCTGGACAAGGTATTTGTCCACTGCTTCCTGGACGGCCGGGACGTGCCCCCCTGCTCCGGCAAGGACTTCGTGTCCGCCCTGCGGGACAAGTGCGCGGAGCTGGGCGTGGGACAGATTGCCACCGTCATGGGGCGGTTCTACGCCATGGACCGGGACAAGCGCTGGGAGCGCCTCCAGCGGGCCTACGACGCCCTGACCCTGGGGGAGGGCGCCCAGAATCCCGACCCGGTGGACGCGGTGCAGAAGTCCTATGACGCCGGAGTCACCGACGAGTTTGTGGAGCCCGTGGTGTGTACCAAGGACGCCAAGGTCCGGGAGGGGGATTCCATCATCTTCCTGAACTTCCGCCCCGACCGGGCCCGGGAGATTACCCGCTGCTTTGTGGACCCGGCCTTTACCGACGTGGAGCGGAAGCACGGGTATTTCCCCGTGACCTACGTGTGTACCACCGAGTACGACGCCACCATGCCCAACGTGCTCATCGCCTTCCCCCACCGGGCTTTGGAGAGCATTTTTGGGGAGTTCATCTCCAAGCAGGGATATACTCAGCTGCGCATTGCCGAGACGGAGAAATACGCCCATGTGACGTTCTTCTTCAACGGCGGCGAGGAAAAGGTGTTCCCCGGCGAGGACCGGTGCCTGATTCCCTCCCCCAAGGTACCCACCTATGACCTTCAGCCGGAAATGAGCGCCCATCTGGTGGCCGACGAGGCCGTCAAGCGCATTGAAAGCGGCAATTATGACGTGATTATCCTCAACTTCGCCAACTGCGACATGGTGGGCCACACCGGGGTGTTTGACGCCGCCGTGAAGGCCGTGGAGGCCGTGGACCACTGCGTGGGCCGGGTGGTGGACGCCACCGCCGGGATGGGGGGCGTCACCCTGATTACCGCCGACCACGGCAACGCCGACCGTATGCTGGAGGACGACGGGACCACCCCCTTTACCGCCCACACCACCAGTCTGGTGCCCTTCTGCATCGTGGGGGCCGACGTAAAGCTCCGGGATGGCCGTCTGGCCGACATCGCGCCCACCATGCTGGATTTGATGGGCCTGGAGAAGCCCGGCGAGATGGACGGAGAGACTCTGATTCAGTAACGCGTTCCCTGTTCTGCGGCCCTGCTGCTGAGATGGGGGACGTTGAGCAATCCGATAAATATTTCACCATTGTATGGAAAGGAGCCAAACAATATGAAGGAGATCATTGAGATCGTAGACGTACTGGGCCGGGAGATTCTGGACTCCCGCGGCAACCCCACTGTGGAGGTGGAGGTCTATCTGGAGGACGGCACCATGGGCCGCGCCGCCGTGCCCTCCGGCGCTTCCACCGGTATCTACGAGGCCTGTGAGCTCCGGGACGGCGACAAGGGCCGCTACCTGGGCAAGGGCGTGGAGACCGCTGTGAAGAACGTGAACACCGAGATTGCCGAGTGCCTGGTGGGCATGAACGTGCTGGACCAGACCGCCATTGACAAGGCC
>CAJUDT010000004.1 GCA_910585415.1 uncultured Flavonifractor sp.
CAAGCGCAGCGAAAAGACCATGCGGGAGCGCCTGGCGGGCGAGATTATGGACGCCGCCAACAACCTGGGCTCTGCGGTCAAGAAGCGTGAGGATACCCATAAGATGGCCGAGTCCAACAAGGCCTTCGCGCATTACCGCTGGTGAGGAGTTATTAGAGTATGCCTAGGAAAGTAACCTTAGAGAACACCCGGAACATCGGCATCATGGCCCACATCGACGCCGGTAAGACCACGACGACCGAGCGTATCCTGTATTACACCGGCGTCAACTACAAGATTGGCGAGACCCATGAGGGAACCGCCACCATGGACTGGATGGCCCAGGAGCAGGAGCGCGGCATCACCATCACCTCCGCCGCCACCACCTGCTATTGGAAGGGCACCAAGGACCAGTTCCCTCAGACCCGCATCAACATCATCGACACCCCCGGCCACGTGGACTTTACCGTGGAGGTGGAGCGCTCCCTGCGCGTGCTGGACGGCTCTGTGACCGTCATGTGCGCCAAGGGCGGCGTGGAGCCCCAGTCGGAGACCGTCTGGCGTCAGGCGGACCACTACCGGGTCCCCCGCATGATTTACGTCAACAAGATGGACATCATGGGCGCGGACTTCTACCACGTGCTGGAGATGATTCACGACCGGCTCAAGTGCAATGCCGTGCCCATTCAGCTCCCCATCGGCAGCGAGGATACCTTTAAGGGTATCATCGACCTGGTGGAGATGAATGCCGACATTTACTACGATGACATGGGCAAGGACTTGCGCGTGGAGGAAATCCCTGCCGACATGGTGGAGCTGGCCCAGGAGTACCACACCAAGCTGGTGGACGCCCTGGCTGACATCGACGATGAGATTATGGAGCTGGCCCTGGAGGAAAAGCCTATTCCCGAGGAAATGCTCCGCCGGGCCATCCGCAAGGGGACCATTGAAAACCTGCTGGTGCCCGTCACCTGCGGCACGTCCTATAAAAACAAGGGTGTGCAGAAGCTGCTGGATGCCATTGTGGACTTCATGCCCTCCCCCCTGGACATTCCCGCCATCAAGGGCGTGAATCCCGACTCCGAGGAAGAGGACGAGCGCCCCGCCGATGACAGCGCCCCCTTCTCTGCCCTGGCCTTCAAAATCGCCACCGACCCCTTTGTGGGCCGTCTGTCCTTCATCCGGGTTTACTCCGGCGTGCTGAACACCGGCACTACCGTGCTCAACTCCACCAAGAAGCAGAAGGAGCGCATTGGCCGCATTTTGCAGATGCACGCCAACCACCGGGAGGATATTGAGACCGTGTACTCCGGCGATATCGCCGCTGTGATTGGCCTGAAGAACTCCACCACTGGCGACACCCTCTGCGACGACAAGCACCCCATTATTTTGGAGTCCATGGAGTTCCCCGAGCCGGTTATCCGGGTGGCCATCGAGCCCAAGACCAAGGCCGGTCAGGAGAAGATGGGCATCGCCCTGATGAAGCTGGCCGAGGAGGACCCCACCTTCAAGACCTACACCGACGAGGAAACCGGTCAGACCATCATCGCCGGTATGGGCGAGCTCCATTTGGAGATTATCGTGGACCGTCTGCTTCGTGAGTATAAGGTAGAGGCCAACGTAGGCGCACCCCAGGTGGCCTATAAGGAGACCATCAAGAAGAGCGTGGAGCAGGACACCAAGTATGCCCGTCAGTCCGGCGGTAAGGGCCAGTATGGCCACGTCCGCATCACCGTGGAGCCCAACGAGCCCGGCAAGGGCTATGAGTTCCTCAACGAGATCACCGGCGGCGTGATTCCCAAGGAGTATATCCCCGCCGTGGACCAGGGCATTCAGGGAGCCATGCAGGCCGGCGTGCTGGCCGGGTATCCCGTGGTGGACGTGAAAGTCCACCTGACTTTCGGCTCTTATCACGAGGTAGACTCCTCGGAAATGGCCTTCAAGATTGCCGGTTCCATGGCCTTCAAGGAGGCCTGTCGGAAGGCGGGGGCCTGTCTGCTGGAGCCCATCATGAAGGTCTCCGTTATCGTGCCCGACGATTATCTGGGCAATGTCATCGGCGACCTGTCCGGCCGCCGGGGCCAGATTCAGGGCCAGGAAAACCGCAGCGGCGCCACACAGGTGGACGCCCTGGTGCCTCTGGCCAGCATGTTCGGCTATGCCACCGACCTGCGTTCCTCCACCCAGGGGCGCGGCCAGTACTCCATGGAGCCCCACAGCTATGTGGAGATTCCCAAGAGCATCGCCGACAAAATCATCGCGGAGCGGGGCCGGAACAACGATTAAGGCCCCTCAGGCCCGCGGCGTGAGAACCTTTGCCGAAATCGCAAGAAAAGGGCTTGCATTTTCCGCCGCTATGCTATAAAATAGCTTCGCATACAATTCACTGTTATAACATGGTAATCTGTGTATTTAAGGAGGAACATCCCAATGGCTAAGGCTAAATTTGAACGTACCAAGCCCCATGTCAACATCGGCACCATTGGCCACGTTGACCACGGCAAGACCACCCTGACCGCTGCTATCACCAAGTACCTGTCCATGAAGGGCCAGGCCCAGTACGAGGACTATTCCAGCATTGATAAGGCTCCCGAGGAGCGTGAGCGCGGCATCACCATCAACACCGCCCACGTGGAGTACGAGACCGACAACCGTCACTATGCCCACGTTGACTGCCCGGGCCACGCCGACTATATCAAGAACATGATTACCGGCGCTGCGCAGATGGACGGCGCGATTCTGGTTATCGCCGCCTCCGACGGCCCCATGGCTCAGACCAAGGAGCATATCCTGCTGGCCCGTCAGGTGGGCGTGCCCGCTATCGTGGTATTCCTGAACAAGTGCGACCAGCTGGACGACCCCGAGCTGCTGGAGCTGGTGGAGATGGAGGTCCGCGAGGTCCTGAGCAAGTACGAGTTCCCCGGCGATGATATTCCCATCATCAAGGGCTCCGCTCTGAACGCTCTGACCTGCGAGTCCGGCGATGTGAACGACCCCAACTTCGCCTGCATCAAGGAGCTCATGGACTCCGTTGACAGCTATATCCCCACTCCTCCCCGCGACGACACCCTGCCCTTCCTGATGCCCGTTGAGGACGTGTTCACCATCACCGGCCGCGGCACCGTTGCCACCGGTCGTGTGGAGCGCGGCGTTATCAAGATGAACGAGGAAGTGGAGATCGTCGGCCTTCAGGAGGAGAAGCGCAAGACCGTGGTTACCGGCATTGAGATGTTCCGCAAGCTGCTGGACTACGCCGAGGCTGGCGACAACATCGGCACTCTGCTGCGCGGCGTGGCCAAGACCGACGTGGAGCGCGGCCAGGTTCTGTGCAAGCCCGGCTCCATCCAGCCCCACACCAAGTTCGTGGGTCAGGTGTACGTCCTGTCCAAGGACGAGGGCGGCCGTCACACCCCCTTCTTCAACAACTACCGTCCCCAGTTCTACTTCCGTACCACCGACGTGACCGGCGTCATCAGCCTGCCCGACGGCGTTGAGATGTGTATGCCCGGCGACAATGTGGACATGAAGGTGGAGCTGATTACCCCCATCGCCATCGAGAAGGGCCTGCGTTTCGCTATCCGTGAGGGTGGCCGCACCGTGGGTTCCGGCGTTGTCATCGAGGTCAACGAGTAAGATTTACCCATCCCGTAAGAGCGTGGTCTAACCGGACCGCGCTCTTACTTTTTCTTGTAAGAAAAAGTAAGCAAAAAGAACTTCCATGGCGCTACCGGGCGGTGGGTTTCTTTGGCTGATTGCCCGGTCACGACGGCTGGAAGTTTTCGCCCGCCTTTTTCAAAAGGCGGCAGGGTCCAGGGGCGGCGCCCCTGGCGGGTTCGGGCAGAGCCCGACCTCCGTTCCCTCAAAAAAACGGGACCCACCCGGCAAAGCATGGCCAGACCCGGCAACCTTGCCTCCCCGCCCGAAATGTGATACCATAGAACGTACAGAGAAAGGAAGTGACGCTATGCTGACGGTTTTGCCCGACCCGGAACAGGCGGAGGAGGCCGTACAGACCTTCAACGCCTTCGCGGAGATCTTGAAGTCCCTGAATTTTCAGCGCATCCTGGCTATTTTAATTCTGCTGGGGGCCTGCATCGTGGTCATGAAGGTCCTGCTCCGGCTCCTGGACCGGAGCTTTCAGCGGCTGGAGGTGGAGAAGAGCCTTCATACCTTCGTCCGGGCCGCTCTGCGGGTGGTCCTGTGGCTGATTACCCTGTGTCTGGTGCTCAGTTATATGGGTATCGAAATGACCAGCATCATCGCTGTGCTCAGTGTGCTGGGACTGGCCCTGTCCCTGGCCATTCAGGGGGCCCTGTCCAACCTGGCCGGAGGCATTCAGCTCCTGGTGAGCAAGCCCTTCAAGGCCGACGACTACATCGACGCGGGAGAAATCAGCGGCACCGTGATCGCGGTGGGCCTGGTCTACACCCAGCTGCGGACCATCGACAACAAGATTATCTTCATCCCCAACGGCACTATTGCCGGTCAGACCATCACCAACTACAACACCCAGGAACAGCGGCGGGTGGACTTGAAATTCACCGTCTCCTATGAGGATGAACCGGAAAAGGTGATTGCCTGTATCCGCTCGGTCATCGCCGCCCACCCCAAGGCCCTGCCGGAGCCGGAACCCTTCGTCCGCCTGTCGGCCTACCTGGACAGCAGTATAGAATATACCCTGCGGGTGTGGGCCCTGACGGCGGATTTCTGGGACCTCTATTTCGACCTTCTGGAGCAGATTGGCGCGGCCTTTGACCGGGAGGGCATCGACATCACCTATAACCACCTGAACGTCCATCTGGTGGATAGGAAATAACATCCGTTTGGAAAGGAGAGGGCTCAACCATGTACGAGCAAGCATATAAGGATATTGGAAAGGGCCTGCGGCTGGTCTTCTTCGGGGAGATTCTGGTCACTGTGGCGTCAATGTTTTCCTGGTCCGTCCTGTCTCTGGCGGGGCTGGTGCTGACCCTGGTGGGTTTGAGCAGCGCCGGGCGGGGGGACAGCGGATACCGGAAGGCATTCGCCGTCACTATCCTCAATCTGGCGGTGACCTTTGCCGGGGGGATTCTTGCGGGGGTGCTACTTGTCTTTCTTCCCACATTGGCATTGGCGGTTCTCATTGGCATGATTCTAATGGTCCTGATATCGGTCTTTAATTTCTTGTCTACCTATTACATTTGTACCACAAGCTCCGCTCTTCTGGCGGAACGGGAGCCCTCTCTGTCCAAGCAGGCGGAAAGCCTTTGGAAGGTGATGGGAGCCTGTATCGTAGTGAATACCGTTTTCAATTTCGTGCTGATGCTCCCCTTCGCGGCAACGGCGATTCTGGCAGGCGGGCTCAATTTTCTCACCTATTTGGTGCAGGCCGCTGCCGGAATCCTCTATCTAATCTTTCTCTATAAAGCCTCGGATGTGTTCCAAAATTGGTAACGGGTATCACCTATAACCACCTGAACGTTCATCTGATGGATAGGAAATAACATCCGTTTGCAAAGGAGAGGGTTCAACCATGTACGAGCAAGCATACATGAGCATCGGAAAGGGCCTGCGGCTGGTGTTTTTTGGGGAGATTCTGACCACTGTTGCCGGGCTGTTTTCCTGGTTCGGTCTGTCCCTGATAGGGCTGGTGCTGACCATAGTGGGGCTGGGTATGGCCGGACAGGGGGACAGCGGCTATCAGAAAGCCTTCCATGTTACCATTCTCCATCTGGCGATGGTCTTTTTGGGGGTGATACTCACGGCGCTTACCCTGGCGTTTATGCCCGTGTTGGGAGATGTCCTCGCCGCACTCATAGTCCTGGCCAGCGCGGTTCTTGCGTTTCTTTCCGTCTACTACGTGTGCGCAACCAGCGCCGCCCTGCTGGAGAACCGGTCAAATCCCCTCTCCATGCGGGCGGATACCCTGTGGAAGGTCTATGGAGTTTGCAGTGCTGTAACACATGCGTGCGCCCTTGCGCTCATGCTTCCGTTCCTGGCAACAATGCTTCTGGCCGGTGGGATTGCGTTTTTCTCATCCATTATACTGGCCGTGGCTGGAGTACTTTACATCGTGTTTCTCTATCAGGCCTCGGAGGTATTTCTACATTGGTAACATAAGCCGCCCTTCCAGGACCTTAGGCGGAAAAAATCAACGCGGCGCTCCAATGAGCGCCGCGTTTGCCTTTCAAGTGGGCCTCTCCAGCCCGTGGATGAAGCCCCCCAGCTCCGGGGAGAGAACGTCCCCGCCAATCACCGTATTTTTGTAAATCAGCAGCCCAGCCTGTATCCCCGCCTCCCCGGTGGGGTAGTTGGTAATCTCATAGGTATACCGCTTCACCCGCTTACCCTGGTACTCCGTCAGGTCGAAGCCCTGGCTTTGCTGGAGCTCCAGATATTGGGTGTACGTCTCGTCAAAGGTCTCCGGTATGCACAGCTCCTCCACCATAACCGCCTCCGGGGACACCGTCCACCCGAAGCTCTCCAGATAGGCCACCCGGTCCTCGTTGGACCGCACCCCCTTGGGGCTGGCGGAGGTGGACACCGCCGCTCCGCGGGCCCCCAGCAGCAGAGCCGCCGTCAGCACGCCGCACACCACCACGGCCGCCGCCGCCACTGCCGCAATCCGCCCCCGGCGGACCTTGGCGGTAAAAATAAACACAGCGCAACGCTCCCTTCTCAAACCGTCCTGATTATTTCTATGTCTTTTTTCCGAAACCTATGTTAAAATAGAGGAAAAAGGACAACCAGGAGGCGCTTATGGAACGCTTAGACAAAATTCTGGCCAATACGGGCCGCTGGTCCCGAAAAGAGGCCCGCCTGCTCATCCGGGCGGGGAGGGTCCAGGCGGCGGGCCGGACCGCCCGCGCCCCGGAGGAAAAATATGACCTGGACACCCCCTTCCTGGTGGACGGGGAGCCCCTCTCCGGGGAGCGCCTGGTTTACCTGATGCTCCACAAGCCCGCCGGACTGCTCTCCGCCACCGAGGACCCCCGGCAGGCCACCGTTCTGGACCTGCTGCCCCCGCACCTGCGGCGGGTGGGCCTCTTTCCCGTGGGCCGGCTGGACAAGGACACCGAGGGCCTGCTCCTGCTCACCAACGACGGCCCGCTGGCCCACCGGCTGCTCTCCCCCAGACATCATGTGGACAAGACCTACCTGGTCCGGGCCGACGGCCCCTTCACGGCGGAGGACGTGGCCGCCTTCGCCGGAGGCCTGACCCTGGAGGACGGCCAGACCTGCCTGCCCGCCCGCCTGGAGCCCCTGGCGGAGCCCGGCGAGGCCCTGATAACCCTCCAGGAGGGAAAGTTTCACCAAATCAAGCGCATGACCGCCGCGCGGGGCAAGCAGGTCCTCTATCTCAAGCGCCTGACCATGGGTCCCCTCCGCCTGGACGGGGAGCTGGTCCCCGGCGCGTGGCGGCCCCTGCGGGGGGAAGAGCGGGAGGCCCTGGGCCTCAAGGGCTGAACGGGCCCCCTCCGGGCGGCTTTTCCGCAGTCTGGAGGGTTTTCGGCATTATCCACAAAATTCTTTTGGAAACCTATTGAAAACGGAGAAAAAAAACGGTATAATAGAGCGGGTACGAGTTTTGTATACAGAGCCTCAAGGGTGAGGCGTGATGATAGAAAGGGGAGGCTTCCACCATGTCCAGCAGAACTTTTCAGAATGTTGTCTCACAGATGAAGGACAGCACAGAACGGGCCATCGGCGTGATTGATTCTGAGGGGACGGTGATCGCCTGCAACGAATTGAGCTGCATTGGTGAGCACTGGCCCGCAGTTGTGGAGGCCGTCAATGGCGGCGAGGGGGGCGTTATCCGCCACGAGGGCTACACCTTCAAGGCCCTTCAGGGCTGGGGCTCCCAGTTTGATTATGCCGCCTTCGCCCGGGGGGAGGATGCCGAGGCCCGGACGGTATGCTGTATGGCGGCGGTGGCCTTCAACGGGGCCAAGACCTATTATGAGGAAAAGCACGACAAGGCCACTTTTGTCAAAAATATCATCTCGGATAATATCCTTCTGGGGGATATCTACGTCCGGGCCAAGGAGCTCCATTTTCAGTCGGAGGCCCCTCGGGCCGCCTTCCTGGTCCGGCAGGTGGAGACCAGCGAGCCCGCGCTGATCGACGTGGTCCAGAGTCTGTTCCCGGACAAGCAGGCGGATTTCGTCCTCTCGGTCAGCGAAAGCGACGTGGCCGTTATCAAACAGGTCACCGAGACGACCGAGAGCCGGGAGCTGCTGAAAATCGCCCGGCAGATTGAGGAGACGGTCACCAACGAGCTCCATATCCGGGTGGTCATCGGCATCGGCACCATCGTGGGGCACATCCGGGAACTGGCGCGGGCCTATAAGGAAGCCCAGGTAGCCATTGACGTGGGCAAGGTCTTTGACACGGAGAAATCCGTTATCAATTACGAAAATCTGGGCATTGGCCGGCTGATTTACCAGCTGCCCACGACCCTGTGTGAGATGTTCCTTCAGGAGGTGTTCAAAAAGAACCCCATCGACGCCCTGGACCAAGAGACGCTCTTTACCATCAACAAGTTTTTTGAGAACAACCTGAACGTGTCCGAGACAGCCCGCAAACTCTTCGTCCACCGAAATACCCTGGTCTACCGGCTGGAGAAGATTAAAAAGCTCACCGGCCTGGACCTGCGGGAGTTCGACGACGCCATCACCTTCAAGGTGGCCCTGATGGTCAAGAAGTACCTGCTCTCGCGGGGCATCAAGTCCTAAGCGGAAGGCAAGCGTCCCGGCCACTGGGCCGGAGTACCATAGAGTGACGGTGAATTGACAGCTGACACAACCCATACGTCAGTTGTCAATTCTTTTCGAGGGAGCCGTATGATACAATTCAAAGAGATTCAAAAGACATACGACAACGGCACCAAGGCCCTCAAGGGCATTGAGTTCCGTATTGAGGACGGGGAATTTGTCTTTCTGGTGGGACCCTCGGGCTCGGGCAAATCCACCATTGTCAAGCTCATTACCGCCGAGGAGGCCCCCACCCAGGGGCGGCTGATGGTCAACGGGTACAACCTGAACACCATCCGCCCGGGACAGGTGCCCTTCATGCGCCGGAGCCTGGGGGTGATCTTTCAGGACTTTCGGCTCATTGAGAAAAAGACGGTGGAGGAAAACCTGACCTTTGCCATGCGGGCCATCGGGGCCTCTCCACGGGAGATACGCAAGCGCATCCCCTATGTGCTGGAGCTGGTGGACCTGGGGGAAAAGGCCAAGTGCCAGCCGGCGGAGCTCTCCGGCGGGGAACAGCAGCGGGTGGCCATCGCCCGGGCGCTGGTGAACAATCCGCAGATGATAATTGCCGACGAGCCCACGGGCAACCTGGACCCCACCCGGTCCCTGGAGATTATGACCCTGCTGGAGCGCATCAACCAGCTGGGCACCACTCTGCTGGTGGTCACCCACGAGCGGGAGCTGGTGGACCGCTTTTCCCGGCGGGTGATCTCCATCGACAGCGGCAGAATCATCAGCGACGTAACAGGCGGGTATTACAACGATGAAGTTTAAGTATAATTTTGGCTATTTCATTGCCGAGGGCTTTAAGAGCATCTTTACCCACGGCTTTATGTCCTTCGCGGCGGTGTGTATGATTGTGTGCTGCCTGCTGATTATGGGCTCCTTCTCCCTGGTGGCGGTGAACGTGGACGCCATGCTGGGGAATTTGGAGGCGAAAAATGAATTTACCGCCTTCGTTGACGAGTCCTGGGCGGAAGAGGACATACCTGCCCTCCAAGCCCAGGTGGAGGCCATTCCCAACGTGGCCTCGGTCACCTACGTGAGCCGGGGGGAGGCCATGGACAATTTCCAGGCGGAGCACCCGGACAACCTGCTTCTGAGCGGCCTGCCCGACGAGGTTCTGCGGGCCCGGTTCCGCATCCATGTGACGGACATCGAGCAGATGGCCGCTACCAGCACCCAGGTGGAGGGGACCGAGGGCATTGGGGACGTGTCGGTGGAACTGGAGCTGGCGCAGATTTTCGTGGTCATCCGGGATATCGCCGGGGCGGTGGCCATTGTGCTGGTGCTCATCCTCCTGCTGGTTTCCCTGTTCATCATCGCCAACACCACCAAGCTGGCCACCTTCAACCGGCGGGAGGAAATCGCCATTATGAAGATGTGCGGGGCCACCAACGGCTTCATTCGCTGGCCCTTCGTGATTGAGGGGATGCTGCTGGGGCTGACGGGGGCGGTGCTGGCCTTCTTCCTGCAATGGGGGGTGTACTCCCTGGTGTCCCGGGCCATTTTGGGCTCGGACCCCATTGATTTGATTTCCGTGCTCCCCTTTGGGCCCATGGTCTGGCCGGTGCTGGGAATTTTCGTGTGTACAGGGCTGGTCATCGGCACCCTGGGCTCGGTGCTGGCCATTCGGAAGTTCTTGCAGGTATAAAAGGAGCGGTATCATGGCAAAAAAACAGCAGAAAAAACCAAAAACTGACTGGCGGCGCATATTTGTGGCGGTATTGGCGGCGGCCCTGGCCCTGCTGATGCTCCTGCCCATGCTCACCATGATTTTGGGCGGCGCCGCCGGAGCGGTGACCCAGGAGGAAATCGACGCCCTCAAGGAGCAGCGGGCCGAGAGTCAGGCCAGACAGCAGGAGCTCAAAGAGCAGCTGGCCGGCCTCAAGGCGGGGCTGGAGGAGGCCAAGGAGAAGCGCCGGATTTTAGTCAGCCAGCTGGAGGCCATCAACGGCGAGCTGGAGAACATCAACGCCCAAATTGTCTGGTATGACGGGCAGATTGCCGAAAAGGAAGAGGAACGGGCGGCGGCGGTGCTGCGGGAGCAGGAGCAGTACGACCTGTTCTGCCGCCGCGTGCGGGCGATGGAGGAATCCGGCAAGGCGTCCTACTGGTCCATCCTGTTTACGGCGGAGAGTTTTTCGGATTTGCTGGACCGTCTGGCGGATATCAGCGATATCATGGCCTACGACCAGGCGGTGATGGACCAGCTCATCGCCACCCGGGAGGAAATTGAGCGCCTCAAGGCCGAGCTGGAGAGCGCCCGCGCGGAGCAGGAGGCCATGAAGGCCGACCTGGAGAGCAAACAGGCCGAACAAAAGGAGAAGGTGGCCGAGGCCCAGCGGCTGCTGGACCAGATTAACGCCGACACGGCGGAGGTCAACCGCCAGCTGGAGGAAGAGAGCGCCGCCGCCCAGGCCATCCAGGCCAGCATCGTGGCCAAGCAGAAGGCCCTGGAGGAGGAGCGCCGCCGGAATAATATCATCATCAATTCGGAGAGCGGCTACCTGTGGCCCCTGCCGGGCTATTACCGCCTCTCGTCTCTGTTCGGATACCGCATTCACCCCATCACCGGCAAGGCCCACAGCCACACCGGCATTGACATTCCCGCCCCCAGCGGCACCCCCATTCTGGCGGCTAAGAGCGGTCAGGTGGTCACCTCCGGCTGGCATGACTCCTATGGCAATTATGTGGTGGTGGACCATGGGAACGGCAATTCCACCCTTTACGCCCACATGAGCGCCCGGTCCGTCAGCGAGGGACAGATGGTCTCCCAGGGCCAGGAGGTGGGCAAGGTGGGCACCACCGGCAGCTCCAACGGCAACCACCTGCATTATGAAGTCCGGGACAACTACAGCCGCGTCAATCCAGAGAAGAAATACTCCGGCCTCAATTTGACCCACCCCTGGTAAACAGGTTTCTGGAGCAGAAGAGGCCCTCCTGCGGCAGTATGCGCAGACGAAGTTTCACAGCGCTGTGGCGCATGGCGGGCGGAGGGATGTTCCCTCCGCCCGTTGTTTTTATAGAAAGGAAGCCTTGCTATGACACAAAAACGCTTTTCCCTCCTGCATCTGCTCCTGGCGGTGGTCCTCACCCTCGGGGTGACGGTGGGCGGGAGCCTGCTGGCCCTCCGGCTGACGGTAGGGGAGGGGGCCCTGTCCCTGCTGGAGGGGCTGATGCTGGTGAATACCCGCTTCGTGGGGGAGTATGAGCCCGTGGAGGCCGTGGACGCCGCCCTGGAGGGCATGGTGAAGGGCCTGGGGGACCGGTGGAGCTACTACCTGAACGCCGAGGCCTACGAGGCCCAGAATCTCCGCCGGAAAAATCAATATGTGGGCATCGGCGTCACCGTCAGCTATGAACGGGAGGAGGGCTTGCTGATTCTGGAGGTCACCCCCGGCTCCCCGGCGGAGGAGGCGGGCCTGCTGCCCGGAGAGGTCATCACCCAGGCGGAGGGAGTATCCTTGGCCGGAGAGGGAAGATATCAGGGGTCCGATTACATCCGGGGCGAGGCGGGCACCACCGCCGTGCTGGAGGTTCTGGGGACCGGCGGCGCCACCCGCACCGTGGAGGTCCGCCGGGAGGCCGTGGCCACCGACCCGGTGTCTTATGAAATGTTGGAGGACTCGGTGGGCTATGTGAAGCTGGCCAACTTCTACGAGAACAGCGCCCAGCGGCTGAAGGAGGCGGTGGAGGACCTCCAGGCCCAGGGGGCGCGGGCCCTGGTCTTTGATATGCGCAACAACGGCGGGGGCTACCTGACCCAGCTCACGGAGATGCTGGATTTCCTCCTGCCCGAGGGGCCCATCTTCATCAGCCGGAGCCGCAGCGGGCGGGAGGAGGTCATTCAGTCGGACGCGGCCTGCGTAGATCTGCCCATGGCGGTGCTGGTCAATGAGGATACGTACTCCGCCGCGGAGTTTTTCGCCGCCCAGCTCCAGGAGGACGGCGCGGCGGTGATTGTGGGCGTGCCCACCAGCGGCAAGGGGTACTCTCAGCAGACCTTTCCCCTGCCCCACGGCGGGGCCCTGAATATCTCCACCGCCGCCTATTTCACCGGGGACGGGACTTCCTTGATTGGGACCGGCCTGCGCCTGGACGCCCAGGTGGAGCAGACGGAGGAGGGGGACGCCCAGCTGGAGGCGGCGCTGGCGCTGCTGCAAGGATAAATTTGCGGATTTTTGCCGAAAATGCTTGACTGTAAACCAGCTTGACCCTGTACAATGGGGGCAAAAGGAGGCGAACGGTATGAACATCGGTCAAGTGGAAACCCTCTTGGGCATGACCCGGGCCAACATCCGCTACTATGAGCAGGAGGGTTTGGTCTTTCCCCAGCGGGAGGCAAACGGGTATCGGGACTATTCCGCGGAGGACGTGGACACCCTGCGGAAAATCAAGCTGCTGCGGCAGCTGGGCCTCTCCCTGGAGGTCATCCGGCAGCTCCAGCAGGGGGAATGCACTCTGGACGCGGCCCTGACGGAGCGGGAACAGGCCCTGGAGCATGAGCGGGCGGAGCTGGACTGGGCGGCGCAGATGTGCCGTCAGATTCGCCTGGACCGGACCGGGTACGAGTCCTTGGATGCCGGACGGTATCTGGAGCGCCTGGACCGGCCCGCCGACCAGCCGGGGCACTTCGACCTGCGCCGGGACGCTCTGCCCACAGTCCCCCACCCCTGGCGGCGGTATTTTGCCAGAAGTCTGGACCTGGGCTTGTATGAGATGCTCTGGCTCCCGATATGGATGCTGGTGTTCCGGCTGTCCCCTCCGGACAGTGTGGTGGGAAAGCTGGTGAGCGGTTATGTGAATCTGGTCCTTATGCTGGTGCTGGAGCCCCTGTTGCTGTCCACCTGGGGGACCACGCCCGGGAAGGCCATCTTCGGCCTGGAGGTCCGGGATGAAAACGGAGCCAAGCTCACCTACCGGCGGGCGCTGGACCGAATCTGGGTTCTCTTTGAAAAGGGGCTGGGGTATGGTATTCCTTTCTATGATATCTACCGAAATTATAAGAGCTTCCGGGCCTGTTCCAACGGGGAGACACTGCCCTGGGACGCGGAGCAGCGGCTGTCCTACACCATCCGGGACACGCGGGCCCGGCGGGCGGTGGGCTATGTGGCGGCACGGGGGGCGCTGCTGGCGGCGGCGGTTGTGCTGGCCTTTCAGTCGCTGATGCCCATCCACCGGGGGGCCATCACCCCGGCGGAGTACGCGGACAATATCAACGATATCATCCGGTATCAGGAGTTGGACCTGTCTTTCCGCATGGAGGACGACGGCGCCTGGAGCAAGATCAGCCAGCCCGGCGTGGTTGTCTTTGCCTTAGGAGAGGAAACGAGGCCCAATCATCAGCTGACCGTGGAGGACGGCGTGGTTACCGCCGTGCGCCTGGAGGTGGTGCAACAGGGAGAAAAGTTCTTTTATCCCTATACCATGCAGCCCCAGCTGGCGGTCCTGGCCTTTGGCGCGGCCCGTGGGGAGTATAACTGCATTTCCTGGACCCTGGAAAACCTCACAAAGTACGTTGTGGACCGGGGCCTGGAGTCCTACACCCTGGAGACCCATGGCCTGCGGATTACCCAGGAGGTGGAGCAGGAGGGCTATGAGGCCGGCGGCTACCTCCTGTTCGCTGAAGAGGAAGCAGATACCTATCTCCACTGGGTATTTACCATCGAGCGGGTGTAAACGGTTTTGCTTGCAATCGGCGCAGAGGTGTGGTATACTAGCAGACAAATCAGGAAAAGGAGACGGTGATTCCCTGTGGATGAACCTCCGCCTAGTTGCGTAATTACATACGATACCAAAAGGACAGCCTTAGCCGGAGGGTATAGGGCTGTCCTTTCCTGCGTAAAATTCAAAACAGAAAGCTGAGTTGATGGTTGTTTTATGTTAGACAGTTCCAGTATTGCCATGATTGCCGCGCTTGTATGCCTGCTTGCCCTGTCGGCCTACTTTTCCGCCACAGAGACGGCCTTTTCCTCCCTGAACCGGGTCCGCCTGCGGAGCAAGGCCGAGGGGGGAGACGCCCGGGCCGCCCGGGCCCTGGTCCTGGCGGAGGACTATGACCGCCTGCTCTCCACCATCCTGATTGGAAACAATATCGTCAATATCGTGGCTACCACCGTATCCACCCTGTTTTTCACCAAGCTGCTGCCGGTGTATGGCCCCACAGTCTCCACGGTGGTCCTCACCCTGCTTATCCTGATTTTCGGCGAAATTTCCCCCAAAAGTCTGGCCAAGGAGAGCCCGGAGCGGTTCGCCATGTTCTCCGCCCCGATTCTGGTGGTGTTCATCACCCTGCTTCGGCCGGTGAACTTCCTGTTTACCCAGTGGAAGCGGCTGCTCACGCGGATTTTCCACCACCAGCAGGACGAGGGCATTACCGAGGAAGAGCTCATTACCATGGTGGACCAGGCCGAGGACGAAGGGGGCCTGGACCAGCACGAGAGCGAGCTCATCCGGGCGGCCATTGAGTTCAACGACCTGGAGGTGGAGGAAATCCTCACCCCCCGCGTGGACATCGCCGCCGTGGAGGACACCGCCACCGAAGAGGAAATTGCCAAAGCCTTCGCCGAGAACGGATACTCCCGCCTGCCGGTGTACCATGAGGATATCGACGATATTGTGGGGGTTATCCACGAGAAGGACTTCTACTCCGCCCGCTACCGGGGGATGGTGGATGTGAAGGCGCTGGTCAGTCCGGTGCTGTACACCACCGGGAACACCAAGATTTCGGATTTGCTGCGGATTCTCCAGCGGCAGAAGGCCCATATGGTGGTCGTGGTGGACGAGTACGGCGGCACCGAGGGTCTGGTGACTCTGGAGGACATCGTGGAGGAGCTGGTGGGCGAAATCTGGGACGAACACGACGAGGTCATTGAGCAGTTCCAGAAGCAGGAGGATGGGAGCTATCTCATCTCGTGCAGCGCTGACCTGAGCGACCTGTTCGACCTGTTCGCCATTTCTGGCGAGTGCGACGCTAATACGGTGTCCGGCTGGGTTATGGAGCAGGTAGGCCGGGTGCCCGAGGAAGGGGACCACTTCGTGTGCGACGGCCTGGATGTAACCGTAACGCAGGTGGACCACCGGAGAGTGATGGAAATCCGTGTGGTGGTCCTGCCCCAGGAGGACGGAGAACCGGAGCCGTAATACTATTTCTTGATAAAAAGATTAAACATCTTTTTATGGCGGCGTGAGACGCCGCCGCGCCTGCGGCGCACCAAGAAAAGTATTGACAACATTCTTGGCGGCTGCGCTGCCGGGCCGCAGGATGCGGCCCCATAAAACGATGCAATCGTTTTATGAAGAATTAGTATAAGCAATCCGCCCCACTGACAGGAGACTCCTGTCAGTGGGGCGGATTGTTTTGCAGGATAAGGGGGGCCGTCCAGCACCTGGGTGCGTGACCGGGCGCAGGGGTGAAAGCCGGCACCGGGTTGGAGGCGCTACGGAAGTTCTTTTTGATTCTTTTTCTTACAAGAAAAAGAATCGGGACGGGCGAGCTTGACGCAGGCTGTAATGATGCCGAAGAGGAACCACCAGGTGAACATGTTGCGGGGGTAGAACCAGGTGTACTCGGCAATGCCTATGACCAGGATGCCGCAGAAGGCGCCAATAGAGGCGGCGAGAAGCCGCTTGACGCGCTTATCCGCGGTGGAGAACAGGGCTTTTGCGCCGGTCTTTAGCTGCCAGAGCAGCAGGGCCAGGAAGGAAATGATTCCCCAGATGCCCGTCTCACCCCACATTTGCAGGTAGTTGTTGTGGGTGTGGACCGGATAGGTGCCGTCAAAAATGGTGGGATAGGTCTCAAAGGTCTTTTTCATGATATCCGTGCCCAGACCTACGCCCCGGACCCAGTAGTCCCGCATGAGATTGGTGGTGGTGTCGAAAATCTCAAAGCGGTAGCGGGTGGAGGTGTCGTGGGCGTTGCCAATGGACAAAATCCGATTGTAAATGGTCTCCGGCAGGAAGGGAATGGCCGCGACGCCCAGCAGGAGGAACACCGGCACAAACCGCCAGTCCATCAGCGCCAGGAACACCACCACCGCCAAAGCCAGCCCAATCCAGCCAGAACGGGAATAGGTGAAGCCGATGGCCGCCGCGCCCACGGCCAGGGAGAGCAGAGAGAGTATTTTCCCCCGCCAGCGGCAGTTTAAGAACAGAGCCAAGTCCAGGGGCAGGAGCATGACCAGCTGCTCGGCAAAGTTGTTGGGGTTGTCGAAGAAGGAGTACACCCGGCCGGGCATTCCCGCGTTGACGTACATATCCTGCTGAGAGGCGATGACATCCACGCCCACATACCCCTGATAGCACCCGTACAGCGCCGCCGCAGAGACGCCCAGCACCGCCAGGGAAACCACCAGCTGGAGCTGCTCATACTTGCGCACCGAGCTGACCAGCACCAGCACCAGCAGGAAACCGGTCAGGTGGAAGAAGAAAAACCGCATGGACATCCGGGTGGACAGGGACGCGGCCAGAGAGATGCAGATGAAGCCCATATAGAAAATCATATAGGGCCCCAGCCGGTCCAGCTCCAGCCGGAGCTTGGGCCGGGTTGCGCTCCCCACCACAAAGAGGCACAGAACCCCCGCCGCTCCCGCAAAGCCGTAGATGTTATTCCACATACCATGGGGGGCCACCAGCATGACCAGCATCAGCAGGCCAAGGAAGAAATAGGAAGCCCCGCCCATGGCGGCGAGAAGCTGGAAGCACACGCTCCCGTCCCAGAGCCTCCGCAGAGTCTGATAAAGCCACTTGGCGGCGGCGCAGGGAATGTTCACCAGCCCCGTAAAGAGCCCGCAGGCCAAGCTGTGGGGCCAGGCCCGGGGTATACGCCCCTCCCGCCAGACGAAGGCGCAGAGGGCGCTCTCGCCGGACTGGCGGCGGAAGAAGTTCTCAATGCCGTCCAGGGCGCGGCCAATGCCGCTGGTTGGTCCCGCAGCGCCCCAGGCCCCAAAAAAGGCCAGCAGAAACCGCAGGACGGCGCTGTTTCGTGTAATCGACATGTTGCATACTCCTTTATTCAGCCTTGGGGACGGCTCAGTGCCGCTTGATAGACCTGACTGGTGGCCTGGACCATCTTGTGGACCTCAAAGCGCTCCTGTACCGTCTCCAGGGCCCGCGTCCGGCACTGGGCCAGAAAGGCCGGGTCCTCCAAAAAGCGCTTCATGGCCTGGGCCATGGATTCCGGGTTGTCGTACTCCACCAGCAGGCCGCAGGCGGTCTTGTCGTTGACAATGTCGGAATTGCCCCCCATATCTGTGGCAATCACCGGCAGGCCCGCCGCCATAGCCTCGATAATCAGGAAGGACAGGGCCTCGTGGCGGGAGGAATTGACGTACAAATCGGACCCCTTGTACAAATTCTTGATGTCCTTGCGGAACCCGATGAAGCGCACCCGCTCCCCCAGCTCCAGCTCCCTGGCCTGGGCCTGGGCGGCCTCCAGCAGGGGGCCGTCTCCCGCCAAGACCAGAGTAAAGGGCCGCTCTGTCAGCTGCGTCAGGCGCTTTACCGAGTCCAACAGATAGTGGTGGCCCTTGTCACCGGCAAAGCGGGAGGCGCAGAGCATGACAAAGGCATCCGCCGCTAGACCCAGCTCCTGCCGGAGGGTGGATTCGGAGCGGTCCCCGGCCCATGCCTCCGGGTCCACCGCGTTGAACACCACCCGAATGCGCTCCCCGCTCCAGCCGTTGTCTATGAGTACCTCCCGGCCCCGGTTGCATACGGCGATAATCTGGTCCTGCTTCTTGTCCAGAATCCGGTTGGTGAACCGGGTAATGCCGTCGTTGGCCTGGACGAAGTGGTTGGTGTACACCACCCGCAGGCTGGGCAGATACCGCTTGGCCAGCAGGGCGGTGTAATGCTCCCGCAGGTAGTGGCAGTGGACCAGCTCAATGCCCCACTCCTGGCAGAGCGCCGCCAGCTCCCGGGCGGCGCGGAAGTCGAACCGGCGGCGCATCTCCAGCCGCCGCACCGGAACGCCCAGGGCCTCCATGCGCTCCACCAGGAGCCCGCCCTGGTTGTAGGCAAAATAGGGCTCCACCTGACCGCCGGCGGAGAGATAACGCACCAGGGTTTCCACATACCGCTCGGTGCCCGCCTTTCCGGCAAAGTTGAGCAGATAGAGTACCTTCATGAGGGCGTCTCCTTTCCAGTAGGGAAGATTACATCCATTTTACAGGAAATCCGGCGGAAAATCAACTGCGGAAATGAAACCCGCCGCTATTTTCCCGCAGGCTTGGAAGGCTTCTGCTCCAGCAGCTGGGCGGACACCCGCTCCAGCTCGTCCTTTTTGTGGAAGCGCTCGGCAATGCCGCCAGTGGCCGGGGAGGCCTGGGGCTGGCGGCGGAAGGCCAGCTTCAGCAGCACCGGCGTCAGTACTGCACACCCCACGACCATAATGACAATGGGGGTCATCATGGCCTGCCCCAGCGCCCCCATGGCCAATCCCCGGTTGGCTACGATCAGGGCCACCTCGCCCCGGCAGGACATGCCCATACCCACCTGAAGGCACTCGGCGGGCTGGAAGCCGCACAGCCGCGCCCCCAGGCCGCAGCCGATGATTTTGGACAGCACCGCCACAAGCAGCAGGAGCAGCGAGAACAGCACCAGCTGTGCGGAGAGTTCCGGCAGCTCCACCTGAATGCCGATGCTGGCGAAAAACACCGGCGTCAGCAGAAGATAGCTCAGGGGCTCAAATTTCGACTGAATATACTGGGCCTTGGACGTGGAGGCGACCACCACACCGGCCACAAAGGCCCCAATGATATCCGCCACCCCGAAAAATTCCTCGGCGCAGTAGGCCAGCACCAGACAGAGCACAAAGGCCAGCACCGGATACCGCCGGAGATTTTTCCCATGGGCGTGTTCAATCATCCACCGGAACAGGCGGATCCCCCCAAAGGCCACCGCGATGGAGCAGACAAAAAACAGCGCGATTTTCAGCAGGACCAGCAGCAGATTGGTCCCGCTCCCGGCCATACCGGCCACAAGGGTGAGGGCCACCAGCCCCAGCACGTCGTCAATCAGGGCGGCGGCCAGAATGGTGCTCCCCACCCGGGTGTCCAGCCGTCCCAGCTCCTTGAGGGTCTCCACCGTAATGCTCACCGAGGTAGCGGTGAGTACGGTGCCCAGAAAGATGTTTTCCAGCAAAGTGTTATCCGGCAGCCACCCCGCCAGCCCCGCCAGCCAGCCGAACCCGGCTCCCATGACCAGGGGGACCAGCACGCCGCACAGGGCCACGCAGAAGCCCGCCTTTCCGGCGCTGCGCAGCTCCCGCAGGTCGGTGCCCATACCGGCGGTAAAGAGGATGACAATGACCCCCAGCTCGCTGATTTGAGCGAGAAAGGCCGTCTCCGACAGCACATTCAACAGAGCGGGACCCAGCACCAGGCCCGCCAGCAGGGACCCGACAACACGGGGCATTTGAAATTTTCCGGTGACAATGCCGATGAGCTTGGTGCTGAAAAGAATCAGCGCCAAATCCAGCAGATAATGATAGGTCATAAAACCCCTCTTTCCCTCCGAATCCTTTGGCCGCAGCGGTTTCTCAACAGCCTGCATACTTATCATAGTCATCCCGCTTGGATTTACAAGAGAAAATGTACACGAAAATTTCCCAGTGCCCTACCCGGTTTTTTGGCGGAGGAAGGGCCCCCGCAGCATCACGCGGGGGCCCGGAAACCCATTAAGAAAACGCGCGGGGCCAGCGCCACTCCCGTATCTCGGGCATGTCCTCCCCATGGGCGGTGATGTACTGCCGGTGCTCCACCAGCTTGTCCCGCATGAGCTGAATCAGGAAGGTACCCCGATTGCCCAGCTGGGGGAGGCGCTTGATGGTGTCAATGACCAAATCAAAGCGGTCGATGTTGTTCTGCACCCGCATATCGAAGGGGGTGGTCACCGCGCCCTCCTCCTTGTACCCCCGCACATGGAGGCGGCGGTTATGGCGGCGGTAGGTGAGCTCGTGGACCAGGGTGGGGTAGCCGTGAAAGGCAAAGATGATGGGCTTGTCCACGGTGAACAGAACGTCGTAGTCCTCGTCCGTGAGGCCGTGGGGGTGCTCCGTGTGGGGCTGGAGCTTCATCAGGTCCACCACGTTCACCACCCGGACCTTCACCTCCGGCAGGTACTGCCGCAGAATGGTTACCGCCGCCAAGGTCTCCAGGGTGGGCGTCTCCCCGCAGCAGGCCAGAACCACGTCAGGCTCCGCCCCCTGGTCGTTGGAGGCCCAGGGCCATATACCGATGCCGTGGGTACAGTGGCGCACCGCCTCATCCATGGTCAGCCACTGGGGGCGCATGTGCTTGGAGGTGACCATGACGTTGATGTAATTGCGGCTTTTGATGCAGTGGTCAAACACCGAGAGCAGGCAGTTGGCGTCCGGGGGCAGGTAGAGACGCACCACGTCGGCCTTCTTGTTGGCCACATGGTCCAGGAAGCCGGGGTCCTGGTGGGTAAACCCGTTGTGGTCCTGCTGCCACACGTTGGAGGAGAGCACATAGTTCAGCGACGCGATATCGTGCCGCCAGGGGAGCTGCCCGGCCACCTTGAGCCACTTGGCAAACTGAGCGGCCATAGAGTCCACAATGCGGATGAACCCCTCATAGCTGTTCAAAAACCCGTGCCGTCCGGTGAGCAGATACCCTTCAAGCCAACCCTGGCACACATGCTCGGAGAGCAGGGCGTCCATTATCCGGCCGTCGGGGGCAAGAAATTCGTCAGTGTCCTCCCGCCGGGCGCTCCAGCGGCGGGGGCTGGCCTGAAAGGCGGCCTCCAGGCGGTTGCTCAGGGCCTCGTCCGGGGAGAAAATGCGGAAATTCCGGGCCCGCTGGTTCAGGCGGAGCAGGTCCCGCACATAGCCCCCCAGCTGGGCCATGTCCTCCGCCTCCACGGCCCCGGGGGCGGGGACGGTCAGGGCGTACTGGGTGAAGTCGGGGGTCCGCAGGTCCCGCAGGAGCAGTCCGCCGTTGGCGTGGGGATTGGCCCCCATGCGCCGCTCCCCCTGGGGGGCCCCCTCCCGCAGCCAGGGGACCGGAGCCCCGTTGGCATCAAAGAGCTCCTCGGGCCGGTAGCTCCGAAGCCAGGCCTCCAGGGCGTCCAGGTCCTCCGGACGGCCTGGACGGAGGTTCAGAGGGAGCTGATGGGCCCGAAATGTCCCCTCAATGGGCAGGCCGTCCGCCGCCTTGGGCCCCGTCCACCCCTTGGGGGAGCAGAGGACCACCATGGGCCAGCGGGGCCGCTCCCGCTCTCCCAGCTCCCGGGCCCCGGCCTGGATGCGCTGGAGCTCCCGGACTGCCCAGTCCAGGGCGGCGGCCATTTTCTGGTGGAGCTGCTGGGGACAGTCCCCCTCCACCACCCGGGGCGTCCAGCCGCAGCCCCGAAAGAAGTCCTCCAGTTCCTCCCGGCTGATGCGGGCAAAGAGGGTGGGGCTGGAAATTTTGTAGCCGTTCAGATGGAGAATGGGGAGCACGGCCCCGTCGGTGGCCGGGTCCAAAAACTTGTTGGCGTGCCACGCGGCGGCCAGGGGGGCAGTCTCGGCCTCCCCGTCCCCCACCACACAGGCGGCAATCAGGTCCGGGTTGTCCATCACCGCCCCAAAGGCGTGGGAGAGGGAGTACCCCAGCTCCCCGCCCTCGTTGATGGAACCGGGGGTGGCGGGGTTGCAGTGGCTCCCCAGCCCGCCGGGGAAGGAGAACTGTCGGAACAGAAAGCGCATTCCCTCCTCGTCCTGACTGGCGTTGGGGTAAACCTCGCTGTAGGTGCCCTCCAGGTAGGTCTGGGCCACCACGGCGCTCCCCCCGTGGCCGGGGCCGCAGACGTAAATCATGTTCAGGTCGTTCTTGACAATGACCCGGTTTAGGTGGGTGTAGATGAAGTTCTGCCCCGGTACGGTTCCCCAGTGGCCCACCGGCTGGCGCTTCAAATGCTCCGGCGCCAGGGGCTCCCGCAGCAGGGGATTGTCCAGCAGGTAGAGCTGTCCGGCGGAGAGGTAGTTGGACGCCCGCCACCAGGCGTCCAGCCGCTCCAGCTCCTGCCTGGACAGCGGATCCCGTCTGGACATGCGCGTGGAGGTCTTGGCGGAGTGCTTGCTCTTGCTTATGTGGTTCTCCGGCATCGTAACATCCCCCTTACGGCAGTTTGATAGCTGCTTCTATCTTACCCAGCGGGGTCAGAGAAGTCAATACCTTCCGGCTTACCGGCGTAAAAACTGGCGGAAGAAAGGCAAGCGGCGGCGCGGAGTTCCCCAAAAGGCTCCGCGCCGCCGGAAACCAGGGGCTGGTGAAGGCCCTCAGAGGGCTACCAGATGCTCACCCGGTCCTCGGGGTCCAGCCACATGCCGTCGCCGGACTGGATATCAAAGGCGGTGTAAAAGGCGTCCTGACTCTGGAGGGCCCGGCTGCCCCGGAGCTTGTCGGGGGCATGGACGTTGGACTGGGCCAGATGTGCCTGGGTCTCGCGGGTGGCGGTATGGCGCCAGCTCCGGGCGGCGGCGCGGTAGAGGGAGGCGTAGTCGGGGGTATCCTCCCGGCTCTCGGCCTGGGTGATGCAGGCGACGGCTCCCAGGTCAGCGATGTTCTCCGCCAGGGTCAGGGAGCCGTCGCAGGTGACGCCGGGAATGACCTCTACACCGTCATAGAAGGCCGTCACCTGTTCACACAGGGCCTCAAAGGCGGCGTAGTCCTCATCCGTCCACCAGTCGGCGGCGTTGCCCTGGCTGTCGTACTTGGCCCCGTTGTTGTCAAAGGCATGGCTGATTTCGTGGGCAATCACGTAGCCTATGCCACCCAGGTTCTCCGTGGGGTCGGCGTTCACGTCGTAGAAGGGGGCCTGGAGGATCCCGGCGGGGAAGTTGATGCTGTTGGCAGTGGGGCTGTAGTAGGCGTTCACCGTATAGGGGGACATCTGCCACAGGGTCTTATCCACCGGGGCCGAATACAGCTCCGCCGCCTGGGCCCGCGCCGCCTGGGCAATGGAAACCAGATTGTCAAAATAGCTGCCCCCCTGGGCGGCGCTCTTGATTTCCGCCGAATCCAGATAGCTCTCCCAGCGGTCGGGGTAGCCGATGTTGACGGCCATGGCGTCCAGCTTGGCCACCGCCTGCTGCTTGGTGGCGTCGCTCATCCAGTCCAGGGCCAGCAGGCGCTCTTTATAAATGCCCTTGATTTCCTCCGCCATAGCCTCCACGTCGGCCTTGGCCTCGGGGGTAAAGTAGCGCTCCACATAGGCC
Source organism: uncultured Flavonifractor sp. (assembly GCA_910585415.1). GTDB lineage: Bacteria > Bacillota > Clostridia > Oscillospirales > Oscillospiraceae > CANAAV01. The sequence continues at coordinate 23,941 of CAJUDT010000004.1, forward strand.
TCTCCCAGGTAGTCGGCCAGATAGCCCTGAACCAGCTGGGCGGCAGTTTCTTCGTCGGAGACGGTCAAATCCATTCCGTATTGGACGCTCTGAAAGGCAGTTTCCGCGTCGGAAAACTCCCGGCTCAGAGCGGAGCCGAAGCCGCTGAGAAGGTAATATTTCATCAAAGCCTTGAGCTGGGGCAGGTGTTCCTCGGTAAAGAAGGACGCGGAGGCCTCCAGCAGCGCCACATCGTCCACCAGCACCTCCTTGGGGGCGGGGAAGCCGGAGGCTTTCCGCACACCCTCCAGGTCCACGGCGGGCATCAGGGCTTGCAGTTCCTCCAGGGTGTACAGGTTGGAGGTCTTGCTCACGTCGGCATAATCCTGCCGGTCCAGCATCACGGCGGCAAGCGCCCGCTCCAGGGCAAAAATGTCCCCGGCCTGTTCGGCAGCCGTGTCCTCGCTGGCCCCGCCCAGAAGGAGCAGGGTGGTCAGATACTGGCGGTAGGCCTCCGTAACGGGGCCCTCTTCGGTGTATTCGCCCTTGCTCAGTACGGGATAGAGGGCGGTGAAGGTGAGGATATAGCGGTTACTGTCCCGAAAATCCTCCGTCATGCCAAAGCCCACCAGAAGGGATGAGGCCAGCTCCCTGGAGACGCGGTCATGGACCTCCATCAGCTGGTCTATGGAACCGGCCTTGTCAATGGCCTCCAGATAGGGCTGGAGGGGCTCCACACCGGCGGCGTTCCGGGCGTCCCAATCCAGAATGTTGTCATAGAGGTTCTTGATTTTTTCCTGCGGTGTGCCCGCCTTGGGGGTTCCGGCAGCAATCTCCTGAATGAGCCCGGCCACCTGCTGGGAAACCTGATAATTCAGCTCGTACAGGGCGCCGGTGTAGGGGTAGCCCGGCGGGAACTGGGCGGTATCCAGCCACTCCTTATTGACGGCGGCATAAAAGTCGTCCTTCAGGTTGGTGCCCTCCAGGGCATAAACCCGCCGGAGGAACCGGTCCAGCTGCTCCGCAGTGACGCCCAGCTCAGGGGAAAAGGTGGTTTCACTGGTCCCGGCCACAATGCCGGATTGAAACACATTGGAAAGCTCCGTCTGGGCCCAGCCGGGAATATCAGTAAAATTGGCGGCTGGGTAGGCCCAGCGGGCGGAATCCCCGACGGGGGCGGGGAGGGGCCCGAAAGCCCGGGAGAGCATCACCAGAGCCTCGGCGCGGGTGACGGGCCGGTCAAGGGCAAGACTGCCGGAGCCGTCGCCCTGGAGTATGTCCTCAGCGGTAAGGCCGGGGTTATAGTCCCCAGCGGCGGCCAGGAGGGTGTCGCAGACCTGTCCGCGGGTGAGGACGGCGGGCTCCTCCGCCGCCAGGGCGGCAGGCAACAGGCCCGCCAGCAGCATCGCCGCCAACAGGCCCGCCAAACATCGTTTTACGGTTGACATCATGATAAGCACATCCTTTCCAATGGGAACGCCGGGTTGATGGGCGTACCTGAGGATATTATAGCATACCCCTCGGAACTGGAATTTAAGATTCTCTTAAAAATTACCAGCTGGCGGGACGATGGAGGCGCAGAAAATAAAACCTCCAGGTCTGACACAGACCCGGAGGTTGATTGATAAGAGAAACGCCTGCGCTAGTCGAAAAAACTCAGCTGCCGCTCCCCATAGCCCCGCTGATAGGCGGCGGTGATGTGCTGCATCTGATACAGCAGGCCCAGCTCCCGGCAGCGGCGGGTGAAGGCCGTCCACAGGGCTTTCGCATGGGGGCTGGGGCACTCGTACCGGTCCCCGTAGCGCCGCAGGTACCGCCCCGGCAGGTCCGGGGAGAGTTCCGCCAGACGTTGGAGGAAATATTCGCGCTGGCCCGCCCGCATGGTTACGCCAAAGGCCGGATAGACAAACCTTGCGCCCGCCTGAGCCGCCGCCTCCACCACCGACAGGACATTTTCCACGCTATCCTCCAGGTAGGGGAGCACCGGCATGAGCAGAATCCCGGTAAAAATCCCCGCTGAGGCCAGCTTTTGTACGGCCTCCAGCCGCCGGACGGGGGAGGGGGCGTGGGGCTCCAGCTGGGCGGCCAGGGCCTCATCGGTGGTGGTGACGGTGATTTTGCACAGGACAGGCACGTGTTCCCTCATGGTGGAGAGTACGTCAATATCCCGCGCAATCAAGTCGCTCTTGGTGGCGATGGCCGCGCCGAACTGATGGGCGTCCAGGAGCTCCAGGGCGTGGCGGGTGAGCTGGAGCTCCGCCTCGAAGGGGTTGTAGGGGTCGGACATGGACCCCAGGCCTACAATACCCGACCGGATTTTCCGGCGTAGCTCGTCCCGCAGGAGGGGGAGGGCGTTTTCTTTGGCCCGGACCTGGTCGAAGTGCTCTATGCGGTAGCAGTCGCTGCGGGAGTCGCAGTATATGCACCCGTGGCAGCACCCCCGGTAGAGGTTCATGGTGTAGTCCGTGCCAAACCAGCCGGTGTCTTTGCTCCGAATTAAAAGCCGTTTGGCCGGGATATGCTCCATGTCGGAATCTCCTTGTGAGGTTTTACCTGGGGCTGATACACCCGCGGGGTCAGGGGGGAGAGCAAATACTCCCGGCCCGGCCAGTCGGGGAACGCGTCGGGGGAGACGGGCTCCAGGCTGGGCAGGGCGGTCATGGGGGAGACTGTCCAGGTCTCGCCGTCCTGGGACTGGTAAATGACGGGTTCGCCGCCGGGCTCGGTGACCTCGGCATAGTAGACGCCCTCTCTCCAGGCCACGCCGGTGACCGGCGCGCCGAAGTCGTGCGCCCCGGTGCGGTGAAATTCCTCATCCAGGAAGGAGACATAAGTATCCCAGGCCCCAATTACATCCTCGTGGAGACTGGCAGTCAGTCCCCGTACGCCGGCCGACTGACACATCAGATAGCCGTTTCCGGTCCAGCGGAAGGTATAGCGGATATGAGGCGTGCTGATATTCTCTACAGGGTCAAAGCCCAAGCCGGCCTTGGCCCAGCCGCCGGAATAGCGGGTGTACTGACTCCCTGATATCTGATAGTAATATATCTCGCCGGTATACGTACAGTAATAGACTACTGCCCCGCCGGTTTCTGCGAGACACATCATATCAGGGGTCATATAGGTCTCCAGCGGCACCCAGGAGCGCCCGTCCCAGGAAATTGACAGCGAAAAGGGCGAGTTGTCGCCGCGCCGCTGCCGAATGAGATAGGCTCCATCCCGATGTCTGCCGATGTAAAATGTTCCAAGGGGCGCTCCGTTTTCATCCACAAAGGGGCCGGAGTCCCATTCCGAGCGGGAGAAAGAATGCTCGGTGCCGTCCACGGTGGCGTAGTACACGCCGTCCTGGGCGCGGATAGCGGTAACCGGCGCGTCGAAGGCTTTGACCCCCAAAATGTTCCAATCAGTGTCCAGGAAAGTCACCATATTGTTGCGGGGGCTGTCACCGCAAATTCGATTTACTTCCTTGGGGGAGTCCAGCAGGCTTTGACGCATCATGTATTCTGTACCGGTCCACAGAAATTGGAACTCTTTACTCGCGCCGATGGGCCGTTCAAGCGTTGGGCTATACCAAAAGGCGTCATTCACCCACTGATACGGAGGCATTGCTGTCCATACAACACCATCTGTGGAATAGAACATGTCCGTACCCTGGTCATAATACAAAATGTAATCTTTTCCTGTTTTACACAGGTGGGGACCAGCTTCCTTTCCCAAAGGGCCGTCCCAATTCGGTTTTTCCACGGCGGAGGCGGGAACACACAGGCTCAGGGCCAGCACAAGGGTCAAACAGAACGTAATAAGACGTTTCATGAAAAATCCTTTCTCAGTATCGCGGACCGCCCGCCAAAGGGTCCGTTATCCTTTGGCGGAGCGGCGGAACGCAAAGAAGCGCTGCCCAAAGTAGTTCAGCAGGGTATACAGGGCCATGCCCCCCAGCTTGGTCAGGCGCTCCTGCCAGATGGCCGGTATGGCCGTCCGGCCCAGGACCCACCCTGCCGCCGGCTGGGCCAGAGCATAGGCCAGCACATAGCACACCGCCACATTGACGGCAAATTTCACCGCCGAGCGCCCCAAGGTCTCGTCGCTTTCAAAGGTAAATTTCCGGTTGAGGAAAAAGCTCATGACCGCCCCCGCCGCGTAGGCAATGGCCGTGGAGGGCCAATAGCCCAGGCCCTCCAGCACGAACATGAGCACCATGGACAGCAGGGTATTGCCCACGCCCACCAGCAGAAACCTGGGGATGCTCTTGTCAATCAGCTTTGCCATGGGTGTCCTCCAGAACCTCCCGGAGCAGGAAGCGGGGCCGCCCCTTGGTCTCCAGGTAGATTTTTCCGATATACTCCCCAATGACGCCCAGGGAGAGCAGCACCAGCCCACCGATGGCCCACACCGAGCAAATGACACTGGCCCAGCCGAGGATGGTGGCCCCCCGGGCCCAGCGGACAACGGAATACACCAGCATGAGCAGGCTCACCAGGAAAATCAAAAAGCCCAGAAGGGTGATATACCGGATGGGCTTCACGGACAGGGAGGTGATTCCCTCCATGGCGAAGGAGAGCATTTTTTTCAGGGGGTATTTGCTCTCCCCGGCGAAACGCTCCCCGCGCTCATACTCCACCACCGTGGAGGTGTACCCGATCATGGGGACGATGCCCCGCAGAAACAGGTTGACCTCCCGGAACTGGGCGAGCCCCTCCAGGGCCCGCCGGGAGAGCAGGCGGTAATCGGCGTGATTGAACACCGTCTCCGCCCCCATGAAGTGCATGAGCCGGTAAAAGGCCTCGGCGGTAAAGCGCTTGAAGAAGGTGTCCTTTTTCCGGGAGGAACGCACCCCGTACACGATGTCGCACCCGGCCTGGAATTGGGCCACCATGGCGTCCACCGCGTCAATGTCGTCCTGAAGGTCCGCGTCCATGGAGATAGCCATATCACAGCGGTCCTTGGCGGTCATGAGCCCCGCCAGGAGGGCGTTTTGATGCCCCCGGTTCCGGGACAGGTCCGCCCCGGAGAAGAGGGAGCACTCCCCATGGAGCCGGGTGATAATCTCCCAGGTTTTGTCCTTGGATCCGTCGTTGACAAAGAGCACCCGGCTGTCCGGCGAGACAGTCCCCGCTCCAATCAGGGCCTCCAGCTTCTCCCGCAGCCGCCGGGCGGTTTCGGGCAAAACGGCTTCCTCGTTGTAGCATGGGACAACAATATATAAAATCTCATTCATAGTTACAGTGAGGCTAACAGAGCCTCCAAATCCTCCTTAGAATAGCCGTAAACCCTGTCGCAAAACTGGCAGGTGAGCTCGGCGCCCCCCTGCTCGTCAATGAGGGAACGCAGTTCCTCCCGCCCCATGCTGATGAGGGCGCGGGTCACCCGGTCCCTGGAGCAGTAGCACCGGTACTCTACCGGGGCTTCCTCCAGAACCTCCAGCTCAAATTCCCCCAGCACATCCTCCACCAAAGCCAGGGCGCTCCGGCCATCCCGGAGGAACTCCGTTACGGGTCCCACCCGCTCCACGCCCCGCTCAATGGCGGAAATCACCCCGCCGTCCGCGCCAGGGAGAAGCTGAATGAGATACCCGCCGGCGCAGAGCACCGACTGGTCCACGTCCACCAGCACCCCCAGGGCGCAGGCGGTGGGAACCTGCTCGCTCTCGGCAAAATACCGGGTCACGTCCTCGGCAATCTCCCCGGAGAGCAGGGGGACCGTGCCCACATAGGGCTCCTTGAGACACAAATCCTTGAGCACGGTCAAGGACCCCGGCACCCCCACGGCGGAGCCCACATCCAGCTTGGCGGGCCCCTTCAAGGGGAGGTCGGTCATGGGATTCTGCGCGTAACCCCGCACGTTTCCGGCGCTGTCCGATACGGCGGTCATGCGCCCCAGGGGGCCGCTGCCCTTGATTTGCAGGGTGACGGAGCCCTCCGGCTCCTTGAGCTGATTGCCCATCATGGAGCAGGCCATCAGGGTCCGCCCCAGGGCGGCGGTGGCGGTGGGCAGGGTCTTGTGAATCTGCCGGGCCCGCTCCACCAGGTCCCGGGCGGTGATGGCCGAGGCCTTCACCGGGGCGTTTTTTGCAAGTACGCGAAGGATGCTGTCTGCCATGGTATTCATAATTCCTTTCGGGCGGCAAAAAAGATGCGCTGCTCCCCCGGCTGGGGGGAGCGCAGCTTGAGTGCGCCATATTGTCGAATCTGCCGAAAACCCGCCTGCTCCAGCAGTTCCTCCAGCTGGGCGGGCTCGTAGGCGTATTCCTCATGGACTTCCTCCCGGCGGCTCCACCGGCCGTCCGCCTCCAGGGTGAACAGGTCCAGGCCGTAGGTGCAGAGGTTCCGCCGGGGGGAGAACTCCGCCCGCCAGACCACGTAGGCGTCCTCCCGCTCGTCCAAAAAGACCTGTCCGTCCAATCCCCGGAGCTTTTCCGGGGTGTTGATGTCAAAGAGCAGGACGCCCCCCGGCATGAGGAAGGTGTGTACGCGCCGAAACGCCCGGGCCAGGGCGGCGGGGCGGGTCATGTAGTTCACACTGTCCAGGCAGCACACGCAGGCGTCAATGGTCCCGTAGAGGTCCAGCTTGTCCATGGACTGCTGGAGAAAAATGGGCTCCACCGGCTGGACGCCCCGGCACTTCTCCGCCGCCTGGGCCAGCATCTCAGGGGAGCGGTCCACCCCGATCAGCTCATACCCCCGCCGGGCCAGCTCCAGGGTGAGGCTCCCGGTGCCGCAGGCCAGGTCCAAGACCGTGTGGACCGGGATGGAGGCGCGGCGGAAGAGTTTTTCCAAATAGTCCGCCCACCTGGGGTAGTCCACGTCATCGGTGAACTGGTCATACGCCCCCGCCAAAAACTCATAGGCCATCGGCTTCCCCCAGAGGGGTACCGGCCTCATCCCCGGGCTGGTCCCCCTCGCCGGGCAGGCTCCCCTTGAGGCGGGGGAGTACCGCCTGATAGCCGTTGGCCCCGTACTGGAGGGAGCGGTTCACCCGGCTGATGGTGGCGCTGGAGGCCCCGGTACGCTCCAAAATGTCGTTGTAAATCATCCCGCCGGAGAGGAGTGTGGCCACCTCAAAGCGCTGCTCCATGGCCCGCAGCTCGGCCACGGTGCATAAATCGGAAAAGAAGTTCTTGCATTCCTCCAGGCTCTGGAGGGTCAGAATCGCCTGATAGAGCAGGTCGCTCCGCTCCCGCTTTTCGTTCTTTATCATGGCTTTGGTTGTCCTCCCAAGTAAACAGAGTGGATAAGGTACACTGGTATTTTACCAAAGTGACGTATGGAAGTAAACACCTTTTCACCAATTTTCCAAAAGGGCATAGACTGGAGCATTGGAAGCCGAAAAGGAGGGCTGTTTTATGGTAAAAACGGCGGTACAGGGGAGAACGGCAGTGGAAACCGGGGAGTGGCGGCAGGTGCTGGAGTGGGAGGGGGAGCCGGTGCTCTCCCTGTGGCTCCAGTACCCCAAGCTGCCGGAGGACACCCCCGGCCTGCGGCGGGTGAACCGGTATTACCAGCGCCTGGCCCGCCAGTGGCGCACACGGTGGGAGGGCCCTCTCTGCCTCCAGGCACGGGCCTGCGCCCAGGCCATGCGGGAGCGCTCCCGCCCCTTCCAGCCCTGGGAGGCCCGGCTGACCTATCAGATTACCTGCCAGACCGAGGACCTGCTGAGTCTTTCGGTGGACGCCTACGAGTACGCCGGGGGGGCCCACGGGCTGACCACCCGGCGGGGGGACACCTGGGACCTGCCCGCCGGTCTGCCCCGCACGTTGGCCTCCTTCTTCCCGCCCCGGCGCCCCTGGCGAAGGCTGGTGCTGGAGCAGGTGGAGCGGGACATCCGCCGCCGCCTGAGCTCCGGGGAGTCCTGGTTTGAACCGGACTGGCAGCGGCTCATTGTGCGGGAGTTTGACCCGGAGCGGTTCTACTGCACCCCGGAGGGGCCGGTGGTCTTTTATCCCCTGTACAGTGTGGCCCCCTACGCCGAGGGCATTCCGGTGTTTCCCATCACGCCGCCGGAGGGGTGAACCAGGTCAGGATTTTTTGCGGATAACCTCTTGTTTGGGAAAACGAACCGCGCTATAATAGAGCCGCAGCGGGACAGAACGCCCGGAGCCCGCTGCACGGCCAGCGGGAAAAGGCCAATGCGCGAATCCCCGCGGCAGGAGGAACACTATGGTAAAAGCAATTGTAGGCGCCAACTGGGGCGACGAGGGCAAGGGAAAGATTACCGATTTGCTGGCAGAGACTTCGGATGTGGTCATCCGCTTTCAGGGCGGGGCCAACGCGGGGCATACCATCATCTGCGGATACGGCAAGTTCGCCCTGCATCAGCTGCCCTCCGGGGTGTTTTATCCCCATACGGTCAACATCATCGGAAATGGCGTGGCTCTGGATGTGCCCAAGCTCCTGGCAGAGCTCCAGAGCATCGCCGGCGGCGGCGCGCCCGCGCCCAAGCTCCTGGTGGACCAGCGCACGCAGATTCTGATGCCCTACCATGTGCTTTTGGACGAGTACGAGGAAGAGCGTCTGGCCGGAGCAGCCTTCGGCTCCACTCACTCTGGCATTGCCCCCTTTTATGCGGACAAATATGCCAAAATCGGGATTCAGGTGGCCGACCTCTGGGATGAGGGGCGGCTGCTGGAGCAGCTGGAGCACGTGTGTACCCTGAAAAATGTGCTCATGGAGCACCTGTACCATAAGCCCCTGCTGGACCCCAAGGCCCTGCTGGTCCGGCTCCTGGAGTACCGGACCGCCCTGGAGCCCTACGTGGGGGACGCGGTGGCCTACGTCCACCGTGCCGTGGCCGAGGGGAAGCGGATTCTGCTGGAGGGCCAGCTGGGCTCCATGAAGGACCCCGCCCTGGGTATCTGCCCCTTTACCACGTCCTCCCACACCCTGGCGGGCTTTGGCTCCGTGGGCGGCGGAGTGCCCCCCACGGCCATTACGGATGTGGTGTGTGTCACGAAAGCCTATTCCTCTGCCGTCGGCGCGGGGGCCTTTGTATCGGAGCTCTTTGGGGCGGAAGCGGAGGAACTCCGCCGCCGGGGCGGAGATGCGGGCGAGTACGGCGCGACCACCGGACGCCCCCGCCGGGTGGGCTGGTTCGACGCGGTGGCCACCCGGTACGGCTGCATGGTCCAGGGGGCCACAGAGGTGGTCCTCACCGCCATCGACTGCCTGGGCTACCTGGAGGAACTGAAGGTGTGTACTGGCTATGAGATTGACGGACAGGTAACCGATACCTTCCCGGTCCCCGCCCTGCTGGCGCGGGCCAAGCCGGTCTATACCACCCTCCCCGGCTGGAAGTGCGATATCCGCGGGGTGACGGACTATGCCGCCCTCCCCCAGGCGGCGCGGGACTATGTGGACTTTATTGAGGAACACATCGGCTGTCCTGTCAAGCTGGTCTCCACCGGCCCCAAGCGCCACGAGATTGCCCGGCGGAGCTGAAGCGGACTCCGGGCCCATGCGCCCCTCTTGCGCTGCGGCAGGATGTATGGTATACTGACGCCAGCGCGGTGCGCAATTCCCATCAAAAAGGATGTTGTTTTATGAAGAATTATGACTTTGCTTCGGAGACTGCGGCCTGACCGGGAGGTCTGACCCAGAGAAATCCGGCAGAACCTCCCAAAAGGAACACAAGAAAACTTTTAGGAGGTCCCCCATGAAACGGGAACAAAAACGAAAGCTACTGGAAAAGAACTATTACAAGCACCACCCCTGCAACGATGTATTCACCTGTAAGGTCTGCGGCTGGAAGGTGGGCCCCGCCGGCGCGGGGAGCGAGCACCGCAACCACTGCCCCAACTGCCTGCACAGCCTCCACCTGGACGTGGAGCCCGGGGACCGGGCCGCAGACTGCGGCGGCATTCTGGAGCCCATTGGCGTATGGGTGCGCAAAAACGGCGAGTGGGCCGTCATTCACCGCTGCCGCCGGTGCGGAGCCCTCCGCTCCAACCGCACGGCCGCAGACGACAGCCCCGTCAAGCTCCTGTCCATTGCCCTCAAGCCCCTGGCCCTGCCGCCCTTTCCGATTGAGCGGATGGAGGAGCTGTCCTCCCTGCTGGGCGGCGGAGGATAGGAATTGTAACGGAAGAAAATCCAGAGGACGTATTTGTCCTCTGGATTTTCTTATCTTCCCCTGTGGACAAACGGGGCCCGACGGCGTATAATGGTCCCAATGCCGTACTGAAATGAAGGGGGTCAATCTGGATGGACGTTAATGCAAACAACGAGCGGGAAGCCCGTGAGGGCGAAGAGGTCATTTTTATTGATACGGGGCTGCTTCAAAAGGCGGCGCAGGGACTCCAGCGGGCCAAGGAGGAATTTCGCGCCCTGCTGGACCGGGCCGAGTCTGGTGACAGCTCCGCCTGGTGCGATCTGGCCGTGCGCTACAGCGAGGGCGACGGGGTGGAGAAGGACATGGAAGCCGCCGTGCGCTGGTTCACAAAAGCCGCCGAAAACGACGATCTCCGGGCCGTGACCATGCTGGGCCGCTGCTATCAGTCCGGCTCCGGCATCGAAAAGGACGAGGCGCGGGCTGTGGAGCTCTACCGCCGGGCGGCGGACGAGGGCTATGTCCCCGCCCTGTGCGATTTGGGTCTGTGCTATGAAAATGCCGGCGGTGTGGAGGAGGACAAGGCCCGCGCCGCCGAGCTCTATCAGCAGGCCGCCGAGCAGGAGTACGCCCCCGCCCAGTGCAATCTGGGTGTGTGCTACCTCTCCGGCATTGGTGTGGAGAAGGATGCCGAGGCCGCTGTTTCCTGGCTGGAAAAGGCCGTGGAGCAGGAGTTTCCCCGGGCCCAGGACATTTTGGGGGACTGCTACTGGGACGGCACCGGGGTGGAGCAGGACCGGGAGCAGTCCGCCAAGCTCTACCGGCAGGCCGCTGACCAGGGCTTTGCCAGGGCCATGTGTAATCTGGGACTTTGCTATGAGCACGGGGACGGCGTGGAGGAGGACAAGGCCCAGGCCGTGGAGTGGTACCGCCGCTCCGCCCTGAACAATTACGCCCCCGGCATGTGCAATCTGGGGGTGCTCCTGCTCCACGGTGTCGGCGTGGAGGAGGACCCCGTCCAGGCGGCGGAGTGGTTCCAGAAATCCGCCGACGCGGGCCACCCCAGGGCGATGGATTTGCTGGGGGACTGCTACCTGGAGGGCCGGGGCGTGGAGAAGGACCAGCCCCGGGCCGTGGAGCTCTATCGGAAGGCGGCGGACATGGACTATCCTCCCGCCCAGTGCGACCTGGGCCTGTGCTACGAGAACGGCACCGGGGTGGAGGCGGATAAGCTCCAGGCCGCGCAGCTCTACCGGAAGTCCGCCGAACGGAAGTACCCCCCGGCCCTGTGCAACCTGGGTGTGTGCTACCTCAACGGCATCGGGGTTTCCATGGACGAGAAGGCCGGGGCGGAGTGGCTCCAAAAGGCCGTGGATGAGGGTTCCGTCCGGGCGGCCAGCATTTTGGGGGACTGCTATCTGGACGGCACCGGGGTGGAGGTGGACACAGCCCGGGCCCTGGAGCTCTATCAAATGGCCATCGACAAGGGCTACCTGCCCGCCATTTGCGCCATGGGCCTGTGCTACGAGAACGGCAACGGCGTGGAGAAGGACGAGGCCAAGGCGGTGGAATACTACCTCAGAGCCGCCGAGCAGGGCTACCCCGCCGCTCAGTGTAATCTGGCGTTCTGCTACCTGGTGGGCATTGGTGGGGAGAAGGACCCCGCCCAGGCCATTCCCTGGCTGGAAAAGGCCGTCCGGCAGGATTTCCCCCGGGCTATGAGCCTGCTGGGCAACTGCTACCGGGACGGCACCGGGGTGGAGCAGGACATGAACCGGGCGGTAGAGCTCTTCCAGAAGGCCAGCGAGTACGCCTATCCCCCCGCCATGTGCTCCCTGGGCCTGTGCTATGAGACAGGGGAGGGCGTGGAGGAGGACCCCGCGCAGGCGGTGGACTGGTACACCCGCGCCGCCAAGCGGGGCAACGCCCCCGCGCAGTGCAATCTGGCGGTCTGCCTGCTCAACGGCTACGGGGCGGAGCGGGACCCCCTCCAGGCGGTGGATTGGCTCCAGCGGGCCTCCGCCCAGGATTTTCCCCGCGCGCTGGATATTTTGGGGGACTGCTACCTGCGGGGGGACGGCATTGCCGCCGACGAGAGCCGGGCGGTGGAGTGCTACCGCCGGGCGGCGGATATGGGCTATCCCCCTGCCCAGTGCGACCTGGGCCTGTGCTACGAGAACGGGGACGGGATTGAGACAGACCTGACCCAGGCGGCGGACCTCTACCGGCAGGCCGCCGAGCGGGGAGACGCCCGGGGCATGTGTAATCTGGCGGTCTGCCTGCTCAACGGCAACGGGGTGGAGAAGGACCTGTCTGCGGCGGTGGAGTGGCTGGAGCGCTCCGCGCAGCAGGACTTTGCCAGAGCCCAGAGCATTCTGGGGGATTTGTACCGGGATGGAGAGGGCGTGGTCCAGGACCTTCAGCGGGCCTTCCGCCTCTACCAGAGCTCCGCCGGGGACGGCTACAGCCCCGCGATGTGCTCTTTGGGCTACTGCTACGAGTCCGGGGAGGGCGTGGAGCAGGACCAGCCCACGGCGGTGGCGTGGTACCGGAGAGCCGCCGAGGGGGGCTATGCCCCCGGCATGTGCAATCTGGCCTTCTGCCTGGAAAACGGCATCGGCGTGGAGGCGGACATGGAGCAGGCCATTCCGTGGTACCAGAGAGCCGCCGACCGGGGCTATCCTCGGGCGCTGTGCAACCTGGGCCTGTGCTACGAGAACGGCGAAGGGGTCGAGAAGGACATGGAGCAGGCCATCAAGCTCTACCGGAGAGCCGTGGACCGGGGCTATCCCCCGGCCATGTGCAACCTGGGCCTGTGCTATGAGTACGGGCGGGGCGTGGCGGAGGACAAGGCCAAGGCGGTGGAGCTCTACCGTCAAGCCGCCGAGCGGGGCAATGCCCCGGCCATGTGCAATCTGGCCTACTGCCTGGAGAACAGCATCGGCGTGGAGCGGGACATGGATGAGGCCGTGGTCTGGTACACCCGCTCGGCCGAGCGAGGCCACAGCCGGGGCATGTTTAACCTGGGTCTGTGCTATGAGCAGGGGGACGGCGTGGCTGTGGATATGGCCCGGGCCGTGGAGCTCTACCGGAAAGCGGCGGAGCAGGGGTATCCCCCGGCCATGTGCTCCCTGGCGGAGTGCTACATAGACGGCGAGGGGGTCGAGGCCGACCCGGCCAAGGGCGTGGAGTGGCTGGAAAAAGCCGCCGGGCGGAACTACGCCAAGGCCCTGCGCCGTCTGGGAGACTGCTATCAGGAAGGCACCGGCGTCAAGGCCGACCGGGAGCGTGCCGCCGCCCTCTACCAGCAGGCGGCGGACAAGGGCGACAAAACAGCCGCCGAGCGCCTGGAGGATTTAGGCGTCACGCCCGCCAAGGCGGAGACCCAAACTGGCGCGGAGACGCCCGCCAAGACGGAGGCCCCTGCCAAGCCGGCGGCTCCCGTCAAGCCCAAGCCGGCGGAGGAACCCCCCAAGAAAAAATCCTTCCTGAGCCGGTTGTTTGGAAAATAAGCCAAGTGTGACCTTATGGGCCGCAGACGTTCATTCGTCTGCGGCCTTTTTTTGTCTGCATAATCCTGGCCGGACCTGCCATACTAACCCCATCAAGGAAGAAACAGGGGATACGCATGGAACGATTTCAGCTGAAACCAACCGTATATTTTGGCCCCGACGCCCTCTCCGCCCTGGAGGGGCTGGCGGGACGGCGGGTACTCATTGTGACAGATGCCTTTTTGGCGGGTTCCGGCCTGCTGGACCGGGTCCGCGCCTACCTCCCCGGCTGTACGGTGGAGGTGTTTGACCGGGTGGAGCCCGACCCCTCCCTGGCCCTGGTGGCCCAGGGGGCCCGGTGTCTGGCCGCGTTCCGGCCGGAGGGAGTGGTAGCCTTCGGCGGGGGATCCCCCATGGACTGCGCCAAGGCGATGGTGGAGTTCAGCCGCAGCCTCTGGGCGGGCCCCCGGCCCCAATTTTACGCGGTGCCCACCACCGCGGGCACGGGCTCGGAGGTCACCTCCTTCGCGGTGCTCACCGACACGGAGCGGGGGGTCAAGTACCCGGTGGTGGACGACGCCCTTTTGCCCGACGGGGCCATTCTGGACGCCTCTTTGCTGGCGGGGGCGCCCCCCGCCGTGACGGCGGACACCGGCATGGACGTGCTCACCCACGCCGCCGAGGCCTATGTGGCAAAGGGGGCCTCCCCCTTCTCCGACGCCCTGGCGGAGAAGGCGTTCACTCTGGCCTACGGCAATTTGAAGGAGGCCCATACAACCCCCGGCGAGAGCCGGGCCAAGGAGCGGATGCTGTTGGCCTCCTGTCTGGCGGGGATGGCCTTCAATCCGGCGGGGCTGGGGGCCTCCCACGCTCTGGCCCACGCCCTGGGCGGGCGGCTGCATGTGCCCCATGGGCGGCTCAACGCCCTGCTGCTCCCCCATGTCGTCCGCTTCAACGCCGCCGACCCCGGTGCGGCGGAGAAATACGGCCGTCTGGCCAAGCTCTGCGGTCTGGCGGGGAACGCCCGCGCCCTGGCGGCGGCTGTGGAGCGCCTGCGGCTGGCCCTGAAGCTCCCGGACAAGCTGACCGCCTGCGGGGTGGACCTGGCAGCGGTGGAGGGCGCGCTGGAGGACGTAACTGCGTCCGCCCTGGCCGACCGGTGCGCCCCCTCCAATCCCAGGCCCCTGGCGGCGGCGGATGTGCGGGCCCTGCTGAAGGAGCTGGTCTGAGGTGGCGGAGCAGCTCTTGTCGGTGGGCATTGACATCGGCACCTCGACCACGCAGTTTGTCCTCTCCCGCCTGACTCTGGAGAACCGGGCCAACCCCTTTTCGGTGCCCCGGGTGGCCATCGCCCAGCGGGAGGTCCTCTACCGCAGCGGCATCCACTTCACCCCCCTGCTGTCGGAAACCGTCATTGACGCGGCGGGGGTGCGGGCCATTGTGGCGGAGGAATACCGGGCCTCCGGGTTTGACAAGGGGGACATCGCCACCGGCGCGGTCATCATCACCGGCGAGACGGCCCGGAAGGAGAACGCTCAGGAGGTCCTCCGGGCCCTGTCGGAGTTTGCCGGGGATTTTGTGGTAGCCACCGCCGGGCCGGATTTGGAGAGCGTCCTGGCGGCCCGGGGGGCCGGGGCGGACGTGTACGCCAAGGAGCACCATACCGATGTGCTGAACTTCGACATAGGCGGCGGCACCTCCAATCTGGCCCTCTACTCCCATGGGGAGCTGCTCCGCACGGGCTGTCTGGACGTGGGCGGGCGGCTGGTGAAGCTGGACGAGGCGGGGACGGTCGCCTATGTGTCCCCGGTGGTCCGGAAGCTGGCGGAGCAGGGGAGGATTCCCGCCCTCCGTCCAGGCGAGCGGGCCTCGCCGGAGACGTTCACGCCCCTCCTGTCCGTCCTCACCGGAGCCCTGAAGCAGGCGGCGGGCCTGGGGCCCGGACGGGAACTGCTGGAGGCCCTGCTCACCCAGGGGACCCGGTGGGAGCCGCCCCGGAAGCCGCCGGTGTGCTCCTTTTCCGGGGGTGTGGCCGCGTGCATGGACCAGCCCCCTGCCAGTTGGCGGGCCTTTGGGGACATCGGCCCCCTGCTGGGACAGGCGGTTGCCGGGGCCTTCCAGGGGGTCCCGCGCCGCCAGGGGACGGAAACCATCCGGGCCACGGTGGTGGGGGCCGGGAGCCACGCTACAGAGCTGTCCGGGTCCACCATCTTCTACCGGGACATTGCCTTCCCCCTGAAAAATCTCCCCATGTGCAAGCTGACCCCGGCGGAGGAAGGGGGAAGCCCCGCCGAACTGTCCGAGGCCATTCAGGGCCGCCTCCGCCTCTTCTCCGGCGGGGGGGCGCTGGAGCCCCTGGCCCTGGGCCTCCGGGGGGAGGCTTCTCCCGGCTACGCCCGGATTCAGGCCCTGGCCCAGGGGATTGTCCAGGGGCTGGAGCCCCTGCGGCAGGCGGGACATCCCCTGGTGGTGGCCGTGGAGGCCGACCTGGCCAAGGTCCTGGGACAGGCCATGGCCCCCCTGGTGTCCGGCCCCCTTTTGTGCCTGGACGGCGTGGGGGTGGAGAACGGGGATTATATCGACATCGGCGCCCCGGCGGCGGGGGGAACCGTCCTGCCGGTGGTGGTCAAAACTCTGGTATTTCATTCGTTTTCCTGAATGGAAGAGAACTTCCGCTGCGCTATGGAGCGCGAACATCCGGCGGGCCCGCCCGCCGCGCAAAGGAGCTGACCCATTTGATACTCAAAACCAAGCTGCTGAACCATGTCTACCAGTTCCGCTCGGTCCAGGAGGCCCTGGCCAAGGCCAATGAGGAAAAGTCCGGGGACCGTCTGGCGGGCCTCGCCGCTGAGACGGCCGAGGAGCGGGTGGCGGCCAAGGTGGTGGTGGCCAACCTGACCCTGTCCGACCTGCGGAACCACCCGGCGGTCCCCTATGAGGAGGACGAGGTGACCCGCATCATTCAGGACGATGTGAATGAGAAAATTTACGCCTCCATCCAGCACTGGACGGTCTCCGAGCTGCGGGAATGGCTGCTGTCGGAGACCACCACCGGGGCGGACATCCGCCGGGTGAGCCGGGGCCTGACGGCGGAGATGATTGCCGCCGCGGCCAAGCTCATGAGCAACCTGGACCTGATCTACGCCGCCCGAAAAATGCGGGTCACCGCCCACTGCAACACCACCATTGGGGAGGAGGGAACCCTCTCCTGCCGCCTCCAGCCCAACCACCCCACCGACGACCCGGATGGCATTATGGCCTCTCTGCTGGAGGGCCTCACCTACGGGGCGGGGGACGCGGTATTGGGCCTCAATCCGGTGGACGACAGTGTGGAGAGCGTCCGCCGGGTGCTGGACCGCTTTCATGAGATTCGCCAGCGGTGGGAGATTCCCACGCAGATCTGCGTTCTGGCCCACGTGACCACCCAGATGGAGGCCGTCCGCCAGGGAGCCCCCTGCGATTTGATTTTCCAGTCCATCGCCGGGTCCCAGAAGGGCAACGAGGCCTTCGGCCTGGACGGAGCGCGCATTGAGGAGGCCCGTCAGCTGGCCCTCCGGGAGGGGAACGCGGACGGACCCAACGTGATGTACTTCGAGACAGGCCAGGGCTCCGAGCTGTCCTCCGAGGCCCACCACGGGGCCGACCAGGTGGTCATGGAAGCCCGGTGCTACGGCTTCGCCAAGCGCTTTCAGCCCTTCCTGGTCAACACCGTGGTGGGGTTCATCGGCCCAGAGTACCTGTACAACTCCAAGCAGGTCATTCGGGCCGGCCTGGAGGACCACTTCATGGGCAAGCTCACCGGTATCCCCATGGGGTGCGACGCCTGCTACACCAACCACATGAAGGCCGATCAGAACGACATCGAGGACCTGGCCGTTCTGCTCACCGCCGCCGGGTGCAACTACTTTATGGGCATTCCCCACGGAGACGACGTGATGCTCAACTACCAGACCACCGGCTTCCACGAGACGGCGGCTCTGCGGGAGCTCTTCGGCCTGACGGCCATTGCGCCCTTCCAGCGGTGGCTGGAGAAGATGGGCTTTGTACAGGACAACAAGCTGACGCCCCTGGCCGGGGACGCGTCGATTCTATTAGGATAAGGGGGGCAGCACATGAACGAGCAGGAGCTGCGCGCTCTGGTGGAGCGCATGATCGTCGAGCTGGCGGGCCAGGCCCCCACGCCCCAGGTGAAGGGGGCCGACTACCGCCCCATGGAGCCGGAGGGGAATACGGAGTCCGGGGGCTGTCTGGAGGATATCTCCCAGGTGGACCTGCGCCAGCAATATCTGGTCAAGGACCCCCGCAACGGCCCGGCCTTTCTGGACCTGAAGCGCCGCACACCCGCCCGCCTGGGGGTGGGCCGGGCCGGAGCCCGGTACAAGACCGCCACCATGCTGCGGATGCGCTGCGACCACGCCGCCGCCCAGGATTCGGTCTTTTCCCACGTGCCGGAGGAGTTCGTTCAGAAAAACGGCTGGACCCCTTCCCAGACCCTGTGCGGGGACAAGGACGAGTACCTCACCCGCCCGGACAAGGGGCGGCGGTTCGACGAGGCCAACGGGGCCGTGGTGCGGCAGACCCTGGGCCAGAGCCCCAAGGTGGCCCTGGTGGTGGGAGACGGCCTGTCCTCCGCCGCCATCGAGGCCAACGCCCCCGACTGTATGCAGGCCATTCAGAACGGCCTGAAAAGCTACGGCATCCAGCCCAGTCCGGTGCTCTTTGTCCAGTATTGCCGGGTGGGGGCCTCCGACCACATCGGGGACCTGACCGGGGCGGAGGTGGTCTGTATGCTGGTGGGGGAGCGCCCCGGCCTGGTCACAGCCGAGTCCATGTCCGCCTACCTGACCTATAAGCCCCACATCGGCATACCGGAGTCCAAGCGCACGGTGGTGTCCAACATCCACCGCCAGGGGACCACGGCGGTAGAGGCCGGGGCGCATATCGCGGAATTGATTAAGACCATGCTGGAGAAACGGGCCTCCGGCATCGACCTGCACTGAGGGAGGCGATACTGTGACTGGAGATTTACTGCCCGCCAATGTACTGGCCACCCGCACCATCGCCAACGTCAGCGAGACACTGGCGAAGAAGCTCAAGCTCCCCAAGGGGTACCGCTCCATTGGCATCATCACCGCCGACAGCGACGACGTGACCTACTGCGCCCTGGACGAGGCCACCAAAGCCGCCACCGTAGAGGTGGTCTATGGCCGCTCCCTCTACGCCGGCGCGGCCAACGCCAACACGAAGCTGGCCGGTGAGGTCATCGGCATTCTGGCCGGGCCCGACCCGGCGGAGGTGGAATCCGGCCTGCGGGCCTGCACGGCCTTTATGGCCGAAACGGGCTTCCGCTCGGCCAACGCCGACGATTCTATTCTCTATTTTGCCCACACGGTTTCCCGGACGGGGACCTATCTCTCAAAAACCGCCGGAGTGCGGGAGGGGGAGGCGCTGGCCTACCTCATCGCCCCGCCCCTGGAGGCGGTGGTGGGACTGGACGAGGCCCTGAAAGCCGCCGATGTGGAGCTGACGGCCCTCTTCGAGCCCCCCAGCGAGACCAACTTCGGCGGCGGTCTGCTCACGGGCAGTCAGTCGGCCTGCCACGCGGCGGCAGCGGCCTTCGCCCAGGCCGTCCAGGACATCGCCGCCCGGCCCAGGGAAGTTTAGGAGGTTGCCCATGCAATTTGACAAGGATTTACAGTCCATCCAGGAAGTCCGGGATTTGGTTGCCCAGGCCCGGCAGGCCCAGCGGGTCCTGGCGCGTATGAGTCAGGAGCAGCTGGACAAACTAACGGCGGCCGTCTCGGTCACCGGGGCGGAGCACGCCCGGCGGCTGGCGGATATGGCCGTGGATGAGACGGGCTTTGGCCGAAAGGCCGACAAGGAGCTGAAAAACCGCTTTGCCGCCCTGACCCTCTACGACGCCATTCGGGATGAGCGCACCCACGGCATCCTGGCGGAGAACCGGGAGAAACGGGTGGTGGACATCGGCGTGCCGGTGGGCGTGGTGGCCGGACTGGTGCCCTCCACCAACCCCACCTCCACCGTGATTTACAAGACCATGATCTGCATGAAGGCGGGCAACCCCATCATCTTTTCCCCCCACCCCAGCGCGGTGAACTGCATCACCGAGACGGTGAACGTGCTCCGCCGGGCGGTGGAGGCGGCGGGAGGCCCGGCGGGAGCCGTGTCCTGCGTCACCACCCCCACCATGGAGGCCACCGAGGCCCTCATGAAGCACGAGCATGTCCGCCTCATCCTGGCCACCGGCGGCAGCGCGATGGTCAAAGCGGCCTATTCCTCCGGCACCCCGGCCATCGGCGTGGGCGCGGGCAACGGTCCGGCCTATATCCACCCCACCGCCGACGTACAGCAGGCGGTCAAGCGGATTCTGGATTCCAAGACCTTCGATAACGGCACCGTCTGCGCCAGCGAGCAGTCTATCATCGTGGCCCGGGCCCAGGAGGGGGCCGTCACCGCCGCCCTGCGGGACCAGGGGGCCTACCTCCTGGACGGGGAGGAGCAGGAAAAGCTGGCCCGCTTCATCCTCCGGCCCAACGGCACCATGAACCCGGCCATTGTGGGCAAATCGGTGGAGACTCTGGCCAAGCTGGCGGGGCTGGATCGGGTGCCCCCCTCGGCCCGGGTGCTGGTGGCCCGGGAGAGCGGCGTGGGCCGGGGCCACCCCTATTCCAGCGAAAAGCTGGGCCTCATTCTGGCCTATTTCGTGGAGGCGGACGAGGAAGCGGTCCTCCGCCGGTGCGTGGAGATTCTGGAGTGGGAGGGCGCGGGCCACACCTTCGCCATCCACGCCCAGGACGAGCAGGTGGTCCGGCGCTTTGCCCAGGAGGTCCCCGCCAGCCGGGTGCTGGTGAACACCGCCGCCTCCCTGGGGGGCATCGGGGCGACCACATGCCTCTTCCCCGCCCTCACACTGGGGTGCGGCGCGGTGGGCGGGTCCTCCAGCTCCAACAACATCGGCCCCCTGGACCTCATCAACATCAAGCGGGCCGCCTGGGGCGTCCGGGAGCTGGAGGATCTGCGCCAAGGGGCCGTTTCCTCCCCCTATGAGACGGCCGGGGCGGAGGCCCTGCCCGGCCTGGAGCAGCTGGTTGACCAGATTCTCAGGAGGCTGAGAGTATGAGCGAGGTCAATGCCGACGGGGTCCTGCTGAACCCCCAGGAGGCCATTTTGCAGGAGGTCCAGGCCCTGTCCAACTCCCTGATGGCGGAGACGCCCCAGGGCATGGAGGACGACCAGGAGCGCCCGGTTCTGCCCACCCATCACGCGGCGGGCGGGACGGTGGGCGGCGCGCCCCATGTCCCCCCGGAGAGCGCCGCCCAGGCGGAGCAGCACAAGGGGGCCGGCAGCGGCAGCTATGCCGCCGCCCACCCGGAGGGGGCCAAACCGAAACCAGCCGCCAAACGCACCCGCGCCGCTGGAAAGCGCTCCAGCGCCGTGCAGGCGGCAGAACACACGATTCCGGCAGTGCCGGAGCGCCCCGCCCCCGGCAGGGCGGCAAAGGAAAGGAGCAGCAACGCTATGGCGAATACAAACGCGCTGGGTATGGTAGAGACAAAGGGGCTGGTGGGGGCCATTGAGGCCGCCGACGCCATGGTCAAATCGGCCAACGTCCAGCTGGTCGGCAAGGAGCAGGTGGGCGGCGGTCTGGTGACCGTCATGGTCCGGGGCGACGTGGGAGCGGTGAAGGCCGCTACCGACGCGGGCGCCGCCGCCGCGGAGAAGGTGGGAGAGCTCATCTCCGTCCACGTGATTCCCCGGCCCCACGCGGAGGTGGACCAGATTCTTCCCCACGCCAAGGACGAGTACAACGGGTAAGCGGCCGTGTCCCTGTTGAGCGAAGAGGACGTGCGCCGCATGTCCGGCAACGGGAGCCGGGGGCCGGTGGTGGTCCGCCGGGACCAGGTGCTCACGCCGGGGGCCAGGGACTACCTCCAGCGCCATCGGGTGGAGGTGGTCTACCCCCAGGGGAAGGCCCAGGAGGGTAGCGCCCCCGCCCCCAAGTACCAGACCCTCTTTGGGGCGGCGCTGCTGGAGAAGCCGGAGCACATGACCCACCTGCGGGGAAATGTGCTGGTCTTTAAGGACCACCCCCGCATTGCCTTCCGCGGGTGCATCGACACACTGGAGGCGGAAATTCTCCTGGCCCAGCAGGCGGCGGCGGGGGAGGGCCTGCACGGTCTGGCGGAGGAGCTGGAAGAAGTCCTCGCCTTTGTCCGGCGGTTCATCCGCTTCGACGTGCTGGAAGAGCCGGTGGGGGAGGTCCGCCTGTGCGGCTATGGCCCGGAGGAGCTGCGGGAGCACTCCCACTACCCGGAACAATACTACGGACAGAGCCATTTTCTCCCCCACTACACCGACGGCCCCGCCCTGCTGGCCCTGAACAAGGTGCGCACATCCGTCCGGCGGACGGAGCTTGCGGCCTATGGGGCCTTCCGGGGGGAGGAAGGGAGCGTCACCCGGCCGGACCTGCTGCTGGGGCTCAACCGCCTGTCCTCCCTGCTGTGGATTTTGATGATAAAACGAAAGGCGGGACGCTATGAACGCAGCTAGTACCCTCTGTCTGGACCGTCTGGCCCAGGTGCTCATTGACCGCCTCACGGTGGAGATCGAGGCCAGCGGCCGCCACGTCCACCTGTGCCGGCGGGACCTGGAGGCCCTCTTTGGCCCCGGCTATGAACTCAGCCGGGTGAAGGATCTGTCCCAGCCGGGGCAGTTCGCCTGCGCCGAGCGGGTGACCCTGGAGGGCCCCAAGGGGCAGGTGCGCAATGTGGTCATTCTGGGCCCCGTCCGGGAGGAAAGCCAGGTGGAAATTTCTCTCACCGACGCGGTGGCCCTGGGGATTACGCCCCCGGTGCGCCTGTCCGGGGACGTGCAGGGCACACCCGGCATCACCCTGCGCCACGGGGAGCGGACCCTGTACCTGGACCGGGGGCTGATGGTCTCCAAGCGGCACATTCACATGACCCCCCAGGACGCGGAGCGCTTTGGGGTGCGCAGCGGGCAGGAGGTCCGCCTGCGGTGCTTCACCAGCCGCCCCCTGGTGCTGGAGGGGGTGGAGGTCCGGGTGTCCCCCAAATTCGCCGCGGCGGTACACATCGACTACGATGAAGCCAACGCCTGCGGGTTTCGCAAGGGGGACCGGGGACTGATTCTGGTATGACCCTGGAGCGGCGGAGGGAGGGTCTGGTGATTACCAGCCTGCCCCTTCAGGATATGGCCTTGCTCTCCCTGGCCGTCCCCCTGAGCCCGGAGGGGGAGGCAGTGCTTGCCGCCCTGCTCCGGGGGGAGAAGGTCTTTGTCCTGCCCCAGGGGCTGGAGTACAAGCGTTACCGCCGCACCGCGCCCCGGGGGGTGTATGAGAAATTCACCGCCATGGAGCGCCGCCTGCGGGAGATGGGGATTGGCCTGCTCCGCGGGCACACGTAACGAAAGGGGACCTTTGGAGTGTCCATCAATGAAATTATCGTATATCTGATGGTGATTTTTATGGCCATCGGAGCGGTTGACCGCATCCTGGGAGGCCGTCTGGGCCTGGGGGAGCAGTTCGAGGAGGGAATTACCGCCATGGGCTCCCTGGCCCTGTCCATGGTGGGTATCATCTGTCTGGCCCCGGTGCTCTCCCGGGTGCTGGGCCCGGTGGTGACGCCGGTTTACCGCCTCCTGGGGGCCGACCCGGCCATGTTTGCCGGAACCATCCTGGCCAACGACATGGGGGGAGCCCCTCTGGCCCAGGAGCTGGCCCTGACCCCGGAGGCGGGGCGGTTTGCCGGGCTCATTGTGGCCTCCATGCTGGGGGCTACCATCGTGTTCACCATTCCCGTGGGCCTGGGCATCATTCGGGCGGAGGACCGGCCCTATCTGGCCTCCGGCGTGCTGGCCGGCGTGATTACGGTGCCGGTGGGGAGCTTCGCGGGGGGCGTGCTGGCGGGCTTCCCGGTGGGGATGGTCCTGCGCAATTTGATTCCCATTGCGCTGATTGCCGTACTCATCGCCCTGGGCCTGTGGCTGATTCCCAACGGCATGGTGAAGGGCTTTCAGGTGTTCGGCAAGGCGGTGGTGATTGTCATCACCGTCGGTCTGGCTGCGGCCATTGTGGAAAAGCTCACCCCGCTGACCCTCATTCCCGGCATGAATCCCATTGAGGAGGGCATCGCCGTGGTGGGGGACATCGCCCTGGTGCTGGCGGGGGCCTTTCCGCTGGTGTACGTGATTACCAAGGTGTTCAAAAAGCCCCTGCTGGCCCTGGGGCGGGTGCTGGGGATGAACGACGTGTCGGCGGCGGGACTGGTGGCCACCCTGGCCAACGATATTCCCATGTTCCAGATGTTCCACGAGATGGACCGCCGGGGCAAGGTAATCAACGTGGCCTTTGCGGTGTCGGCGGCCTTTGTGTTCGGGGATCACCTGGGGTTCACCGCCGGGTTTGACGCGGAGATGATTCTCCCCATGATTGTGGGCAAGCTGGTGGGGGGCATTGGCGGCATTCTGGTGGCCATGGTGCTCACCCGGAAGGAAACGGAGGGGGCCCATGGATAGGCAGGCGCTGGAACAGATGGTCCGTCAAATGCTCCTGGAGCGGCTGGGCGGAGGGGCCCACGGGGTCCGGGCGGTGAAGGTCCCGGCCCTGGGTGTGGACGAGTCCCACCGGCTGGACACCGGCCGGGCAGGGGACCGGGTGTATACCCGCGACCTGTTCACCCTTCAGGAGAGCCCCCGGCTGGGGGCGGGGATTATGGAAATGACGGATACGGCCTTCCCCTGGACACTGAACTATGACGAGATGGACTATGTTATCAGCGGACGGCTGGATATCCTCATCAACGGGGACAAAATCTCCGCCGGACCGGGGGAGCTGCTCTATATTCCCAAGGGGAGCAGCATTCAGTTTTCCGTCACTGGACACGCCCGGTTCCTGTACTTCGTGTACCCCGCCGACTGGCAGAAGCAGGCATAAAAAAGCGGTCCCCGCCGTCTCTGATTGGACGGCGGGGACCGCTTTTCGGTTATGCCCCCAGCGGAGCCAAAAGCACCGGCTGGAGCTGCTGCCCCCGAAGGGCCGCGTCGATGGTTTCCGGCACCAGGGAGAAGTCGGCCACCAGAGAGGTGGGCTTTTCCGCCGGGTCGTCCTGCCGGAAGGGGACAAAATAGACATGCTTTTTGTCCAGCAGCGCCCCGATGTTTTTGGCGCTGGCGGACAGGCCGTCGTTGGTGGCCACGGCCAGCACCACCGGCCCGCCGCAGCGCAGGTGGGCCTTGGCGGCCATGGTCACGGCGGTGTCGGTGATGCCGCAGGCCAGCTTGCCCAGGGTGTTCCCGGTGCAGGGGCAGATTACCAGTACATCCAGCAGCCCCTTGGGGCCGATGGGCTCGGCCTTGGCGATGCTGTCGATGACCCTCCTGTCGCAGATGCGCTCCATTTCCCGCAGGTGGTCATGGGCATTGCCGAAACGGGTGTCGATGTCCACACCCGACGGAGAGACGATGGGGGTCACGTCGCCGTATCGGGCCTTGACCCGCTCCAACGTCTCCAGGGCCTTGGCGTAAGTACAGAAGGAGCCGCAGAAGGCGAACCCCACTTTGATGGAATCCATAGTCACACTCCCAACTCGTGTAGGATGTTGTAGATGGTGGTCTTGATGCTCCGCCCGGCGGTGACCGGAGCCACCTTCCCAGGCAGCGAGAGGGCCCAGACCACCTTGACCCCCAGCTGGGCCGCAGCCTCCAGGTCCACCCCGCCGGGCTTGGAGGCCAAATCAATGACCAGACAGCCGCTTTGGAGGTCCTCCAGCCCCTTCCGGTCCAGAACCCGGGCGGGGACGGTGTTGACCACCAGGTCGTAGCAGCACAGCCAGCCCTCCAGCTGCCCGGTGTGCTCAATGCCGTACCCGCAGCTTTCCGCCCAGGCCAGGTCGGCATATTTCCGGGCGGCCACACTGACCTTGGCCCCCAGGGCCGCCAGCCGCTGGGACAGCGCCCGGCCCAGCCGCCCGTATCCAATGACCAGGGCACGGGCCCCGTGGATGGTGATGGGCAGCTCCTCCATGGCAATCTGAATGGCCCCCTCGGCGGTGGGCACGGCGTTGGCCACGGCCAGCTCTTCCCGGGCAAAGTAGTCATGGAGGGTGAGCCCCCGGTCAGCGGCCATTGCGGCCACCTGGGGACGGACCATCCCCGCGCAGATGACCTGACTGGGCCGCAGGGCGTCCAGCAGGTGGGACAGGGGATGCCGCCCCGCCGAGAGGGGGGCGTTGAGCAAACTCCCCTCCCCCGCCGCCGGCAGGGGGAGCACCACGCAGTCGGCCAGACGCATATCCGCCGTGGTTTCCTCCAGATGGGCGCCGGGTATGGTCCCCAGCCGCTCCAGTCCAAAGGTATGTACACTGTGTCCGTCCTCCGCCAGCAGCTCGGCCAGCTTGGCCTGGCGCATGTCGCCCCCGGCTACCCAGATATTCAGCTCTTGTCTCATAGCGCTCCCCCTCCGTATTCGGACTATCCCATCCTATTCCGCCGCCGGAAAAGGGTGCGGCAAAAAAACGGACCCGAGCGCCCAGGGCGGGGCTCAGGTCCGTTTTCGGTGGGGCGGGGGAGTCCCGGCTTCAGCAGCCTTCCTCCCAGTCGGTGCAGTCGGTAAAGTCGGCGTAGTCGTCCTCCTCGTGACGGCAGGCGCACAGCTTCCACTCCGTCAGGGCGTCCTTGAGCCGCTCCGCCGCCGCCGCAATGCGCTCCCAGTTGACCGCCACCGCGTAGGCCGCGGCGCCGAGCAGGGCCAGCATTCCGGCCAGCTTGAGCAAACAAGCCAAAAACCTCTTCATGATTGGGCCTCCTTCTGTTCATCCTGTGGGGTTTTCCTCACTTATATCAGTGTACACGCTTTCCGGGAAAAAAACAAGCCAGCTTGGCAGAAAAGTTCCGCCAGAACTTTTCTGCCGAGCTGATGAAACTTTTAGAACCTTTGAAAAAGTTCTAAAAGTTTGTGATTCCGACGTGAAAGAAAACCCTGACGGTTTTCTTTCACACTATCTTTCCCTCCGAATCCTTCGGTCAAAGTGTTTTTTCAACTGTCTGAAGCGTCCAATTTTACGCAGGGCAAACTTTTTTCCCTTGTATTTTGGAGGAAAATAGAATACAATAAGAGAACGAATGAAAAGAAACCCGCCTGCACCCCTGGCGCGGACGGCTGCTCAAAAGACCCCAGGAAAGGAAGGGAAGTATGAAGCTGCATACCGACAAGGGAGAAATCACCATCAGCAGTGAGGTGTTCACCCACATCACCGGCGCCGCCGCCACCAACTGCTACGGCGTCAAAGGCATGGCCATCCGCTCCGCCAAGGACGGCCTGGTTCATCTGCTCCGGCGGGAGGCTATGGATAAGGGCGTCAAGGTCACCCATCACGACGACAGCTCCGTCTCCATTGAGCTCCACATCATGGTGGACAACGGAGTGAATCTGATGGCGGTCAGCCGCTCTATCATGAGCGAGGTGCGTTATATCGTCAGCCGCTCCACCGGGGCCCAGGTGCGCAATGTTGATGTGTGCATCGACTCCATGGTCATCGGTTGAGCGCGCCGCTGTCATCGAAAGGAAGGAACACAGACATGAGAGAGTGTATCGACGGCGCCGCCCTGGCCCAGGCCATCATTCACGCCGCAGCCTCCATCAATCTGCAAAAGCAGCAGATCAATGAACTGAATGTTTTCCCGGTTCCCGATGGGGACACCGGCACCAACATGAGCCTCACCATCGCCACCGCCGCTGCGGAGCTCCGCCGCCGCCAGCCCAAGACGGCGGGGGAAACGGCCTCTGTGACCGCCTCCGCCCTGCTGCGGGGGGCCCGCGGGAACTCGGGGGTCATTCTGTCCCTGCTCTTCCGGGGCTTCGGCAAGGCCGTCAAGGACAAGGACGCCATTGACGGGCGGGATTTGGCCATCGCCCTGGACTTCGGCGTAGCCGCCGCCTACAAGGCGGTTATGAAGCCCGCCGAGGGCACCATCTTGACGGTGTCCCGTCTGGCCGCCGCCAAGGCCGCCGCCGCCGCCCGGGAGACGCCCCAGGACCCGGAGGCCGTGCTGGAAGCCGCCATTGCCGAGGGCGAGCTCGCCCTGGCCGACACCATCAACCAAAACCCCGTGCTGAAAAAGGCCGGTGTGGTGGATGCCGGCGGCAAGGGTTTTCTGGCCATCCTCCAGGGAATGCTGGATTCCCTGCGGGGACTCCCCCTGCCCGAGGGGGGGGACGAGGCCCCCGTGGAGCGGGAGAAGGCGGACTTCGCCGCCCTCAGCGACGAGGAAATCACCTTTGCCTTTGACACGGTGTTCATCGTCCGCAAGACGGAGGAAAAGCCCCTGGAGCCCCTGCGGGCCTATCTGAACAGCATCGGGGACAGTCTGGTCATCGGCGAGAGCGACGACGCCTTCAAGGTCCATGTCCATACCAACACCCCCGGTCTGGCCCTGGAGGAAGCCCAGAAATACGGCACCCTGGAGCTGGCCAAGATTGAGAACATGCGCACCCAGCGGGACGATCTGGCCGCCGGGCGGCACGTCCAGAGCACCGACGACCTGGACGACAGCGAGCTGCCCCCTTCCTCCGAGGAGCGCCAGGGCCG
Organism: uncultured Flavonifractor sp.; assembly: GCA_910585415.1. Lineage (GTDB taxonomy): Bacteria > Bacillota > Clostridia > Oscillospirales > Oscillospiraceae > CANAAV01. The sequence goes on from CAJUDT010000004.1 coordinate 52,079, forward strand.
TTCCATTGCCCCGCCGGAGAAAAAGTACGGCGTGGTCGCCGTAGCCGCTGGAAAGGGTCTGGCGGACGTGTTCCGGGACCTGGGGGCCGACGGGGTTATCAGCGGCGGACAGACCATGAACCCCTCCACCGAGGACATCATGCGGGAGATTGACAAGACCCCGGCGGAAATCGTCTACGTGCTGCCCAACAACAAGAACATCATCATGGCCGCCCAGCAGTGCGTCCCCCTGGCCGAGGGGAAGCGGGTGGTGGTCCTGCCCACCAAGACCGTGCCCCAGGGCATTTCCGCCCTGATGGTCCTGGACCCCGAGGGGGAAGAGGGGGACAATACCGCCGCCATGAGCGAGGCCCTGAGCACCGTCGCCACCTCTGAGATTACCTACGCCGCCCGTGACTCCGATTTCGGCGGCTTCGCCATCAAGCGGGGGGATTATCTGGCCCTGTCGGAGCACCAGCTTTTCGGTACTGACCGAAAACTGGATAAGCTCCTGAAACGCCTGGCGGAGGCCCAGCCGCAGCAGGAGGCGGAGTTTATCAACATCTTCTATGGAGAGGACGTCACCGAGAAGGAGGCCCAAAAGGCCCTCAAGATTTTCAACGACGCCTGCCCCAACGCAGAAATCACACTGCTGTCCGGGGGACAGCCGGTGTACTACTATATGATTTCCGCCGAGTAAATCCCATACAGCCGGTCCCTCCGTCTACGCGGAGGGACCGGCTGTCGCTGTCGCCGTTTTGACGGAAAACCCGCCTCCGCGATGGGAAAACACAGCGGTTTTCCCACTTGCTTTTTCAAAGGAAAGCCTTATAATACCAGCTTGTCAAAAAGGTCCTGCGGACTTTCCCGCCAAGCTGGTAGAATTAGTATAATAAGCCGGTTGAAATAAGCAAGAAAGCAAGGTGCCCCTATGGTAAAGACTGCCTCCGCGCCCCGTCCCGCCCTCCGGCGGCGGGGAGAGAACCCAATCGCCTCCCTGACCTGGCCCATTTTTATCGAGCTGCTCCTTCAGATGCTGGTGGGCAACGCCGATCAGATTATGGTGGGCTGGTATGACCCCAACAGTGTGGGGGCCATCGGCAACGCCAACCAAATTACAAACCTGCTGCTGATTGTGTTCTCGGTGGTGTGTACCGCCGCGACCATTCTCATCTCCCAGTACATCGGCGCGGAGGACACCCGCCGGGTCAACGAGACATATGCCGTCTCCCTGCTGGTCAACGGCCTGTTCGGCCTGGGCATGGGCCTGCTGCTCATGGCTCTGTGCGGTCCCATCTTCACGTTGATGCAGGTGCCCCCGGAGATTTTTGGGGAAACCTGCCTGTATATCCGCATCATCGGCGGGGGCATGGTGTTCCAGTCGGTGTTCCTGACCTACACCGCCTTTTTCCGCAGCAGCCAGCTCATGAAGGAGAGTATGCTCATCTCCGTGGCGATGAACCTCCTGAATATCGCGGGCAACGCGGTGTTCATCAACGGGGCCTTTGGCCTGCCCGCCCTGGGCGCGGCGGGTGCGGCTCTGTCCAGCGACCTGTCCCGTATGGCCGGGGTGGTGCTGATTGCCCTGCGCTTCCGCCGCCGGTTCGGCCCGGTGCTCAAGCTGGACCTGCTGCGCCCCTTCCCCAGGGACCAGCTCCGCCGCCTGCTGCGCATTGGCCTGCCCACCGGCGGGGAGTCCCTGTCCTACGACCTGTCGCAAATCTGCATTCAGTCCATCTGCAACGGCTTTACCCTCGCTGTCATCAATACACGGGTGTACGCCAATCTGTTTGCGATGCTCTCCTATATGTTCGCCTCGGCGGTGTCCCAGGCGGCTCAGGTGGTGGTCGCCCGGCTGATGGGAGCGGAAAAGACCGTGGAGACCAGCCGGAGCGTCAAGCGCACCCTCCTGGCGGCGGTGAGTATCTCCGCCCTGGTGTCCACACTGCTTTGGGTGTTCTGCCGGCCCATGCTGGCCCTGTTCACCCAGGACGCGCAGGTGCTGGAGCTGTTCCAGGTCATTATGCTCATCGAAATCCCCCTGGAGCTGGGCCGGGCGGTCAATCTGGTCATGTGCCGCAGTCTTCAGGCCTGCGGGGACATCCGGTTCCCCATTACCATCTGCGTCATCAGCGCGTGGCTCACCGCCGTGGGGGGAGGACTGCTGCTGGCCGTGGTCTTTGACCTGGGGCTTGTGGGGCTGTGGATTGCAATGGCCTGCGATGAGTGCCTGCGGGCGCTGCTCTTCCTCTGGCGCTGGCACGGCGGAGCCTGGAGCCGGAAACGGCTGTTGTCCATGTAACCTCGCTTCCCTGGACGCGAAACGAAGCGGAGCCGGGACCCGTTTAGGGGGTCTGGCTCCGCTTTCCTATCAGTTTCGCAGTTTATTCACAATTTCCCCTTTTTTATTGGTGGTAAATGTGTTATACTTCTAAACTGGTAAATTCAATCCATTTGGCATCACGGCCCTACGGGGCTTGGAATCAGAAAGGTGAACAGATAACCATGGGACTTTTGAAAAAGCTGTTTGGCACCACCTCGGAAAAGGAGCTGCGGTCCATCAAGCCCATCGCGGACAAGATTGAGGCGCTGGAGGGGACCTACTCCGCCCTCACCGACCAGGAGCTTCAGGCCAAGACCCCGGAGTTCAAGGAGCGCCTGAAAAACGGGGAGACCTTGGACGACATTCTTCCCGAGGCCTTTGCCGCCTGCCGGGAGGCCGCGTGGCGGGTGCTGGGCATGAAGCCCTACCGGGTGCAGCTCATTGGCGGCATCATTCTCCACCAGGGGCGCATTGCCGAGATGAAAACCGGCGAGGGCAAGACTCTGGTAGCCACCCTGCCCGCCTACCTGAACGCCCTGGCGGGGGAGGGCGTGCATATCGTCACGGTCAACGACTATCTGGCCAAGCGCGACTCTGAGTGGATGGGCAAGGTGTACCGTTTCATGGGCCTCACCGTGGGTCTGGTGATTCACGACGTCAACCCCAAGGACCGGAAGGCCTCCTATGACGCCGATATCACGTATGGAACCAACAATGAGTTTGGCTTTGACTACCTGCGGGATAATATGGCCATCTACGCCCACGAAATGGTCCAGCGGGGCCATGCCTTCGCCATTGTGGACGAGGTGGACTCCATCCTCATCGACGAGGCCCGTACCCCCCTCATCATCTCCGGTCAGGGGGACAAGTCCACCCAGCTCTATACCATTGTGGATTCCTTTGTCTCCCGCCTGAAGGGCCAGCGGGTCACTAGTGTGGACACCAAGGAGGAAGAGGACCCCGACGTGGACGCGGACTATATCGTGGACGAGAAGGCCCGCACCGTCACCCTCACCGCCCGAGGCGTGTCCAAGGCCGAGCAGCAGTTCCAGCTGGAGAATCTGGCCGACCCGGAGAACACCACCCTCTCCCACCATATCAATCAGGCCATCCGGGCCCGGGGCCTCATGAAGCGGGACATTGACTACGTGGTGAAGGATGGAGAGGTTATCATCGTAGACGAGTTCACCGGCCGCCTCATGTACGGGAGAAGGTACTCCGAGGGCCTCCACCAGGCCATTGAGGCCAAGGAGCATGTGGAGGTGGCCCGTGAGTCCAAGACCCTGGCGACCATTACGTTCCAGAACTATTTCCGCCTCTATGGCAAGCTCTCTGGCATGACGGGTACCGCCATGACCGAGGAAGAGGAATTTGGGACCATCTACGCCCTGGATATTGTGGAGATTCCCACCAATAAGCCTCTGGCCCGCAAGGACAACCCCGACGTGGTGTATAAAAACGAGGTGGGCAAGTTCCGGGCCATTGTGGAGCAGATTGCCCAGTGTCACGAGAAGGGCCAGCCGGTGCTGGTGGGCACCATCTCCATTGAGAAGTCGGAGCAGCTCTCGGCCATGCTCAAGCGCAAGGGCATTAAGCACAACGTCCTGAACGCCAAGTTCCACGAGAAGGAAGCGGAAATTGTGGCCCAGGCGGGCAAGTTCGGCGCGGTGACGGTGGCCACCAACATGGCTGGCCGCGGCACCGATATTATGCTGGGGGGCAACGCGGAGTTCCTGGCCAAGGCGGACCTGCGCAAGGCGGGCCTCTCGGACGAGCTTATCGCGGAGGCCACCGGCTTTGCGGAGACGGATAACCAGGAGATTCTGGACGCCCGCCGCCGGTATGCCGAGGCGGAGGCCAAGTACAAGGAGGAGATTCAGCAGGAGGCCGACAAGGTCCGGGAGGTGGGCGGTCTGTTCATCCTGGGCACCGAGCGCCACGAATCCCGCCGGATTGACAATCAGCTCCGGGGCCGTGCGGGCCGTCAGGGGGACCCTGGCGAGAGCCGCTTCTTCCTGTCCCTGGAGGACGATATCATGCGCCTGTTCGGCTCCGAGCGGGTCATGGGTATGATGGAGCGCATGGGTGTGGACGAGGATACCCCCATTGACGCAAAGATTTTGTCCGGGGCCATTGAGAATGCTCAGAAACAGGTGGAGTCCCGGAACTTCCAGACCCGTAAGACGGTGCTGGAGTACGACGACGTGATGAATACGCAGCGAAAGGTGATTTACGAGCAGCGCCGGAAGGTGCTGGACGGGGAGAACCTTCAGGAGTCGGTGCAGAACATGCTCACCACGGTGATTTCCAATGAAGTCAACGCCCATATGGGAGAGCTCAAGCACATGGATGCCGAGGGCTGGCGGGAGACTTGCGCCCAGTTCCGGGGGGTGTTTCTGCGTCCTGACGAGTTTAAGTTCAGCGACCATGAGCTGGAGCAGTATGATGCTCAGGGGCTGATTGATTTGCTCCATGAGCGGGCGGCGGACCTGTATGGGCAGAAGGAGAAGGCTTTGGGTGAACCGCTGATGCGGGAGCTGGAGCGGGTGATGATGCTTCGGGTGGTGGACGAGTATTGGATGGACCACCTGGACAATATGACGGAGCTGCGGCAGGGCATTGGCCTGCGGGCATATGGACAGAGCGACCCGGTGGTGGAGTATAAGCGGGAAGGCTACGAGATGTTCGAGCAGATGATTGCCGCTATCCAAGAGGAAACGCTCCGCAGGGTGTATCTGGCCCGGATTCAGACCGGGGCCAGTGTGAAGCGTGAACGCGTGGCGAAAGTTACCGGCGAGAGCGCCGGTGGGGATCAGACTGTGAAAAAACAACCAGTCAAAAAGGTTAAAAAGCCTGGGAGGAATGATCCTTGTCCCTGTGGGAGTGGGAAGAAGTATAAAAAGTGCTGCGGAATGAATGAGAATGATTGATACTTTTTCTACGGTAATCTCTGCGGTTCGTTAGCTGGTCCTTGCTTTTTTTTTGGGGGGGGTGGTGCCTCTTCCTCGATACTCCCTACGATTCGTTTTCTGGTCCCGCCTCCGGCGGGTT